>NZ_JAEEAP010000276.1 GCF_016103465.1 Streptomyces sabulosicollis
CGCCACTGCCGTCGCCCGGCCATACGGTGATCCCGGACGGTGTGGTGACCGGCTGCTGAGGCTGGTACGCGGGCGGATCGGGATACCCCGCACCGCCACCGTACGCGTAGGGATAGGGCTCGTCTGCGCCGCTGCGGCGTGTGCTGTCCGTCATGTCTATGACTGTGCGGCCGGAGTATGAGAGTCCCCTGAGTGCCCGCTAAGAACCCCACCAGAAGTCGGTATGCCCGACATAAGGCCCCTCCGGGCCGACGACTCGATGAGGGCTGGCCCTCGGACCTGCCGGGCCCCGGCCCGCTCCCGCAGCGTTGGGCCCTTGGCAGGCGGGCTGCCCGACCGATCTTGACGCCCGCGGCGGGCTGCTCCCCTCCCGCCCCCGCCAGGCGGCGAAGACAACAGGGGCGCCGGGGCCAGGGCCCCGGCCCGGGTCAGAAGCGCGCAGCGCTACGCGCAGCCGCAGGAGTGGCGGACCACCAGCGCGGACGGGAACTGCTTGACCCGTTCGCGGCGGGAGCCGGAGAGGCGGACGCCGTCGTCCAGGACCAGGTCGACCGCGGCGCGGGCCATCGCGGGGCGGTCGGAGCCGACCGTGGTGAGCGGGGGGTCGGTGAGGTGGGCTTCCTTCACGTCGTCGAAACCGGCCACCGCCAGCTCCCCGGGAACATCGATCCGCAACTCGCGCGCCGCCCGCAGCACCCCGAATGCCTGGTCGTCGGTGGCGCAGAAGATCGCCGGGGGCCGGTCGGGGCCGGCGAGCAGGTCGAGCGCGACCTTATAGGCGTCGTACCGGTTGTAAGGGGCCTGGAAGAGCCGTCCGTCCGTGGGCCGCCCCGCCTCGTGCATCGCGCGGCGCCAGCCCTCGACGTGGTCGGTGACCGGGTCGCCGACGGTCGGGGTTATCTCGGTGCCGCCGAGGCAGGCCACGTAGTCATGGCCGTGCTCCAGCAGGTGCCGCACCGCGAGCTGCGCGCCGCCGACGTCGTCCAGCACCACCGCCACGTCGTCGATCGCCTCGGGCCGCTCGTGCAGCAGCACCACCCGGGCGTCCCACGCCTCGATCTCCGCCGCCGCGTTCTCGCTCGGGCCCTGGCTGATGAGGATCAGCCCGGACACCCGCATCCCCAGGAAGGCGCGCAGATAGTGCACCTCGCGCTCGTCCAGGTAGTCGGAGTTGCCGACCAGCACCATCTTTCCGCGCTCGGCGGCCGCCTGCTCGACGGCGTGCGCCATCTCCGCGAAGAACGGCTGCCGCGCGTCCGGCACGATCAGCCCTATGAGATCGGTCCGGCGGCTCGCCATCGCCTGCGCGACCCGGTCCGGCCGGTAGCCCAGCTCCTTGATCGCGGCGAGCACCCGCTCGCGCGTGGCCGGGGCGACCGGCCGGGGTCCGTTATTGATGACGTAACTGACGACCGCGGTCGACGTTCCCGCAAGCCTTGCCACATCATCCCGCGTCACCTTGGCCACGCGCGAAGTCTACGCGGGTCCAGCTAGCTGTTGGCCGGTCGTGCGGCAGCGGCCTTCGCCGCGGAGCCCGTGGAGCCCGCGGAGCCCGCGGAGCCCGCGGAGCTGGCAGCGCCCGCGGAGCCGCCCGCCCGGTCGGGGCGCTCGCCCCGCGCCGCGCCACCCGCCGCGTCGTCCCGTGCCGCCGCCTTGGCCCGGGCCTCCTCCGCGGCGCGCTCGACCTTCTCCGGCGCGACGAAGCGGTAGCCCACGTTCCGCACCGTGCCGATCAGGGACTCGTGCTCCGGGCCCAGCTTGGCGCGCAGCCGCCGGACGTGGACGTCCACGGTGCGGGTGCCGCCGAAGTAGTCGTAGCCCCAGACCTCCTGCAGCAGCTGCGCCCGGGTGAAGACCCGGCCGGGGTGCTGGGCGAGGTACTTCAGCAGCTCGAACTCCTTGAATGTGAGATCGAGCACACGACCCTTGAGCTTGGCGCTGTAGGTGGCCTCGTCGACCGACAGATCGCCGTTGCGGATCTCCATCGGGCTGTCGTCGGTGGTGATCTGCTGGCGGCCCATGGCCAGCCGCAGCCGGGCCTCGACCTCCGCCGGGCCCGCGGTGTCCAGCAGGACGTCGTCGACGCCCCAGTCGGCGGTGACGGCGGCGAGCCCGCCCTCGGTCACCACCAGGATCAGCGGACAGCCGGGGCCGGTGGACCGCAGCAGCTGACACAGGCTGCGCACCTGCGGCAGATCGCGGCGGCCGTCGATCAGGATGACGTCGGCGCCCGGGGTGTCCACCAGGGCGGGCCCTTCGGCGGGGGCCACCCGCACGCTGTGCAGCAGCAGGCCGAGGGCGGGGAGCACCTCCGTGGAGGGCTGGAGTGCGTTGGTCAGCAGCAGGAGGGAACTCATCGTCCATCACCTGCCCCGGCCGTCTTCTCGAGGTTGTGCGCGCTTCGCTCGCCCATTACGTCGGTTCCTCCTCGGTCCCTTGCGAGAGGGGCACCTCCCAGGCCGTGCCCGGGGGAGTCTGCGGCTACTACTTCGTACGGTCACGCTCGGCGCCCTTGGAGCGACGGTGCGCTCAAACGCGCACCCCCGCCCTGAAAGCACAAAAGGACCCGGGGGCTACGTTGCCCGGATCCTCTTCACGACAGAATAACCCACATGACATGCGCCGGAGAGGCTCGATCTGCTCCCCGTTGTCCTTCCGCGGTCATCGCGGGAGAGCGACGGGCCATGCTGCTGACCGATGACGGGGTCTCGATCGAGGCGCGCTACGAGCCTTCCCCGGAGCCCGGCGGCGAACCCTCCGAGCAGCTCGCGTTGGTGGTCGGACACGGCTTCTCCGGCGCCCTGGAGCGCCCCGCGCTGCGGCGGGTGGCCATGGCGTTTCGCCAGCGTACGGCCGTGATCACGTTCTCGTTCCGGGGCCACGGGCGGTCCGGCGGACGGTCCACGGTCGGCGACCGCGAGGTGCTGGACCTGGCCGCCGCGGTGCGCTGGGCGCGCCGGCTCGGGCACCGGCGGGTCGCCACGGTCGGCTTCTCGATGGGCGGCTCGGTGGTGATCCGGCAGGCGGCGCTCCAGGGGAAAACCGATGAAATCCAGCCGTTGCACGACGTACACCAGGGGGAGCGCACAGGGCGCTCGCAGGGGCGCACGGACGCCATGTCCAGCGCGCCCGGCGAGGTGACAGACGTCCTCGCCGGGGCGGCAGATGTCCTCACCGGGGCGGCAGACGCCCTCACCGGCGCGGCCGACGCCCTCACCGGGGCGGCCGACGGCGCCGCGCCCGATGCCGTGGTCGCGGTGAGCTCACCCGCCCGCTGGTACTACCGGGGCACCGCCCCCATGCGGCGGCTCCACTGGGCGGTCACCCGGCCGGCGGGGCGGCTGGTCTCCCGCTACGGGCTGCGCACCAGGATCGACCCCCGCGGCTGGGCCGTCGATCCGCTGTCCCCGGTGGCCGCGGCGCCGCTGATCGCGCCGACGCCGCTGCTGATCGTGCACGGCGACCGGGACCCGTACTTCCCGCTGGACCATCCGCGGATGCTGGCGTCGGCGGCGGACCCGGCCACCTCGGAGCTGTGGATCGAGCCGGGCTACGGCCACGCCGAGACGGCCGCCTCCCCCGAACTGCTGACCCGCATCGCCGACTGGGCCGCGGCCCACGCCTGAATCCTCTCCCTGAGCTCCCCGAGCGAATCGCCTATTCGGCTTCCGCCACCGGCTCCGCGAACTGGGACGCGTAGAGCCGCGCGTACGCGCCGCCCGCCGCGAGCAGCGCGTCGTGTGAGCCCTGCTCCACGATCCGCCCCGACTCCATCACCAGGATCACGTCCGCGTCCCGGATGGTCGACAGCCGGTGGGCGATCACGAAGCTGGTGCGGCCGCTGCGCAGCGAGGCCATCGCCCGCTGGATGAGGACCTCGGTGCGGGTGTCGACCGAGCTGGTGGCCTCGTCCAGCACCAGGATCGACGGCTCCGACAGGAACGCCCGCGCGATCGTGATCAGCTGCTTCTCACCGGCGCTGACGTTGGAGCCCTCTTCGTCGATCACCGTGTCGTAGCCGTCCGGCAGCATCCGCACGAAGCGGTCCACATAGGTGGCCCTCGCCGCCTCCACGATCCTCTCGAAGCTCGCCCCCTCCGCCCCGTACGCGATGTTCTCGGCGATCGTCCCGCCGAAGAGCCAGGTGTCCTGGAGCACCATCCCGATGTGGGAGCGCAGCTCCTCCCGTGACATCGCGGCGATGTCCACCCCGTCCAGCGTGATCCGCCCGCCGCTGACCTCGTAGAACCGCATCAGCAGGTTGACCAGCGTGGTCTTCCCGGCGCCGGTCGGCCCGACGATGGCCACGGTCTGGCCCGGCCGCACCGACAGCGACAGACGCTCGATGAGCGGTGTGTCCGGCTGGTAGCGGAAGGAGACCTCCTCGAACGCCACCTGCCCCCGCACCGCCTCCGGCCGCCGCGCGTCCACCGGCTCCGCGCTCTGCTCCGGCGCGTCCAGCAGCTCGAAGACCCGCTCCGCGGAGGCCACGCCCGACTGCACCATGTTGGCCATGGAGGCCACCTGGGTGAGCGGCTGGCTGAACTGCCGGGAGTACTGGACGAACGCCTGGACATCGCCGATCGACAGCGCGCCGGAGGCCACCCGGAGCCCGCCGACCACGGCCACCAGCACGTAGTTGAGGTTGCCGATGAACATCATCGACGGCTGGATGAGGCCGGAGATGAACTGGGCCCGGAAGCCGGCCGCGTAGAGCTTGTCGTTCTGCTCCCGGAACGCCTGCGCGGACTCCTCCTCCCGCCCGAAGACCTTCACCAGCGCATGGCCGGTGTACATCTCCTCGATATGGGCGTTGAGCTTGCCCGTGGTCTTCCACTGGGCGACGAACTGCGGCTGGGCGCGCTTGCCGATGCGCGTGGTCACCCACACCGAGACCGGAACGGTGATCAGCGCCACCAGCGCCAGCAGCGGCGAGATCCAGAACATCATCGACAGCACGCCCACGATCGTCAGCAGCGAGGCCATGATCTGGCTGAGGGTCTGCTGCAGCGTCTGCTGGATGTTGTCGATGTCGTTGGTGGCGCGGGAGAGCACCTCGCCGCGTGACTGCTTGTCGAAGTACGAAAGCGGCAGCCGGGCCAGCTTGTGCTCGACGTCCTCGCGCAGCCGGAAGACAGCGCGCTGGACGACGACGGTCGCCACCCGCGCCTGGAACAGGTTGAGGAGCGAGGCGGCCACGTACAACGCCGTGACCCACAGCAGCACCATGCCGACCGCGTGGAAGTCGACGCCCTGGCCCGGCGTGACGTCCATGGAGGCGACCATGTCGGCGACCGTGCCCTGGTCCCTGTCGCGCAGCCACTGGACGGCCTGCTCCTTGCTGACGCCGTCGGGCAGCTGCCGTCCGACGATGCCCGCGAAGATCAGGTCGGTGGCCTCGCCGAGGATCTTCGGGCCCGCGACCGAAAGACCGATGCTGACCGTGCACAGCGCGAGCACGAGCAGGGCGATCCCGCGCTCGGGGCGGAGCCGGGCCAGCAGCCGGCGGCCGGAGCCGCGGAAGTCCATGGACCGCTCGGTGGGCTGTCCGCCCATGAAGCGCCCGGGCCCGGCGGCGGGCGCCGGACCCCTGCGGGGGGCCGTGGGGCCGCTCATGCCGCCTCCTCCTCGGTGAGCTGGGAGAGCACGATCTCGCGGTAGGTCTCGTTGCCGGCCATCAGCTCACCGTGGGTTCCGGCGCCGACGATCCGTCCCGCGTCGAGGACCACGATCAGATCGGCGCCCCGGATGGTGGACACCCGCTGGGCGACGATGACGACCGTCGCGTTGTCCGTCTCGTCCGCGAGCGCCGCCCTCAGCCGGGCGTCGGTGGCGTAGTCGAGCGCGGAGAAGGAGTCGTCGAAGAGGTAGACGGACGGCTTGCGGACGAGGGCGCGGGCGATCGCCAGCCGCTGCCGCTGACCGCCGGACACATTGGTCCCGCCCTGGGCGATCGGGGCGTCGAGACCGCCCTCCATCGACTCCACGAACTCCCGTGCCTGGGCGGTCTCCAGGGCCCGCCACAGCTCCTCGTCGGTGGCGCCGGGGTCGCCGTACCGCAGGTTGGAGGCGACGGTGCCGGCGAAGAGGTACGGCTTCTGCGGGACGAGCCCGATGGTCCGGGTCATCACCTCGGGGTCGAGGTCGCGCACGTCCACCCCGTCGAGGTGGACGCTGCCGTCGGTGGCGTCGAACAGCCGCGGCACCAGCCCGATCAGGGTCGACTTGCCGCTGCCGGTGGAGCCGATGACCGCGGTGGTCCGGCCGGGCCTCGCGGTCAGCGAGATGTCGCGCAGCACGGGCTCGTCGGCACCGGGGTAGCGGAACTCCACGCCCCGCAGCTCCAGCAGCCCCCGTCCGGCGTCGGCGGGCGCGGGCGCGACGGGCACCAGCGGCGGTACGACGCTGGTCTCGGTGTCCAGCACCTCCTGGACGCGCTCGGCGCACACCTCGGCCCTCGGCACCATCATGAACATGAACGTGGCCATCATCACGGACGTCAGAATCTGCATCAGATAGCTGAGGAACGCGGTCAGCGCGCCGACCTGCATCCCGCCGCTGTCGATGCGGTGTCCGCCGAACCAGACGACGGCCACGCTGGAGACGTTCACCACCAGCATCACGGCCGGGAACATCATCGACATCAGCCGCCCGGCGCGCAGCGAGACATCCATCAGCCCGGTGTTGGCGGCGGTGAAGCGGTCGCGCTCATGGGTGTCGCGGACGAAGGCGCGGATGACCCGGATCCCGGTGATCTGCTCGCGCAGCACCCGGTTGACGGTGTCGATGCGCTGCTGGACGTCGCGGAACAGCGGCCGCATCCGGCGGACGATGAGCGTGACCACGAGGCCCAGGGCCGGAACGATGAGCAGGAGCAGCCCGGACAGCGGAACGTCCTCGTTGAGCGCCATGACGACACCCCCGACGCACATGATCGGCGCCGAGACCATCAGCGTGAACGCCATCAGGCACAGCATCTGCACCTGCTGGACGTCGTTGGTGGTACGGGTGATCAGGGACGGCGCCCCGAAGTGGCCCATCTCCCGGGCGGAGAAGGACTGCACCCGTTCGAAGACGGCGGCGCGCACATCGCGGCCGAGCGCCATGGAGGTGCGGGCGCTGAAGTAGACGGCTCCCGCGGCACACACGATCTGGACGAACGTGACGGCGATCATCAGCCCGCCGACGCGGAGGATGTAGCCGGTGTCGCCCTTCACCACCCCGCTGTCGATGATGTCCGCGTTCAGCGCGGGCAGGTAGAGGGTGGCGAGGGTCTGCACCAGCTGCAATAAGACGATCAGCGTGATCGTTCGGGTATAGGGCCTCAGATATGCCCGTATCAGTCGTACCAGCACACCGAAACCTTAAGTGACGCACGTCCCGAACCGGCCGTATTTTCGACGAACCGCGCGTGGTCCCAGCGGCGGTCGCGCACCCGTCATCATGGAGGCGGCAGATGACGGGAAAGGGATCGCGATGGCGATGATGAACACGCCCGCCGGGACCATCCGGTACTGGGCCGCGGCCCGCGCCGCGGCCGGTACCGCGGAGGAGCCGTACACCGCGTGGACACTGGCGGACGCGCTCGACGCGGCGCGGCAGCGGCACACCGCGCGGCCGGAGTTCGCGCGGGTCCTGCTGCGCTGTTCGTTCCTGGTGGACGGAACCCCGGTCGGCACCCGTGACCACAAGACGATCCAACTCGCCGAGGGCGGCACGGTCGAGGTGCTCCCGCCGTTCGCAGGAGGGTGAACCCCGAGCTCATGAGCAACCAGCCGCACCAGCCCCACGAGCCGCACCAGCCCCAAGAGCCTCATCACGCCCACGAGCCTCACCAGCAGCAGGGCCAGCGATCGCAGGGCCAGCAGCCGCAGCAGCCGTATCCCCCGTACGGGTCGTACGAGGCTCCTTACGGGGGATACGACCAGAGCGCGCATCCGTACGGCGGCCATGGCAGCCTTGGCGGCCCCGGCGGCAACGGCGCTCCCGGCGGCAACGGCCACGGTGCCCAGCAGTCGGCCGACTGGCAGGGGTACGCGGGGTATCCGCAGCAGCAGGGGTACGGGCAGGCCCAGCCGCCGCAGTACCAGCACCCGCAGCAGCAGCCGTACGCGGACCCCTACGCCACCGCCCAGCAGGGCCACCAAGGGCAGCAGGGCCAGCAGACGCACCAAGGGCACCATGGCTACCAAGGGCAACAGGGCCAGCAGGCGCACCAGGGCCGCCCCGGCCACCAGGGGCAGTACGCCCAGGGCTGGGACCAGCAGCAGCGCCCGTACCAGCCCGCCGACCCGGCCCAGGCGCCGCCCCAGGCCCACGCACCCGCCCCGGGGCCGGGGCAGGCCCAGGCACAGACACAGACCGCGCCGGGGGCCGCACCCGCCGCGACCGCCGCCGCGACCGCGACCGCGACCGCCGAGCCGCCCGCCCCGCAGCCCGACCGGCCGCTCACCGCCGCCGAGAAGGCCAAGGCCGAGGGCCGTCCGCAGATCCTCCACCCGGGGTTCGTCCCCGCCGCCCTGACCTCCGTGCTCGCCGCCCTGCTCGCGGCCACCGCGCCGCTGGGCCGCCCGGCGGTCGCCGTCGCGGTGGCGGCGCTGCAGGCGGTCACGGCGGCCGGCTGGTTCCGGCTGAACGGCATGTGGCCCGCCCGGCAGGGCATCGCGCTCGCCTTCGCAGGCGGTCTGGCCGCCGACGTCGGCCTGCTCGCCACCGAACCCTCGCACGCCCCGACGGTCGTCATCGGCACCATCGGCGTCTGGCTGCTGCTGGTGCTGATCCTCCAGCTGCGCAGCCACGCCTCCCCGGACGAGCGGCTGTACGGCCTTACGGCCGCCGTGGCGGCCACGGCGCTCGCCGTGCTCGCGGCCAGCCATCTGGCCGCCGTCGCGGAGTCCTCGGACGCCGTCGTGGTGGGGGCGGCCGCCGTCGCCGCGGCCGTGCTCGTCCGGGCGCTGCCACTGCCGACCGCCGCCGCCGTCGTGGTCGCGCTGGCCGCCGCCACGGGCGCCGGGGTCGGGGCCGGACAGCTCACCGGAACGGGCACCTCCGCCGCCGCCCTGCTCGGGTTCGCGGCCGGGGCGTGCGCGCTGATCGGGCACCGGGTGGCCAGCTACGACTACCCCTCGCGCTTCGTCCACATGACGGCCGGCGTGGCGCTGCCGCTCGCGGCCGCCGCCCCCGTGGTCTATGTGATCGGCCGCGCTCTGGGCTGACTCCCCGGCTCCCGCTCACCCGCTCCGGATAGGCTCGCAGCCTCAGGCGCGAGGGCCTGAGCGAGAGCCTGGGGGACCCACGCACATGCGCGCACTACGCATCACACTGATCGTCGTCGTGATACTCGGCGGCCTCTTCGTGGCCGCCGACCGCATCGCGGTGTACATGGCCGAGTCGAAGGCCGCCGACAAGATCAAGAGCTCACAGGGCCTCACCACCACGCCCAATGTCTCGATCAAGGGCTTCCCGTTCCTCACCCAGGTCGCGGGCAAGGAGCTGGACGAAGTCGACGTCGGCGTGGACGGGCTGACGACGGACGCGGGGGACGGCCGCAGCGTCCGGGTCACCGAACTCGACGCCCAGCTGCACAACGTCCGCATCTCGGGCAACTTCTCCTCGGCCAGCGCCGACCGCGCCACCGGCTCGGCCCACATCAGCTACGCGGACCTGTCACAGGCCGCCGGTCCGGGGATCACGGTCGCCTACGACCCGTCGGGCACCAACAAGGTCAAGATCACCGGCAGTCTGCTGGGCTTCAGCCTCACCGCCCACTCCCAGGTCACCATCGTGAACGGCAACACCATCCGGCTGCACGCCGAGTCCATACCGGGCGGCAGCATCCCCCAGTGGGAGGACAAGGTGCGCGAGAAGGCCGACATGGAGCGGAAGATCGACGGACTGCCCACCGGTATGCGGCTGGACAAGGTGGAGACCAGCAAGGACGGCATAGACGTCTCGGTCGCGGGGAACAACGTCCAGCTGACGGGCTGACGCGATCAGTACCAGGGGCGTCCGATGACGCCCCTGGTCCATTCACTGAGACGATCACATCCGCGCGTATGGACGCCCCTGCCCGCCCCGGGCCCTCCGACCGCGCCTCCCAGCCGGTCACACTTCTCTCATCTCACTTCCCGGACGATAACGTCTCATCATGCGACACGCCGGTGACATGCCCGCCTGTCCGTCCCTACGATCGGACCCATGAAGCGACAGGCGGATCTCACGAAGCGGCGGGCAGTCGACCTGTGCCGCGTCGCCGCCATGCTCTGTCGCGCCGTCTGAACGGGCCGTGGTCCGCACACGCCATGGACCGGTCCCCTCTTCGGCCCGTCAACCGGGCCTTCCCGCACCTTCGCCCGTACGCTCGCCGCACGCCCGCGCGGCGCCGCGTCATGAGCGTGCCCGTACCGCCGCAACTGCCCCGGAGGAGAGAACATGAGCCGCAGTGACGTCCTGGTGGACGCCGACTGGGTCCAGGCCCGTATCGACGACCCCAAGACGGTCATCGTCGAGGTGGACGAGGACACCTCGGCCTACGACAAGAACCACATCAAGAACGCCATCCGGATCGACTGGAAGCAGGACCTCCAGGACCCGGTGCGCCGTGACTTCGTCGACCAGGCCGGCTTCGAGAAGCTCCTGTCGGAGAAGGGCATCGCCAACGACGACACGGTCGTCCTCTACGGCGGCAACAACAACTGGTTCGCGGCGTACGCCTACTGGTACTTCAAGCTCTACGGCCACCAGGACGTCAAGCTGCTCGACGGCGGCCGCAAGAAGTGGGAGCTCGACTCCCGCGACCTGGTCGCCGAGGTGCCGACCCGCGCGCAGACCGAGTACAAGGCCAAGCCGCAGGACACCGCCATCCGCGCCTTCCGCGACGAGGTCGTGGACGCCATCGGCTCGCTGAACCTGGTCGACGTGCGCTCCCCCGACGAGTTCTCCGGCAAGCTGCTCGCCCCGGCCCACCTCCCGCAGGAGCAGTCGCAGCGTCCGGGCCACGTCCCGAGCGCCCGCAACATCCCGTGGTCGAAGTCGGCCAACGACGACGGCACCTTCAAGTCCGACGACGAGCTCAAGGAGATCTACGAGGGCGCGGGCGTGGACCTGTCGAAGGACACCATCGCCTACTGCCGCATCGGTGAGCGCTCCGCTCACACCTGGTTCGTCCTGCACGAGCTCCTGGGCCAGAGCAACGTCAAGAACTACGACGGCTCCTGGACCGAGTACGGCTCGCTGGTCGGCGTGCCGGTCGAGCTCGGCTCCGACAGCTGACCCCTCTCCCCCGAACGTAAGGACAGACATCCATGTGTGGAGCCAAGGCCGGCGGCCCCGACGCCTCGACGATCAAGCCCGGTGAGACCACGATCCAGGGTTCGGTGACCCGCGACGGCGAGCCCGTCACCGGTTACGTGCGGCTGCTGGACAGCACCGGTGAGTTCACCGCCGAGGTCCCCACCTCCGCGACCGGACAGTTCCGCTTCTACGCCGCGGAGGGCACGTGGACGCTGCGTGCCCTGGTTCCCGGCGGCACCGCGGACCGCACCGTCGTCGCCCAGAAGGGCGGGCTGGCGGAGGTCGCCATCGCCGTCTGACGCGCCACGACGCGTCGTGACTCACGACCGGAGGGCCGCACCCCGGGGTTGGACGCCTCGGCGGGGTGCGGCCCTCCGTCCGTCTTCGTCTGTCGGCGCGGCGCTCCCGGACGTACGCTGGACATATGTACGCGCGACGCCGCCACGCATACTTCTTCCTGATGGGCGCGTGTCTGACGCTCTTCATCTCGGCGTGGGCCTTTGTGCGCCTGTGGTCCGTCCCCGCCGCGGTCGCGATGTGCATCGTGGCCATGGTGATCCCGCCCCTGGCGGCGATCGTCGCCAACCGCCGGGGCCCCGACGACCGGTGGTGGGACCAATCGGGGGACGAGGAGTCCGACCGGTGGTGGCGGGAACTGGACGAGCACAACCACCGACATTGACCACGAGCGCACTCTTCTGACCCTGGGCCAGGCCGGGGCGTCCCCGCTCCATGGCAGGGCTTCGCCTGGACCCCGGGGGCCTGGGGCGGAGCCCAGGTTGCGGGAAGGGGCGGGCAGGGGAACAG
>NZ_JAEEAP010000277.1 GCF_016103465.1 Streptomyces sabulosicollis
GGCCCCCTCCTGCCCCTTCACCGCATCGATCGCTACGGAGGTCCGACCACCGTGTTCATCGACCTGCCCCTGGAGCAGCTGCGCACCTACCGGCCCCCGCTGCCCGAGCCGGACGGCTTCGACGCCTTCTGGCAGCGGACCCTCGCCGAAGCCCGCACCCACGAGCTGAACGCGGTGTTCACCGAGGAGGACACCGGACTGACCCGGGTGCACACCTACGACGTGGAGTTCTCCGGCTTCGGCGGGCACCGGATACGCGGCTGGCTGCTGGCCCCGCGGGATGTGACGGGCCCGCTGCCGTGCGTGGTGCAGTACCTCGGCTACAACGGCGGCCGGGGGCTGCCGCACAACTGGCTGCTGTGGCCGTCGGCGGGCTACGCGGTCTTCGTGATGGACAGCCGGGGCCAGGGGTGGGTCCAGCACTCCCCGGGCGTCACCCCGGATCCGGTCGGCGGCACCGGGCCCGAGACGCCGGGCAAGATGACCCACGGCGTCCTCTCCCCGGACGACTACTACTACCGCCGGCTGTACACGGACGCGGTGCGCGCGGTGGAGGCCGCCCGTGAACATCCGCTGGTGGACCCCGCGCGGATCGTGGTCAGCGGGGGCAGCCAGGGCGGCGCGCTGGCCCTGGCGGCGGCCGGGCTGGTGCCGGATCTGACGGCGGCGCTGGTGGATGTGCCGTTCATGACGCACATCCGCCGCGCGGTCGAGATCACCGACGCCGATCCGTACGGTGAACTGGCCCGGTTCTGCGCCGGACAGCGCGAGCTGGCCGAGCGGGTGTTCGCCACCCTCGACCACTTCGACGGACTCAACTTCGCGGCCCGCGCCAACGCGCCGGCGCTGTTCTCGACCGCCCTGCGCGATGAGGTCACCCCGACCTCCTGCGGCTTCGCCGCCTATCACCACTACGCCGGGAGGAAGGACCTCACGGTGTGGTCCTTCAACGGCCACGAGGGCGGCGGCACCCATCAGCAGGCCGAGCAGATCGCCTTCCTGCGGAGGCTGCTGGGCTGAGCCCGACGTGCCGGGCGGCGTTCGGTCGCCGCCCGGCACGGGGTAGACAGGTGCTACCCGCACCGAAGGAGCCGCCCGTGCCCGCGCAACCGCTGGAAGGCATCACCGTCGTCGCCCTGGAGCAGGCCGTCGCCGCACCGTTCGCCACCCGTCAGCTCGCCGATCTGGGCGCCAGGGTCATCAAGGTGGAGCGGCCGGGGCGCGGGGACTTCGCCCGCGACTACGACCGCGAGGTCAAGGGAGCGTCGGCCTACTTCGTCTGGGTCAACCGCGGCAAGGAGAGCGTCGTCCTCGACGTCAAGGACGCCACCGACCGGGCGCTGCTGGAGGCGCTGCTCGCCCGTGCCGATGTCTTCGTGCACAATCTGGCGCCCGGTGCGGTGGACCGGCTGGGCCTGGGGGCGGAGCGGTTGCGGGCCGCCCATCCCCGCCTGATCACCTGCGCGATCTCCGGATACGGGGACAGCGGTCCGTACCGCGAGAAGAAGGCGTACGACCTGCTGATCCAGTGCGAGGCGGGGCTGCTGTCGATCACCGGCAGCCCGGAGGCCCCGGCCCGTCCCGGGATCTCGATCGCCGATATCGCGGGCGGGATGTACGCCTACACCGGCATCCTGACGGCGCTGTACGAGCGGGAGCGCACCGGTGCGGGGACCGATCTGAGCGTGAGCCTGCTGGACGCGCTGGGCGAGTGGATGGGCCACCCCTTCTTCGCCCAGGCGTACGGCGGTGCCGGGGTCGTCCGCAGCGGCGCGCGCCATCCGTCCATCTCCCCGTACGGCGCCTACCGCTGCGGGGACGGCGGTCAGGTGTTCCTGAGCGTGCAGAACGACCGTGAATGGGTGGCGCTGTGCGAGCGGGCGCTCCGCCGCCCGGAGCTGGTCCGCGATCCGCGCTTCGCGGACAATCCGCTGCGCCGCGCCCATGACGAGGAGCTGACGGCCGAGCTGGAGGCGTGCTTCGCGGACCACACCGCCGAGGGGCTGATCGCGCTGCTGGACGGGGCCGGTATCGCCAATGCGCGGCTGCGCGACCTCGCGGAGTTCGCCGCCCATCCCCAGTTCGCGGCCCGCGACCGCTGGGGCGAGTTCGGCTCCCCGGTCGGACCGCTGCGGGGGCTGCTGCCGCCGGTGGAGGTGGCGGGCCGCAGGGCGCCGATGCGGCCGGTGCCGGAGCTGGGTGAGCACACGGAGGCGGTGCGCGCCGAGTTCTCCGAGCCGGTCCCCCGCCCGGGGGCTCCGGGACCCGCCTGACGGATGGCCCGGACCCCTGTGCTAGGACGCTGACCATGGAGATCGAGCCGGTCACCCTGTCCACGCCACGGCCCGTGCGACGGCCGACGCTGGTCCAGCGCTGGGAGGAGCTCACCTTCCTGCACTGGCCGGTGGAACCGGAGCGCGTGGCCCCGCTGCTGCCCGCCGGGACGCGCCCCGACACCCTCGACGGCGTCACCTATGTCGGGCTGGTGCCGTTCCTGATGCGCGGTGTGGGCTTCGGGCCGGGGCCCGGGCTGCCGTACCTGGGCACGTTCTGCGAGACGAACGTGCGGCTGTACTCGGTGGACGGGCAGGGCCGGCGCGGTGTGGTGTTCCGGTCCCTGGACGCGGCCCGGCTGCTCCCCGTGCTGGTGGGCCGGCTCACCGTCCGGTTGCCCTATCGGTGGTCCACGATGCGGCTGCGCCGTGCGAACGATGTGCTCACCTACAGCTGCGGCCCGCTACGACGCCCCGCGGACCGGGGCCGCATGAGCCGGGCCGTGGTGAGGACGGGCGGGGCCATCGCCGAGCCCACCCGGCTGGAACGGTTCCTGACCGCCCGGTGGGGTCTGCACGTGACCTGGCACGGGCGCACGGTTCACCTGCCGAACGACCACCCACCGTGGCCGCTGCACCGGGCCGAGCTGCTCGAGCTCGACGACGGCCTGGTCGCCGCCGCGGGCCTGCCGCCCATGACGGGCCCGCCGGTGAGCGTGCTCTACTCCCCCGGGGTCCCCGTGCGCTTCGGGACCCCGCAACGCGCATGAGCCCGAGACGTGAGTCGTCGCACTGGATGTCCGTCACCTGGCCGTGCCCGGTCACAAGGAGCGGGTCCTTTCGCCGACGACCCGCCCGCTGCGGGACGACGTCACGACGAGGGAGGCGTACAGCGCGCACGGTCTTCGGCCGCTGGGGCAGCGTGGACCAGGTCGCCTCCACGGTCGCCTTCCTGGCCAGCGACGCCACGTCCCACGTCACCGGCACCCATCGGGTGGTCGACGCGGGCTGGACCATCATGGACGGCCGCTTCGACCCGGGCTGCTGACCCCGACCGGGCACCCGGGGGCCCGGCCGCGGATCGCGGCCCGCGGCGGCCTCGAGGGCAAGCGCTTCCCCTGGGGCGACGAACTCACCCCCGGCGGCGAGCACCGCTGCAACATCTGGCAGGGCCGCTTCCCCTCCCACAACACCGTAGCCGCCCGCACCAGCAACAGCCCCGACAGCTCCAGCGGGAACACCGGCTTCCGTGTCGCGTGGAACACCCCTCCCGGGGCCTGACCCGCAACGCGCATGAGGGCGGGGAGTGGGATTACGGTGGAAGGGTCATCGCGCGGATGTCCGTCATAGGCCGACGAGCGGATCTGAACGGATCGAAGCAATGACCGAAGCCACCAAGACAGCCCCTTCCACCAGAACCTCCTCCCGGGCACCGGCATCGGCCCGGGACGCGGGGAAACCATCCCTCGGGCCCCGCGCAGCGGCCGACTGCGTCTGCTCGCGCCATTCGGTGACCGTCCAGGTGGCGGGGCGGCGAGTGGAGCTGCCGTCGGAGGAACAGCTCTGGTTCCTCGCGGGCATCGGCTTCCTCGCCGCGGTCCAGATCATCGAGTGGCCGGTCGCGGCGGCCATAGCGATCGGGCACGGACTGTCCCACAGCCAGCACGGCAAGGCGCTGCGCGAGTTCGGGGAGGCCCTGGAAGAGGCATGACGGAGTACCCGGACTACCCAGGGATGATCGTTCCGGTCGGCCATGTGGAGCCCGTGCCGCGCCGCATCCGTGGCTTCGTGGCCGGACGCCCCGTCTTCGACACGGTGCGGGCGCGGTATGTGTGGCTCTGGCCGGGCTATCCGCAGTACTGCGTGCCCCGCGACGACATCGTCGAGGGGGCGCTCGTCGACGAGGGCCGGAGCCTGGCGCTGAAGGTCGGCGGGGCGCGCCGCCAGACCCTCCAGGTCGGCTCGCTCACCTGCCCGGGCGCGGCCTGGGAGTGGGGCGAGGACGCGCCCTCGGGCATCGTCGGCCATGTCAGCTTCCGGTGGGAGGCCATCGACGCCTGGTTCGAGGAGGACGAGCAGGTGTTCGTCCACCCCAGGAACCCGTACACCCGCGTCGACGCGCTCCGGTCGGGCCGTGCCGTCCGCGTCGAACGGGACGGCACCGTGCTCGCCGACGCCCCGGGCTCGGTGATGGTGCTGGAGACGGGGCTTCCGACGCGCTACTACCTGGACCGGGTGTATCTGGACTGGACGCGCCTGGAGCCCACCGACACCGTCACCAGCTGCCCGTACAAGGGAACGACGAGCGGGTACTGGTCCGTCCGGACCGGCACCGCGACCCACCGTGACCTCGCCTGGGCCTACGACTTCCCGACCCGCCAGGTGTCCCCCATCGCGGGACTGGTCGCCTTCTACAACGAGAAGGTCGACCTCTACCTGGACGGCCGGCCGCTTCCCCGGCCCGCCCCGGTCACCAGGGCGAACTGGGAGAAGGAACACCGACAGGCGTAGCACACCTCCTCGCCCGGGGCCCGGCCCGGGGCCCAGGCGCGCGCCCCGCGACTAGAATTGACGCTCCGTCAGTCCCACTCGCCGAACGCGCACGCCCCAGGCCCACGAGAGGAGAACCGCCCATGAAAGCGCACCGCGGCACCAGATGGCTCCCGCTGCCCGCCGCGCTCCTGCTCGCCCTGCTCCCCGCCAGCGCCTCCGCGTACCCCAGCCCCGGCCGGGTGACGGGCGACACCGTCGTCCACGACCCGTCGATGGTCCGCGCCACCGACGGCACCTATCTGCTCTACTCCACCCACGGCGGTCTGGAGGCCCGCACCTCCACCGACCGGATCGCCTTCAGCCGCTCGGGCAGCGCCTTCACCACCCCGCCCTCCTGGTGGCGGACGTACTCCGCCGACAACGACCCCTGGGCCCCGGACATCTCATACCAGGGCGGCACCTATCTGATGTACTACGCCGTCTCGTCCTTCGGCTCCAGCAACTCCGCGATCGGTCTCGCCACCTCCCCCAGCGGCAGGGCCGGGACCTGGACCGACCGCGGCATCGTCCACGCCACCACCGGCGGCAGCGGCTACAACGCCATCGACCCCAACCTCTTCGTCGACGGCGACGGAAAGTGGTGGCTGTCGTTCGGCTCGTGGTGGTCGGGGCTGAAGATGATCCGCCTGGACCCCGCCACCGGCAAGCAGCACGCGGGCGACAGGACGGTCTACGCCATCGCCTCCCGGCCCACCGGCGCCAAGGCGGTCGAGGGTCCGTCGGTCGTCAAGCGCAACGGCTACTACTACCTGTTCGCGTCGTACGACACCTGCTGCGCGGGCACCAGTTCCACGTACAAGATCAAGGTCGGCCGCGCCACCAGCCCCACCGGTCCGTACTACGACAAGAGCGGGGTGAGCATGATGAACAACGGCGGCACCCCGGTCCTCGAGTCCCACGGCCGCTACATCGGCCCCGGCGGGCAGTCGGTGCTGAGCGACGTCGACGGCGATCTGCTGGTCTACCACTACTACGACGGCCAGGACAACGGCACCCCGAAGCTGGGCGTCAACCTGCTGAGCTGGTCCGGCGGCTGGCCGACCGCGTACTGATCCGGCGCCGGGCCGGGCATCCTGACGATCACGTCCCGGCAGGCCGACTTCTACCGGCCCACCGGGACGGCCGCCGCCTCGACTGGGCCCCGCGTCATCTGACGCCGATGTGTGCTCCGGGGCCGAGTGGCAGGTCCAGGCCGTAGAAGATGCCGAGGATCGCCAGCCACACCACCAGGAACGGCACCACGAAGATGGCCAGCCGGGAGATGACGGTCCCCAGGCGGGCCTCCGGTTCGTATTCGCGGACCATCGCCAGGACCAGGAGGAGATACGGGTTCATCGGGGTGACGGCACCGGTCGCGGAATCACCGATGCGGAAGGCCGCCTGGCTGAGCGCCGGGCTCATGTCCATCAGCATGAAGGCCGGGATGAAGACGGGGCCGACCAGGGACCACAGGGCGGATCCGGAGAGGATCACCAGATTGAGGCAGGAGGCCAGCAGGACGAACGCGATGATCGCCCAGAAGCCGGTCACGCCGATGGAGTTGAACAGCGCGGCCGCCTTCACCGCCAGCAGCACCCCGAGGTTGGACCAGGTGAAGACCGCGATGACCTGGGCGGCGAAGAACATCATCACGATGTAGCCGGACATGTTCTTCACCGAGTCGGTCATCGCGGTGACCACGTCCTCGGTACCGGTGAGCTTCTTGACCGTGAAACCGTAGGTGAGCCCGGCGAGCAGGAAGGCGCCGAAGAGCACCGGGACGACACCGGTCAGCACCGGCGAGGGCACGAAGGCGCCGCCCTCCCCGCGCAGCGGGGCGCCGGGCGGCAGCCACAGCGCGAGCACCGCCGCCAGATACACGCCGACGACCGCGCAGGTGACCGCGAGCCCCCTGCGCTGCACCGGAGTGAGCGTCAGGCCCTCCCCCTGGGTCTCGTCCCCGGCCGCCTGGTAGGTGCCCAGGCGGGGTTCGAGGACGCGGCTGATGAGGAATCCGCCGAGCAGCCCCAGGACGACGCTGCTGGCGGCGGTGAAGAAGTAGTTGATGAGCACGTGGATATGAAGGCCCTCGGCGGCCGGGAGCACCGAGGCCGCCTGCTGGGTGATGCCCACGTACAGGGCGTCCAGCGAGCCGATGGTGAACCCGGCCGCGTAGCCCGCGGTGACACAGGCGAAGCCGCCGATGAGACCCGCCACGGGGTGGCGTCCCGCGCTCCTGAACACCAGGGCCGCCAGCGGGGGCAGCACGATGGCGCCGACATCGCTCATCATGTGCGCCTGGCTGGCGATGATCGCCACCGCGTACGGCAGCACCGCGCGCGGCACCCGGGCCAGGGTGGCCCGCATCGCGGTCTCCAGCAGGCCGGTCTTCTCCGCGAGGCCGACCACCATCATCAGCACCAGCACGGCGCCGATCGGCGGGAAGGTGGCGAAGTTGGGGATCAGGTTCTCCAGCAGCCAGCGCAGCCCCTCACCGGTGAGCAGCCCGCCGATGGGCTTGGTGTCATCGGTGCCGGGAACGGTGACGGAGACTCCGGCGAGGGCGAGGGCGGTGGAGACGGCGGCCAGCAGCACGAACAGCCCGGCGAACAGCACGATCGGGTTGGGCAGGGCGTTTCCGGCGCGTTCGATGAAGGAGAGGACACGGTCGAGTCCGCCACGCCGCTCCTTGTCGGGCGAGGTACCCCCGGGGGCGGGGAGCCCGGTCACCGCCGGCATCAGGGCCGCCCTCCGGCCGGGGTGGCCGACGGCAGGAGGCCCTTGGTGTCCTTGCGGACGTGTCCGTCCTGCACGACACACACCACGTTGGCGGGGTCGCCGAGCACACCGATGTCCGCGAGCGGATCGCCCTCGCAGACGACGAGGTCGGCGACGCGGCCGGGGGCCAGCGTGCCGAGCCGGTCGGCGACGCCGAGGAGTTCGGCGGCGGTGCGGGTGCCGGCCACGATGGCGTCCATGGGGTCCATGCCCAGGTCCACGAGGTAGGAGAGCTCCCTCAGGTTCTGTCCGTGCGGACAGACGGCGGCGTCGGTGCCGAGCGCGATCCTGGCGCCCTGCTCGATGGCGCGGGCGATGTTCTCCTTGGTGATGCCGGACCAGCGCACCTTCTTCTCGTAGTGATAGTGCTCCATCGTGGCCTTGTTGATGCCCGCGTAGACGGTGGAGAGGGTCGGGACGACGAAGACGCCGCGCTCCCCCGCCATCTCCAGGGCCCGGTCGTCCAGCCCGTAGCCGTGCTCGATGCTGGTCACCCCGCCGCGGATGGCGTTGAGGATGCCCGCGTTGCCCTGGGCGTGGGCCGCCACCGGCTTGCCGCCGTGGCGACGGCACTCGTCCACCACGGCGCGGATCTCCTCCTCCAGGAGCCCCTCGTCGTCCGGCTGGTCGTAGGGGCTGCCCATGCCACCGGTGGCGCAGATCTTGACCAGGTCGGCCCCCGCGCGCAGCACCTTGCGCACGGCCAGCCGCGCCTCGTCTACGGTGTCGGCGAGCTCGGACATCTCACCGCCGCTGAGGTCGGTGCCGTCGGGCAGGCGCACATCGGCGTGGCCACCGGTGTGGCTGATGATCCGCACGGCGGTGTGCAGCCGGGGGCCGGTGATCCGCCCGGTCTCGACGGCGGTGCGGTACCCGGTGGACAGGCCACCGAGGTCCCGGGCGGTGGTGATGCCCGCGTCGAGGGTCTGCCGCATGCGGGTGGCGGTGTCGAAGGTGACCAGGACCGGGTCGAGTTCACCGCGGCGGCCGGGCGGAGTGGCATGGGCGTAGGCGAGGTGGGTGTGACAGTCGAAGAAACCCGGCAGCACGGTGCGGCCGCCCGCGTCGATGACACGGCCCGTGAAGGCGTCGCCGGAGGCCGGGGGCGCGGTGGCCGCCGGGCCCGCGTAGGTGATCGTTCCTTCGGCGTCGGCGACGACGACGGCGTCCGCGATCGGGGCCGCCCCAGTACCGTCGATCAGCGTGGCGTTCTCCACGCGCAGAGCGGTCCTGGTGGTCTCGGACGTGGTGGGTTCCGTCATGGGCTCGATCTCACTCCTCGTTGAGAGAACTGGTGGGGAGGAGTGTCGATCCATCGCGTGTTTCGGGTGTTAGCATGCAGCATTCCATCGAGATTCACTTGCGATACGCAGAAAAGCGCCGCCCATGCACACGCAGGATTTCGCCGCGCATGACCTGGACGAGCTGGATCGCGGCCTCGTACACGCACTGCAGATCCACCCCAGGGCCCCCTGGACCCTCATCGGTGACGTCCTCGCGGTGAACCCCGTGACGGCCGCGCGCCGCTGGCACCGGCTGCGGGAGGCGGGGCTGGCGTGGGTGACCGCCTACCCCCAGCTGTCCGACTCCCGGATCGTGGTGACCGGCATCGTCGAGGTCGACACCGAGCCCGGGGTCGGGGAGGACGTGGCCGAGGCCCTGGCGGCCGACCCCTCGGTGGCGAACGTCAAGCTCACGGCCGGAAGCCGGGATCTGGTGGTCGCGCTGCAGGCTTCCGACCTGGGTGAGCTCTCCCAGCTCACCACGGTCCTCTTCCGCGGCGCGCCGGGGGTGCGGGCGACACGTACGCATGTGACCACGGCCCTGCCCTCCGAGGGCAGCCGGTGGCGGCTGCGTGCCCTGGACGCCACGCAGTGCGCCCGCCTCCAGGAGGCGCTCCCGCCGACCGAGCCGCTGCCCTCCGGGGCGACCGGCTGGGACTCCCTGGACGTCCGGCTCCTGGAGCTGCTGAGCGTCGACGGCCGCATGGCGGTCAGCGACCTCGCGGAGCGTGCCGACGCGCCGCTCACCACGGTCCGCCGGAGGCTGCGGTCGCTGCTCGGCTCACGGGTGTGTCTGCGCTGCGACCTGGCCCGGCCGCTGTCCGGGTGGCCGCTGTCCGCGGTGTACTTCGCGTCCGTACCGGCCGAGCGCCTGGAGGAGACCAGCCGGGCGCTGGCCGGGGTGCGGGAGGTGCGGTCGTGCGCGATCACGGCGGGCCCGCACAACCTCGTGATCGACGTCTGGCTGCGCGCGTCCGGTGATGTGCACGCCTTCGAGGCGCATCTGTCGCGGCGGCTGCCGCGGCTGACCATCGACGACCGCTCGGTGGTGCTGCGCACCGTCAAGCACATGGGCCGGCTGCTGGACCGCGACGGCCGCAGCGTGGGCATCGTCCCGCTGCGGCCCTTCGCCGCGCCCGCCGCCGGGAGCGCCACCGCCACGTGAGGCGCGGCGCCACTTGAGGCGCGGGCACACGGTCCGCGTCGGCGTCGCGGCCGCCTCGGCGCGACCGGTCGGCGGGACACACCGGACGTGAAGGCGCTGTCCGGTGTTCGTATGCGTGCCATCTGCCGGTACCCGCCGCCGGACACGCTGGGGCGCCATGGCACCTGTGCGCGCGACAGTCCAGGCCGTTCCGCTGGTGGCTACGGCCATCGTCATGCTCGACGCGGCCACCGACTTCTTCCCGGACGCCCCGCTGGCCGGCGTCATCACTCCGGTGCGCCTCGCCGTGCTGGCGGGGCTGGTCGCGACGGCGGTGACGGCGCCGCGGCTCGCCACATTCCGCACCCGGCTGGACCCCGCGATCGCGCTGCTCCTCCTCGGTGCCGTCGCCACCACCTACGTCGGCGGGCACCCCGGCGCGCCGCTGCGCGCCCTGATGACCGCCCTGGCCACCTTCTACCTGGTGGTCGGGGTGCGGCGGTCGCAGCCCGCATCGTGGCGGGCGGTGGCGCTGCTCGCACTGGGCTGCGTGGCCGCCGCGGCCACCTCGGCGTTCGCCCAGGTGACCAACGAGGTGCCGACCGGCTTCTGCCGCACCGGGCTCTTCACCGACGTCGACTGCGACAGCGGCGGGACCGGTGCGATGATCCGCGCCACGGGCACCTTCGCCAATCCCAACCTGCTCGCCGCGTTCCTGGTGCTGCTCACCCCGGTCGCCCTGCTGACGGCGGTGACGGTCGCCGAGCGCACGGCCCGCGTCGCCGTCGTGACCGTGGGCCTCCTCGCCTACGGCGCGGTGCTGACCACCTTCTCCCGGGCGGGCTGCGTCGCGGCCGCGGCGGGTCTGCTGGTGCTCGGTGGCGCGTACTGGCTCGCCCCCCGGCTCGGCCGGTGGCGGGTGCGGACGCTGACGACCGTGGGGCTGGCCGGGCTGGCGGCGCTGACGGTGGCGCTGTGGGTGGTGTCGCGGGCCGGTGACGCGCTCGGGGTCCGGGGCCAGGCGTGGCAGGCGGCCGTGGACCTGGCCGTGGACCATCCGCTCGGGGTCGGGCTGGGGCGGGCAGGCGACGCCGTCTCCGCGGCCGTACCCGGCGGCAGGACGTTCGTCCACGCGCACAACATGTGGCTGAACTGGCTGGCCGAGACGGGCGTTGCCGGTCTGCTCGGCATCCTGCTGGTGACCGTGATCGCCGTCGCCTCGGCGGTCCGCGCCGCCCGGGAGAAGTCCGTGGCCGGTGTCGTCGGGCTCGCCGCCCTGACCGGGTTCTTCCTGGCGGCCACGGTGGACCACCCGGCCAACCTGGACCGGATCGCCATGCTCTTCTGGCTGGTCCTCGGCCTCGTCATGGCCGAGGTCCCGGGCGGGTGGCGGGAGTCCGGGACGCCCGTGCGGGCCACCGGCGGGTCGGGCCGCCGCGCGCGGCGCCACTGAAGCGCTCCGGTGGAACGGCCGCGATGCGTCGTGGGCCGTCCGCGGCGCCGTCGTGGCTGGTCGCGCCCACGCGGCGGAGCCGCACATCGACACAGCCCCGCGCCCCTTCCGGGGCACTGCCGCGGGTCCGGCCTGTCGCGGTAGCCGTATGAACCGGGCGCGACCGCCGTCTCACCAACCGGAATTCGCTCGCCACCTCCGGCTCGGCCCCGAACCACGGCCCCGTGGTTGACACGTCCTCGTACGCGGCGTTCCTCCTCGCCGCCTTCGTCCTCCGCGTCACCCCCGGCCCGGACATGATGTTCATCGTGGCGATGGGCCGACGGCGCGCCTTCTGGCAGGGAGCCCTCGTCAATCTGCTCAACCCCCAGGTGGTCCTCTTCAACATCGCCTTCCTGCCGCAGTTCGTGCACCCCGGGCTCGGCCATGTGCCGGGCCAGTTCCTGCTGCTGGGGATCACCATCGTGGTCATGGGCTGCTGCGCGGACGGGTCCATCGGCCTGCTCCCGGGGAAGCTGGCCGGGCTGCTGGGCCGCAGCCGCCGCGTGGCGCGGGGGCTCAACGTCTTCAGCGGGACGGTGTTCACCGGGCTGGCCATCCCTGTCTCTTATCACCATTTGACGC
>NZ_JAEEAP010000278.1 GCF_016103465.1 Streptomyces sabulosicollis
ACCCCACCCACCCCAGAGAACGCCTCCAGCACCTCCACCCCAGGAGCCTGCTCCACGATCAGATGGGCGTTTGTGCCGGAGATGCCGAAGGACGACACACCGGCCCGGCGCGGGCGCTCGCCGTTCGGCCACTCCACCGCCTCGGTCAGCAGCCGCACACCGCCGCCGTCCCACTCCACATGGGGCGTCAGCTCCTCGGCATGGAGGGTGGGCGGTAGTACGCCGTGCCGTAGGGCCATGACCATCTTGATCACACCGGCCACACCCGCAGCGCCCTGCGTATGACCGATATTGGACTTCAGCGAGCCCAGCCACAGCGGCCGGTCCTCCGGCCGGTCCCGGCCGTAGGTGGCGATCAGCGCGTCGGCCTCGATCGGATCCCCCAGCTTGGTGCCCGTGCCATGCGCCTCCACCACGTCCACCTCGGACGGGGCCAGCCGGGCGCTGGCGAGGGCCTGGCGGATCACCCGCTGCTGGGAGGGGCCGTTCGGTGCGGAGAATCCATTGCTGGCGCCGTCCTGGTTGATCGCCGAACCACGGATCACCGCCAGTACTCGACGGCCGTTGCGCCGGGCGTCGGACAGCCGCTCCAGCAGCACCAGACCGACGCCTTCGCCCCATCCCGTTCCGTCGGCGCTCGCCGAGAACGCCTTGCACCGCCCGTCGGGGGAGAGCCCCCGTTGCCGGGAGAAGCCGGTGAACACCTCGGGAGTGGTCATCACCGTCACCCCGCCGGCCAGGGCCAGGGCGCACTCCTCCTGCCGCAGCGCCTGGCAGGCCAGATGGATCGCGACCAGGGAGGACGAGCACGCCGTTTCCACCGTGACGGCCGGTCCCTCCAGGCCGAGGGTGTAGGACACCCGGCCCGACAGCAGGCTCGGAGCGTTGCCCGCGTATCCTTCGGATCCCTTCTGCGGGAGGTCACCCGATGTGGCACCGCCGGTGGTGGCCGTACCGGCGTAGACGCCCGTCCGGGAGCCCTTGAGGGACACCGGGTCGATTCCCGCCCGTTCGCACGCCTCCCAGGCGGTTTCCAGCAGCAGTCGCTGCTGGGGGCTGGTGGCGAGCGCCTCGCGCGGGCTGATGCCGAAGAACTGCGGGTCGAACTGGTCGGCGTCGTAGAGGAAACCGCCCCGGCGGACATACGTGGTGCCCGGGTGGTCAGGGTCCGGGTGATAGAGGTTGTCGAGGTCCCAGCCGCGGTCCGTGGGGAAATCCCCGATCGCGTCCACGCCGTCCGCGACCAGCCGCCACAGGTCCTCGGGCGTGTTCACCCCGCCCGGGAACCGGCAGGCGACGCTCACGACCGCGATCGGCTCCTGGTATCGCTCCTCCACCTCGCGCAAGCGCAGACGCGTATCGTGCAGATCCGCGGAAACGCGCTTGAGATACTCGACCAGCTTCTCTTCATTCACGTTCACCATGAGGTTTCACCCGGTCCTCAGCGGTCGTCGCGCCCGGCACATTCAGGACACACCCAGTTCGTTGTCGATGAAGTCGAGAACCTGGGCCGCCGACGCGGACTCCAGCCTCTCCGCGGCGGTCATCTCTTCCTCTGCCGACTTTCGTGTCGCCTTCCACTTCGCCAGCAGGCTTTCGAGCCGTGCCGTGACCGCCCCCGAGTCGTCGTCCTCCATCTCGAGGCCGATCAGGGTGGCTTCGAGCCTGGCCAGTTCGTTGAGGACCGGATCGGCACCTCCCCGGCCCGGTGTGGCGCCGACGCCCGGGGCGATGCGTTCCAGCAGGTAGTTGGCCAGCGCGACCGCGTCCGGATAGTCGAAGACGAGGGCGGCGGGCAGGCGCAGACCGGTCGCCGCGGCGAGCCGGTTGCGCAGTTCGACGGCGGTGAGGGAGTCGAAGCCCAGCTCCTTGAAGTTGGTGTCGGCCTGCACCGTCTCGGCGTCGGCGTGTCCGAGCACGGTGGCGACATGGCCACGGACCAACTGGAGCACCGCGCGGTGCTGTTCCGCGGCGGACAGGCCCGCCAGCCGGTCGGCCCAGTCGTCCGGCCGTGCGTCGGCCGCCACCGCCGTACGCCGCGCCGCCGCGCCACCGGCGCCCGATGCGGCAAGGGCGCGGAGCGTGGCGGGGAGGCTCTCGGCGGACTGCGCGGCGAGGACACGGGCGTTCATGTCCGCCGCGATCAGTTGGTGGCCGCCGTGCTCGGCCGCCGCGTCGAGCAGCCGGAGGGCGTGGCCCGCGGCCATCGCGGTGACGCCCGAACGGGACATCCGGGCCAGGTCCGCGTCGGCGAGGCCGCCGGTCATCTCACTGGCCTCGGCCCACAGACCCCATGCCACCGAGACCGTCGGCAGGCCCAGCGCCTGGCGGTGGGCCGCCAGCGCGTCGCAGAAGGCGTTGGCCGCCGCGTAGTTGGCCTGTCCCGGGCTGCCCATGACTCCGGCGGCCGACGAGAACAGCACGAACGTGCCCAGGCGCAGATGGGCCGTCGCGGTGTGCAGATGCGCCGCGGCGGTGGCCTTCGCCGCCCAGACCCGGGCCAGCCGCTCGGGAGTCTGCGCGGTGACCACCGCGTCGTCCAGCACACCCGCGGCATGGATCACCCCGGTCAGCGGATGCTCGGGGCCGACGCCCCCCACCAGATCGGCCACGGCTGTGGCGTCGGTGACATCGGCGGCCACGATGCGTACCCGCGCGCCCAGGGCGGTCAGCCGGGCGGCGAGGTCCTGGGCGCCCGGCGCGTCCGGGCCCCGGCGGCTCACCAGCAGCAGGTGCCCGATCCGCCAGACCCGTACGAGGTGCTCGGCGACGATCGCGCCCAGCGTGCCGGTGCCACCGGTGATGAGGACGGTGCCGTCAGGGTTCACCGCAGCGGGGACGTCCAGGACCAGCTTGCCGGTGTGCTTGGCCTGGCTGAGATGGCGCAGCGCCTCGCGTGTCCGGCTGAGCGGCCAGGTCCGCACCGGCAACGGCGGCAGGGCTGGGGTGGCTTCGGCGACTTCGGCTCCGGTGGCCTCGGCTCCAGCGACACCGGTTCCGGTGACATCGGTTCCGGTGACATCGGTTCCGGTGACATCGGTTCCGGTGACATCGGTCGCCGCGGCCGCTCCGGTGACATCGACCGCTCTGGTCGCTCCGGTCGTGAACAGCTCGCCCAGTTCACCCAGCATCCGGCCGATGCGTTCGGGTCCGGCGTCGGTGATCAGGTCGTAGACCTGATACGTCACTCCCGGATGTTCCTCCGCGACGCGCTCGGGGTCACGGAGATCGGTCTTGCCCATCTCCATCAGCCGCCCGCCCCCGGCCAGCAGCCGCAGGGAGGCGTCCACGAACGGCCCGGCGAGACTGTTGAGCACCACATCGACGCCCCGTCCGCCAGTGGCCTCGCGGAACACCTCCTCGAAGTCCAGATCGCGCGACGAGGCCCGATGGGCCGCATCGACGCCCATCTCCTCCAGCACCCCGTGCTTGCCGGGGCTCGCCGTCGCGTAGACCTCGGCGCCCAGGTGGCGGGCGATCCGCACGGCCGCCATGCCCACACCGCCGGTCGCGGCATGGATCAGGACCGACTCCCCGGCCCGGAGCCCGGCCAGTTCCACGAGCCCGTACCAGGCGGTCAGGTACGCCACCGGTACCGAGGCCGCCTGCGGATAGGTCCACCCGGCGGGAATGGGCGCCACCATGCGGGCGTCGGTCACCGCCGTCGGGCCGAACGCGCGGTCGAAGACCCCCATGACCCGGTCGCCCGCGGCGAGCCCGGTCACCCCGGGGCCGATGTCCAACACCACTCCGGCGCCCTCGCCACCGAGCCCGGTCTGGCCCGGGACCATGCCCAAACTGATGAGCGCGTCGCGGAAGTTGATACCGGCCGCGTGCACCGCCACCCGCACCTGGCGCGGTCCGAGGGGCTCGAGCACCTCCGGGCACGGCACCGGCCTCACGTTCTCCACCGTGGCCGCGCCGGTCAGCTCCAGCCGCCATGCGGGCTCCCCCACCAGCGCGGCCACGCCCCCGCTGCTCATGCCACCGGCACGCATGAGCCGGGGCACCCGAAGCCGCCCCGCCCGCAGCGCTACCTGAGGCTCGTCCAGACGCGCCGCCCACGCCACCGCGCTGCGCACACCCTCCGCGAGCGGCTCTGCGTCCGGGTCGAGATCGACCAGAAGGAACCGTCCGGGGTTCTCCGCCTGCGCACTGCGCACCAGCCCGCACACGGCGGCCCCGGCCAAGTCCACGCCGCCGTCTCCGGCGCCCTCCGTCTCAGGGGCGTCGACCGCGACCGCTCCCCGCGTGACCAGCACCAGCCGGGCGTCGGCCAGCCGAGGTTCGGCCAGCCAGCCCCGCACCAGCTCCAGCGCCCACTCCGAGGCCGCCAGACCTGCGGCCGCAAGATCCCTACCCGTATCGTCGGTGGGCCCGTCGGATCCATCGGACGCGTTGGACGCGTTGAACGCGTTGGACGCGTTGCCGAAGGCGGGCGGATACGCGATGGCCACCGAGGGGGCGGGGTCGTCACCGTCGAGGGCGGACACCAACGCCTCCAACCGCGGATGCCGTACCGCGCCCGGCACCATCGGCCCGTACTCACGCGGCCCCAGGACCACCCAACCGCCGCCGTCCAGCGGCGCCGTCTCCGGGCTTTCCGTGTCGGTGTCCCGCGCGGGGACGGGCAGGGGCGTCCACGACAGGGTGAACAGCCCGTCCACTCGGGGCCCGTCGGAGGTCCGCAACTGGTCGACGGCGGCCGGTCGCATCACCAGCGAGTCGACGGTCAGCACCGGACCGCCCACGGCGTCGGCCACCTCGACCCGCAGTCCGCGCTCGCCTTCGGCGCCACCCGCCTCCTGTGGCTGGGGCGAGAGCCGGACCCGTACCGTCGTGGCACCGCCCGCCCACAGCGACACGCCGTTCCAGGCGAACGGCAGCCACACCCTGCGCTCGTCGTGGTCCTCCTCGGACCGGTTCAGGAGGAACGCCGGATGGAGCGCAGCATCCAGCAGGGCCGGGTGGATACCGAACCCCTCCGGGTCTCCGGCGGCCTCGGGCAGCGCCACTTCGGCGAGCACATCGGCACCGTCCCGCCACACCGCCCGCAGTCCACGGAACGACGGCCCGTACGCGTATCCCGACGCCTCGGCGCGCTCGTAGAAGCCGTCCAGCCCAACGGGCTCCGCGCCCACCGGAGGCCACGCCCGGCTCGGCTCGTCCGCGGGACCCCGCGCGGGGTCCCGCGGGAGCGGCGGGCCCAGGACGCCCTCGGCGTGGCACACCCAGCCCGGGTCGGCACCGGGCTCCACATCGCGGTCGGGCCGGGAGTACACCCGCACATCGCGCCGCCCTTCCTCGGTGGCCGCGCCGACCACCGCCTGGACGCGCAGCCCACCGGACGCGGGCAGGACAAGCGGGACCTGGAGCGCCAGCTCCTCCACGCCGCCGCAGCCCGTCTCATCGGCGGCCCGCAGCGCCCACTCCACCAGCGCCGCGCCCGGTACCAGCACGGCGCCCGCCATCACATGCTCGGCCAGCCAGCCCCCGGCGCTCCCGGCCGGGATCCGGCCGGTCAGTACCAGTCCGCCGTCGGCGAGCCCGACGGCCGCCGGCAGATGGGCGTGCTCGACCCGCTGCAGCCCGGCGGCCCCCACGTCCCCGACGCCACCGCGCGCCGCCAGCCAGTAGCGCTCACGCTGGAAGGCGTACGTCGGCAGCTCCACCGTCCGGGGCCTCGGATCGGCCGGGAACCAGCGGGCCCAGTCGATGTCGGTGCCACGAGTGTGCAGGTGGGCGAGGGCGTGGCCGAGTGCGTGGGCGTCGGGCCGTTTGCGGCTCAGGGTGGCCGCCACCAGAGGGCCCAGCCGCCCGGCCCCGCCCCCGTCGGCGCCCCCGTCGGCGTCGGCATGGGCGTCAGCATGGGCATGGGCATCGGCGTCGGCCGTCGTCCCGTCGGCGGTGAGGTGCTGAAGTGTGTGCTGGGTCGCGGTGGCCAGGACGGGGTCGGGGCCGAGCTCGAGGAAGACGCCGGTTTCGGAGGCGATATGAGCGACGGCGGGGTGGAATCGCACGGGTTGGCGGATGTGCCGCACCCAGTAGTCCGGTGTGGCCAGCTCCTCGTCGGCCGGTTCACCGGTGAGGTTGCTGAGCACCGGGAGGGTGGGCCGGTGGAAGGCCAGGCCGTCGATGGCCCGCCCGAACGGTTCCAGGATGGGGTCCATCAGGGGGGAGTGGAAGGCGTGGCTGACCGTCAGCATCCTGGTCTTGCGGCCTTTCGCCGCCCAGCTGGCCCGAATGGCGGCGACCAGCTCGACCGGACCGGAGATCACGGTGTTGCCCGGGGCGTTCAGGGCGGCGATGCCCACCTGCCCCTCGTATGCCGCCAGATCATCGGCGAGTTCCTCGGCGGTGGCCGCGATGGTGGCCATGCCTCCGCCGACGGGGAGTTGGCCCATCAGCGTGGCGCGGGCGGCGACGAGTCGGCAGGCGTCGGGGAGATCGAAGACCCCGGCGACATGGGCGGCCGCGATCTCTCCGATCGAATGCCCGATCACGGCGTCCGGGCGTACGCCGAACGAGTCGAGCAGCCGCGCCAGGGCGATGTGCAGCGCGAACAGCCCGGCCTGGGCGTAGGTGGTGTGGTCCAGCAGCCCCGGCCGCTCGCCCACACCGTGGAAGACCACATCGCGGAGGGGATGTTCGAGGTGGGGGTCGAGCAGTCCGCAGACTTCGTCGAACGCCCTGGCGAACACCGGGAAGCGGTCGTACAGTCCCGCCCCCATCCCCTGGCGCTGGCTGCCCTGACCGCTGAAGAGCCACACCGTCTTGCCCGTCGCCGCTCCGCCGCCGGAGTGCACGAGACCCGGATGTGGTTCGCCGGTGGCCAGCGCCTCCACGGCGGCCAACAGCTGGGTGCGGTCATCGCCCAGCGCCACCGCCCGGTGCTCGAACAGCGACCGGATGGTGGCGAGTGACCAGCCCACGTCGACCGCCGACGTCTCAGGGTGCCCGGCCATGCGTTCGGCCAGCGCGGCGGCCTGGCCACGCAGCGCCTCAGCGCTCCGCGCGGACAGCGTCCATGGGACGGCCCGCAGGTCGGGAGAGGCCACGGGCTCGGTCGTGGCGTGCTCGACCGGCTCGGGGGCCTGCTCCAAGAGGAGATGGGCATTGGTGCCGGAGGCACCGAAGGAGGACACACCGGCCCGGCGCGGCCGCTCACCGCCCGGCCACTCCACCGGCTCGGTCAGCAGCCGCACCGCACCGCTCTCCCAGTCCACATGGGGAGTGGGTTCGTCAATGTGCAGAGAAGCGGGCAGTGTTCCGTGCCGGATCGCCTGCACCATCTTGATGACACCCGCGACGCCCGCCGCCGCCTGGGCATGGCCGATGTTGGACTTGATCGAGCCCAGCAGCAGCGGCCGGTCCCCCGGCCGGTCCTGACCGTACGTGGCCAGCAGCGCCTGCGCCTCGATCGGATCACCCAGCGTCGTACCCGTACCGTGCGCCTCCACCGCATCAACGTCGGATGGCGACAGCCCCGCGCTCGCCAGGGCCTGACGGATCACCCGCTGCTGGGACGGACCGTTGGGCGCGGTGAGCCCATTGGACGCACCGTCCTGGTTGACGGCCGAGCCACGCATCACGGCCAGAACATCGTGGCCGTTGCGCCGGGCATCCGACAGCCGTTCCAGCAGCAGAACACCCACCCCCTCGCCCCAGCCCGTGCCATCGGCCGCCGCCGCGAACGGCTTGCACCGGCCATCCGGGGCCAGGCCACGCTGACGGGAGAAACCGGTGAACACATCCGGAGTGGCCATCACCGTCACCCCACCGGCCAACGCCAGCGTGCACTCCCCCTGCCGCAACGCCTGCGCCGCCAGATGCATCGCCACCAACGACGACGAACAGGCCGTGTCCACCGTCACCGCCGGGCCCTCGAACCCCAGCGTGTACGCCACCCGACCGGAGACCACACTGCCCGAACCCGCGAGCATCGCATAGCCCTCGAGCTTCTCGGCACCGCCGCTGAGCCCGGCCGCGTAGTCGTGGTACATCACGCCCGCGTAGACACCGGTCGGGCTGCCCTTCAACGACACCGGGTCGATCCCCGCCCGCTCCAGCACCTCCCACGACGCCTCCAGCAGCAACCGCTGCTGCGGATCCGTCGCCAGCGCCTCCCGCGGATTGATCCCGAAGAACGCCGCGTCGAAGGCATCGGCGTCGTACAGGAACCCGCCTTGGCGCGCGTACGAGGTGCCGGGGTGGTCGGGATCGGGGTGGAAGAGCCCGTCCAGGTCCCAGCCCCGGCCGGTCGGAAACTCCCCGATCACGTCCTTCCCCGAGGCCACCAGGTCCCACAGCGCCTCGGGGGAGTTCGCACCTCCCGGGAAACGGCAGGTCATGCCGATGATCGCTACCGGATCGTCCGCGTCGGCCCGCACCGCGACCGGAGCACGGGAACCGGCGGTCTCGCCGGTCAGCCGCGCGCAGAGATACTCCGCCAACGCCCGAGGCGTCGGATAGTCGAACACCAACGTCGCCGGCAACCGCAACCCCGTCACCGCCGACAACCGATTACGCAACTCCACCGCCGTCAACGAATCAAAACCCAACTCCTTGAACGCCGCATCCACCCGCACCTCACCCGGCGAACCGAACCCCAACACCACCGCCACACCACCCCGCACCACCTCCACCACCACATCCAACCGACCAGCCGCATCCAACCCCACCAACCGAGCGGCCAACCCCGAGGCCGACGGACCGTCCTCGGCGGCCCGCCGTCGAGAACGGCCGGACACCAACCCCCGCAGCACCGCCGGAAGGTCCTCACCGGCCACCCCGGCCGGGTCGAAGTCCACGGCCACCATCAACGGGTTCGCACACCGGCATGCGGCGTCCAGCAGGGCCAGCCCGTGCTCGGACGACAACGGCCTCATTCCGCGCAGCCGCGTCAGGTCCGCCCGGCCCACATGCCCGGTCATCTCGCTGGCCCGTGCCCATAGCCCCCACGCCAGGGAGAGCCCGGGCAGCCCCAGCGCCCGTCGATGGGTGACCAGCGCGTCGACAAACGCGTTCGCCGCCGCGTATCCGGCCTGGCCCGCGTTGCCCACGACTCCGGCGGCCGAGGAGAACATCACGAACATGCGGAGCGGAAGGTCCGCCGTGGCGGTGTGCAGATGGGCGGCCGCCGTGGCCTTCACCGCCCACACCCGCGCCACCTGTTCCCGCGTCTGCGAGGTGACCACGGCGTCATCCAGCAGCCCCGCCGCGTGAATGACACCGGTCAGCGGATGCGCCGGGTCGACACCGGCCACCGCATGGGCCACCGCGTCCGCGTCCGTGACATCCACCGCGGCGATCCGCACCTGCGCACCGAGGTCGCTCAGCCGCTGGGCCAACTCCGGTGCGCCGGGCGCGTCCGCGCCGCGTCGGCTGACCAGGACCAGATGCCTGACCTGCCACGTCCGTACGAGATGCTCGGCCACCAGCCCGCCGAGCAGACCCGTACCACCGGTGATCAGCACCGTGCCGTCGGGGTGGAGCCCGCCAGGGCTCAGCGTCCCGGATTCGGACTCCGCCTCGTCGCCGCCGGCGTCACGCGCGCGCCTCAGCCGGGGCACCACCAGCGTCCCGGTGCGCAGCGCCACCTGTGGCTCATCCGCACGTACGGCACGCACCACGGCATCCGCCACCTCACCCGCGGTGGGTTCGATGGCCTGGTGAAGGTCGAGGAGGACGAACCGGTCCGGGTGCTCCACCTGCGCACTCCGCAGCAGGCCCCACAGCCCCGCGGCGGCCACATCCAACGCTCCGTCGTCGGGTTCCCCGCCCTCAGGGCCGCCGGTCGATACCGCACCGCAAGTGACCACCACCAATCGGGCGTCGGCCAGGCGCGGTTCGGCCAGCCACCCCCGCACCAGCTCCAGCGCCCGGCCGACGGCGGCCAAGCCATCGGCCGCCCTCGCCGCGGCTCCGGCCTCCGCCGGGCCGCCGTCGCCGAGCAGGTGGGTCACGGCGAACACGGGAGGTGGCGTACCGTCGTCGAGAGCGGCGGTCAGTGCTTCGAGATCCGGATGGCACACCACTCCCGCGCCGCCGAGTCCGGGCTCCTCGGCCAAGCGCAGCACGTCCTCGCCCAGCACCACCCAGGCCGTGGCGCCGGAGGCGTCCGCGTCCGGCACGTCGGGCATCGGAATCCAGTCCAGGGTGAACAGCCCATCGACGCCACGTCCGCCCGCGGATCGCAGTTGACGGGGGTCGGCGGGGCGCATCGTCAGGGAGTCGACCGTGAGCACCGGGGCGCCCATGCCATCGGCCACGACCACCCTCAACCCGCGCTCCCCCGCGGCACCGTTCTGTTGGAGTGAGAGCCGGACCCGGATGGTGGTCGCCTCCGTGGCCCACAGCGACACCCCGTTCCAGGCGAACGGCAGCCTCATCCCCTCGTCGGTCGCCCCTATGTCGGCGGCGAGCAGCATGGGATGCAGGGCGGCGTCGAGCAGCGCCGGGTGGATGCCGAACCCGTCCGCCTCCCCGGCCGCCTCGGGCAACGCCACCTCGGCCAGCAGGTCCGCACCGTCCCGCCACACGGCGCGCAGCCCTTGGAACGACGGTCCGTACGCGTAGCCCACCGCCGCGGCATGCTCGTAGAAGTCCGCGACATCCATCGGCTTCGCGCCCTCGGGGGGCCAGACTCCCGCCAGTTCACCGGCCGCGTTGGGTGCGGTCGGAGCAGTCGAAGCAGTCGGAGCGGTCGGATCGCTCGGCGGGCTCAGGACGCCCTCCGCATGGGGCACCCAGTCCGGATCTGCGCCGGGCTCGGCATCGCGGTCGGGCCGGGAGTACACCCGGACGTCGCGCCGCCCGTCCTCGGCGGCCCCGCCCACCACGATCTGCACCCGCAGCCCGCCCGACTCCGGGAGCACCAACGGCACCTGCAGCGCGAGTTCCTCGACGCCGGGACAACCCGCCTCATCGGCTGCCCGCAACACCCACTCCACCAGCGCCGCACCCGGCACCAGCGACGCTCCGGCGACCACATGGTCACCGAGCCAGCCTTCGCCGCCGGTGGCCGACACCCGTCCGGTCAGCACCAGCCCGCCATCGGCGAGGCCCACCGCCGCCCGCAACAACGGGTGTTCCACCCGCTGCAGCCCCGCGGCACCCACGTCACCAACACCTCCGGTGGTGGCAGTGGCCCAGTAGCGCCGGCGCTGGAAGGCGTATGTGGGCAGATCGACGGTACGCGGGGTGGGATCGGCCGGGAACGCCGCCTTCCAGTCGACGTCGACACCGGCGGTGAACGCCTGGGCGAGCGAGTGGAGGAGCTGAGCCCGACCACCGTGATCGCGGCGCAGGGTGGGCACGGCCACCGCCTCCACACCCACCTGCTCAAAAGTCTCCTGCATGCCAATGGTCAACACCGGATGAGTGCTCGCCTCGATGAACACCCGATGCCCATCCGCCAGCAACGCCTCGACAGCATCGGCGAACCGCACCCGCTCCCGCAGATTGGACACCCAGTAAGCCGCATCCAAGCCGGTGGTGACGACACGACCACCGGTCACCGCCGAGTAAAACGCCGTACCCGAACCGGACGCAGCAAGCGGACGAACACCCTCCAGCACCCGCGTCAACTCATCGCGAATCTGATCCACCTGAGGACCATGCGAGGCATAATCCACCTCGATCAGCCGCGCCCGCTCCCCCACCTCCTGACACGCGGCCACCACAGCAGCCACCTGGTCCGGCGGCCCTGAAACCACCGTGGAAGAGGGACCGTTGACAGCCGCCACACCCACCCCCGCAGCCTCCTCCCCCAGACCGGACAGGAGCAGCCCCGCTCGCACCTCACCCACCCCCAGCGACGCCATCGCCCCACCACCAGCCAGCCGCCGCAACGCCCTGCTCCGCAAAGCCACCACCCTCGCACCGTCCTCCAAGGACAGCGCCCCCGCCACCACAGCCGCCGCAATCTCCCCCTGACTATGACCCACCACCGCAGCAGGACGCACCCCAAACCCCGCCCACACC
>NZ_JAEEAP010000279.1 GCF_016103465.1 Streptomyces sabulosicollis
GTCGTCGGCAGCGTCAGATGTGTATAAGGGACAGGGCAGCACGCTCACGCCGTAGCGGGCCAGGAGGCGCTGGGTGTCGGCGGCGGACAGCTCGACCCCGGAACCCGGGCCGTCGCCCGTGGCTTCGCCGAGCCCGCCGCCCGTGACGTCGCCGAGCCCACCGCCCGGGGCTCCGCCAAGCCCACCGCCCGGGGCTCCGCCAAGCCCACTGCCCGGGGCTTCGCCAAGCCCGCCGCCGGTGACGTCGCCGAGCCCACCGCCCGGGGTGTCGGCCGGGCCGTCGGCCGGGGCGAGCAGCACCTGGATGTCGGCGGCCGCGCCCACCTCGTCGATGTCGTCGTACTCCGGGACCCGCCCGGGCTCGGCGGCCTCCTGCCGCCAGCGCGCGTACCGCACGGCCTCGGCGAGCGCGCGCACGGCCCGCTCCGCGGCGGGGTAGGCGGGGATCCGGCGGGTGCCCGGGGCGGGCTCGCCACCGGTGCCGGCCAGGGCCTCCGCGAGCTCCTGGATCTCCAGGTGGACCACCGCCACCGGCTTGGCCGGACCGGGCCCGGGAGCCTGGGCCGCCTCCCTTACTGCCGCGGCGAGGGCCTGGGCGCTGCCGTCGCCGACCCAGGGGATGGCGGTGACGACGGCGGCGTCGCACGTGTCATCGGCCAGGGCCTCGGTCAGGGCGCGCCGGAAGTCGTCCGGGGTGGCGTCCGTGGTCAGGTCGCGGGGCGGCAGCGGGCGGAGTTCCTCGGTGAGGCAGGCGTCGTAGGTGATCAGGCCGAGCGACTCGGAGTTGCCGAGGATGGCGACGCGCGGACCGGCGGGCAGCGGCTGGGAGGCGAGCAGCACTCCGGTGTCCGCGAGTTCGGTCACGGTCTCGACCCGGATGACGCCCGCCTGCCGCAGCAGATCGGAGACAGTGGCGTCCGGGATCCGGGTGGTGGGCACGGCGTGGCCGGTGGGGGCGCTGCCGGTGTGGCGGGCACCCTTGACCACCACCACCGGTTTGACGGCGGCGGTGCGCCTGGCGAGCCGGGTGAACTTGCGCGGGTTGCCGATCGACTCCAGGTACATCAGCACCACATCGGTCAGCGGATCGTCGTACCAGTACTGGAGGAGGTCGTTGCCCGAGACGTCGGCGCGGTTCCCGGCGGACACGAAGGTCGATATCCCCGCGATCCCGGCGAGGCTCGCCAGTCCGGCGCCGCGCCGGTTCAGCCCGGACAGCAGCGCGATGCCGATCGCCCCGGACTGGGTGAACAGGCCCAGTCGGCCGGGGTTGGGCAGCTGGGGGGAGAGGGAGGCGTTCAGCCGGACGCCGTCGGCGGTGTTGATGACGCCGAAGGCGTTGGGGCCGATGACGCGCATGCCGTAGGACCGGGCCTGGCGGACGAGGTCGCGCTGCCGGTCCCGGCCCTCGCGCCCGCTCTCGGCGTATCCGGCGGAGAGCACGACGAGCCCCTGGACCCCGTGGTCGCCGCATTCGGCCACGACGGCGGGCACCCGCTCGGCGGGGACGGCGACGACGGCCAGGTCCACGGGCTCCTCTATGGCGCGCAGCGAGCGGTGGGCCGGGACGCCCTCGGGCTCCAGGCGCGTCATGTCGTCGGGGAAGGCGTGGTTGACGGCGTGGACGCGCCCCGTGAAGCCGCCGTCCAGGAGGTTGCGCAGTACGGTGCGGCCGACGCCGCCGGGCGTGCGGCTGGTGCCGATGACGGCCACGGAGCCGGGCGCCAGCAGCCGCTGGACGGACCGGGCCTCGGCCCGCTGCTCGCGGGCGCGCATGACGGCCAGGGAGCGGTCGGTGGGTTCGAGGTCGAACTCGAGGCGGACGACCCCGTCCTCGAAGCTGCGCTTCTGGGTGTAGCCCGCGTCCGTGAACACCTTGATCATCTTGGTGTTGGCGGGCAGCACCTCGGCGGCGAAGCGCCGGATGCCCCGCTCGCGGGCCACGGCGGCGATGTGTTCGAGGAGCGCGGAGGCCACCCCGCGGCCCTGGTGGGCGTCCTGGACGAGGAAGGCGACCTCGGCCTCGTCGGCGGGGGCAGGATCAGAAGGGGCCGCGAAGCGCCCATTGAGGGTGGTGGTGGGAGACGTGCGGGCGGGCATCCCCCGGCCGTCGATGCGGTCGTACCGCACGGTGGCGATGAACTCGTCCCCCACGATGGCCGCCAGGCCCACCCGGTCGACGTAGTCGTGGTGGGTGAAGCGGTGGACATCGCGGTCGGAGAGGCGGGGGTAGGGCGCGAAGAAGCGGTAGTACTTCGACTCGTCCGAGACCCGCTCGTAGAAGCTGACCAGCCGCTGGGCGTCATCAGGGGTGATGGGACGGATCTGGGCCGTGCCGCCGTCCCGGAGCACCACATCGGCTTCCCAGTGGGTCGGGTAGGCGTGATGGTCCGACGGGCTCCGCATGGGAGCCAGGGTACGGGCCCGCCCGGTCCGAATGGTGGACGCCCTTGCGTGCGGGCCGAGTGTCGGGGGAAGGTCCGTATCGGACCAGTCCGGGCATGGCCGGGCTCACTCGGACATCGTTCGGGTGAACCCGGACACCGTATGATTTTGGTCTAGACAACAGCACCCGTCACACCTGAAGGGCAACACCATGGCTGAGCGCCGCGTCACCATCGGCTGGGCCGAGGGCCTGCACGCCCGCCCTGCGTCGATCTTCGTCCGGGCGGCCACCGCCGCCGGCGTCCCCATCACGATCGCCAAGGCCGACGGCACCCCGGTCAACGCCGCCTCCATGCTGGCCGTGCTCGGCCTGGGCGCCCAGGGCGGCGAAGAGGTCGTCCTCGCCTCCGACGCGGACGACGCCGAGGTCGCGCTCGACCGTCTGGCGAAGCTGGTGGCGGAGGGCCTCGAGGAGCTTCCCGAGACCGTCTGACCCGGGCGAGTCCCGTCTGAAATTCCCGGCTGATTCTCGTCTGATTTCAGGGATTCTGCACGGCGGGGCCGCGGTGACCATTACGGCACCGCGGCCCCGCCGCTTTTCTGTTTCCGCGCACAGAATTCCCTTGGAGTTGTATACGGGAGCTCTGTTAATTCCGGCCGCTCGCCGTGTTGACGGAATGTTTCGAAGTCCTCACCGGAATGGGGCGGCGCAGCCGGTATTCCGACAGCGCGCGCTCGGTGTGCGCCGTGGCGAGCGCCCGCGCCCGGTCGGCGTCGCCGCGCGCCACCGCGTCCACCAGCGCGCCGTGCTCCGCCCAGGACTCCACGGCCCGCGCGGCCGGGTCGGGGCGCGGGCCCCCCTCGGGCGGCGCGGGCCGCGGCCCGGGAGCGGCCGCGTACACCCACGCGGTCTTGCGGCGCAGCTGGACCAGCAGCGCGGCCAGGCTAGGGCTGCCGGACGCCTGGGCGAGCGTCTCGTGGAACCAGTCGCCCAGCGGCCCCAGTTCGCCGAGCCGGCCCCCCTGGGCGCGCTCCCGGCCGAGCCTGACCAGCCCGCGCAACACCTTCAGATGGGCCTCGGTGCGGCGCTGCGCGGCCCGCGCGGCGCCCAGCGGCTCCAGCAGGGCGCGGATGTCCAGCAGATCGGCCACCTCGCGCTCGGAGGGCTGGGCGACACAGGCCCCCGCGTGCCGCCGGGTCGTCACGAAGCCCTCGGACTCCAGGGTGCGCAGGGCCTCGCGGACCGGCACCCGGGAGACGCCGTAGCGCCGGGCGAGGAGTTCCTCGGTGAGGCGGCTGCCCGGCTGATACGCACCGGAGACGATGTCGTCGCGAATCGCCGCGCAGACCGCGTGTGCCGAAATCCGGCGACCGCCCTGGACCGCGGCCGTATCCCCGCTCACTTACGGTCCCGCATTGTCGAACCTCCGCCTTAACGCCCGCGAAACGCGGCCATGGAACGCGCGTTGAACGACTCTATTCCACGCGGACGTCATTTCCGATGGCGGGGAGCATTTCATGGATATTTTTTGGTCAGGCGGCCGGTGGCACGCCGAAGGCCCCGTCCGGCGGACGGGGCCTTCTCGGAAGTCTCGCGTGGTCCCGGCATCCCGTGGCCGCGGGACCGCGCGGCGTTCGCGCCGGTCGCGCGGCCGGGTCAGACGTTGACGCCGTGCGAGCGCAGGTACGCCAGGGGGTCGATGTCCGAGCCGTAGTCCGGGCTGGTGCGGGCCTCGAAGTGCAGATGCGGTCCGGTGACGTTGCCGGTGGCACCCGACAGGCCGATCTGCTGGCCGGGGGTGACCTTCTGGCCGACCGAGACGCTGATCGACGACAGGTGGCCGTACTGGGTGTAGGTGCCGTCGTTCATCTTGATGACGACGTTGTTGCCGTAGGAGCCGCCCCAGCCCGCCTCGACGATCTCGCCCATGCCCACGGAGTGCACCGTGGTGCCGGTGGAGGCGTGGAAGTCGATGCCGGTGTGGCTGCCCGAGGACCACAGGCCGCTGGACGCCTGGTAGCCGGTGGAGACGTAGGAGCCGCTGATCGGCGACACGAAGGTGTTGAGGCGCTTGCGCTCGGCCTCGCGCGCCGCGCGCTCCTTGGCCTCGCGCTCGGCCTTGGCCTTCTTCGCCGCGGCCTCCGCCTTCCGGGCGGCCTCCTGGCGGGCGATCGCCTCTGCCTTGGCCTTGGCGGCGGCCTGCTCGGCGGCGGTCTCCTGGGACTGCGCCTGGGCCTCGATGTGGTCCGCGATCCCGTCGCCGATCACGATCGCCTGGGTCAGACCGGTCTGCTGGGGGTTGGGGCCCCCGTCGGCCGCGAACGCCTGCCCGGTGATCCCGGCGACCACACCCGAGGCGACGGTGGTGATGCCCACGACGTTCGCGCCGGTGCGGATGTTGGCCTTGCTGGTGCGGCGATGCTTCCCGGTGGCAGTGCGGGTGGACGCCATGCTGAGGCGCACTCCTTTCCTTCCTTCTCGCCTACCGGGTTAGCTGACGGGTTCGGAGCAGGAAGGTCTCCTACGGACCCCTCCCCCGGCCGGGGAAGGCGCCCGATTCACCCCTGGGGACGTATTGGGTCCCCGGCTCCCCTGGCTCGCGCCGTACGGGGACTCGGCGATGACTGTCCGTGCCGCGGGTGCGGCGGGTCGCTGGCGAACAGCCGGACTGACGCTAAACGGGCCCGCTTTCGATCACCAAACGGTTCCGGTTTTTTGTTGCTCTCCCCACAAACCAAACAAGCAGTCACTCCCATAAATCGGGCATGTGGGAAGGACCCCGGCGCCCTTACGGGGCCGGGGTCCTTCCGCTGCCGGTTCGTCGACCGGACCGCCTGCCGGACCGTCAGTGAGCCGCCCCGGACCGGCGGCTCATCGACCGGATCCGGCCAACTCTCCCCGGCTCAGCCGGAGATGACCCGCACCTCGCCGATGCCCAGCGCCCGGACCGGCTCCGCGATCGCCGAGGCGTCCCCGACCAGCACCGTGACCAGCCGGTCCGCCGGGAAGGCGCTCACCACCGCGGCGGTGGCCTCCACCGTGCCGGTCTCCGCCAGACGGGCGTACAACTGCGCCTGGAAGTCGTCCGGAAGGTGCTGCTCGACCTGGTCCGCCAGGGTGTTCGCGACGGACGCCGCCGTCTCGTACTTCAGCGGGGCGACGCCCACCAGGTTCTGCACCGCGACATCGCGCTCGTCGTCGGTCAGCCCCTCCTCCTTCAGCGTGCGCAGCACCTTCCAGAGGTCGTCCAGCGCGGGGCCGGTGACCTCGGTGGCCACCGAGCCGCTGATCGCCAGCATCGCGGCGCCCGAGGATCCCCCCGCGGGCGAGGGCGGCCCGGAGCGCAGCACCTGGCCGAAGGCGCGCACCCCGTAGGTGTAGCCCTTCTCCTCGCGCAGCACGCGGTCGAGGCGGGAGGTGAGGGTGCCGCCCAGGCAGTACGTGCCGAGCACCTGCGCGGGCCAGACCCGGTCGTGGCGGTCGGCGCCCACGCGCCCGATGAGCAGCTGGGTCTGCACCGCGCCCGGCCGGTCGACGATCACCACACGGCCGGTGTCGTCCGCGACGATCGGCGGAGCCGTGCGCGGCGCGCCCGCCCCGCCCGTCCAGGCGCCGAGGGTGTCGGCGAGCGCCCGGTCCAGGTCGACGCCGCCGAGGTCGCCCACGATGACGGCGGTGGCGGTGGAGGGGCGGAGATGCGCCTCGTAGAAGGCCCGCACGGCCGCGGCGTCGATGCCCTCGATGGTCTCCTGGGTGCCCTGGCGCGGCCGGGACATCCGCGACTCGGCCGGGAAGAGCTCCGCGGAGAGGGCCATGGAGGCGCGGCGGGCCGGGTTGGCCAGCTCGTGGGGGATCTCGTCCAGCCGGTTGCGCACCAGCCGCTCGACCTCGCCGTCCGGGAAGGCGGGGGCGCGCAGGGCGTCGGCCAGCAGCCCGAGCGCCTTGGGCAGCCGGGAGGCCGGGACCTCCAGGGAGACGCGGACACCGGGGTGGTCGGCGTGGGCGTCCAGCGTGGCGCCACAGCGCTCCAGCTCGGCGGCGAACTCCTCGGCGTCGTGCTTGTCGGTGCCCTCCGACAGGGCGCGGGCCATGATCGTGGCGACGCCCTCGAGCCCGGCCGGCTCGGCGTCCAGCGGCGCCTCCAGGTTGATCTCGACGGCGACGACCTGCTGGCCGGGGCGGTGGCAGCGCAGCACGGTGAGCCCGTTGGGCAGCACACCGCGCTCGGGGGCCGGGAACGCCCACGGCTTGGGGGCACCACCCTTGGGCTGCGGGTGGAAGGTCATGGTCGCGGTGACGGCGTCGCTCACTGGGCCGCCTCCCCTTCTGCGTCGGTCTCGGCGGCTTCGGCGGTGTCGGCTGCGTCCTCGGCACCCTGGACGGGCTCGTAGACCAGCACGGCTCGGTTGTCGGGGCGCAGCCGCGCCGCGGCCACGGCCCGCACCTCCTCGGGGCTGATGTCGAGCACCCGCTCCACGGCGGTCAGCGCCAGCTGCGGGTCGCCGAAGAGCACCGCGTAACGGCAGAGCTCGTCGGCCCGGCCGCCGACCGTGGCCAGCCGGTCCAGCCACTCGCGCTCGATCTGCGCCTGGGCGCGCTCCATCTCCTGCGGGGTCGGCCCCTCCTCGGCGAAGCGGGCCAGCTCCTCGTCCACGGCGGCCTCGATGGCGGGCACCTCGACACCGCCGGAGGTCTTCACGTCCAGCCAGCCCAGCGAGGGGGCGCCCGAGAGCCGCAGCAGGCCGAACCCGGCGGCCACGGCCGTGCGGTCGCGGCGCACCAGGCGGTTGTGGAGCCGGGAGGACTCGCCGCCGCCGAGGACGGTCAGCGCCAGGTCGGCGGCGTCGGCCTCCCGGGTGCCGTCGTGCGGCAGCCGGTAGGCGGCCATCAGGGCACGGGCCGGGACCTCCTCATCCACGACCTCGCGCAGCTGGCCGCCGATCACGTCCGGGAGCGTGCCGTCGCGGGGCGGCCGCTTGCCGTCGTGGGAGGGGATGGAGCCGAAGTACTTCTCGATCCAGGCGAGCGTCTGCTCGGGGTCGATGTCGCCGACGACCGACAGCACGGCGTTGTTCGGGGCGTAGTAGGTGCGGAAGAACTCCCGCGCGTCCTCCAGGGAGGCCGCGTCCAGGTCGGCCATGGAGCCGATCGGTGTGTGGTGGTACGGGTGGCCCTCGGGGTACGCCATGGCGACGAGCTTCTCGAAGGCGGTGCCGTACGGGACGTTGTCGTACCGCTGGCGGCGCTCGTTCTTGACGACGTCGCGCTGGTTCTCCAGGCTCTCCTCGTCCAGCGCGGTCAGGAGGGACCCCATCCGGTCGGCCTCCAGCCACAGGGCGAGCTCGACCTGGTGGGCGGGCATGGTCTCGAAGTAGTTGGTGCGCTCGAAGCTGGTCGTGCCGTTGAGCGAGCCGCCGGCCCCCTGCACCAGCTCGAAGTGGCCGTTGCCGGTGACCTGCGCCGAGCCCTGGAACATCAGGTGCTCGAAGAGGTGCGCCAGGCCGGTGCGCCCCTTGACCTCATGGCGCGATCCGACGTCGTACCACAGACAGACCGCGGCGACCGGGGTCAGATGGTCCTCGGAGAGCACCACGCGCAGGCCATTGGCCAGGCGGTGCTCGGTCGCTTTCAGGCCGCCGGAGCCGGCCTGCTGCGTGGCCGTGTGACCCATGGGCATGTACGTCCCTTCGATCGCGTGATGGAGCGCGTGCCAGCCGCTTGCGCAGCGCTTCTGTCACTGTATGCAAGGGGACGGACATCTGGCGAAGTTCCGGTCCACTCCCGTCCTCCCGAGCTGTCCCGAACCGTTTCCGCGACCCCTCCGGCACCGGATCCGGGCCCCTTCGGGGAGCCCGCGCGCGGTGCCGCCGGGCGTGGTTCCGGGGCCCGCCCCGGCCGCGAGCGCCCCGGGCCGTTCCACACTTGTCGGTGGGCCGGGCCACAATGGTCCGCGTCAGATCCCGCATCGGCAGTTGAAGGAGCCCCAAGCGCGATGGCCCGCCGCCGCACGAAGACCCCGCCGCCGGACGACTTCGAGGAGCGCATCCTCGACATCGACGTCGTCGACGAGATGCAGGGCTCCTACCTCGAGTACGCCTACTCGGTCATCTACTCGCGCGCGCTGCCCGACGCCCGTGACGGGCTCAAGCCCGTGCACCGCCGCATCCTCTACCAGATGAACGACATGGGCCTGCGCCCCGAGCGCTCCTATGTGAAGTGCGCCCGCGTCGTCGGCGAGGTGATGGGAAAGCTCCACCCGCACGGCGACGCGTCCATCTACGACGCGCTGGTGCGCATGGCGCAGCCGTTCTCCATGCGGCTGCCGATGGTCGACGGCCACGGGAACTTCGGCTCGCTGGGCAACGACGACCCGCCGGCGGCGATGCGGTACACCGAGTGCCGGATGGCGTCGGCGACCTCGCTGATGACCGAGTCGATCGACGAGGACACGGTCGACTTCTCACCGAACTACGACGGCAGTGAGCAGGAGCCGGTCACCCTCCCCGCCGCCTATCCGAACCTGCTGGTCAACGGCACGTCCGGGATCGCGGTCGGCATGGCGACCAATATGCCGCCGCACAACCTGGGCGAAGTCATCGCCGCCGCCCGCCATCTGATCAGGCACCCGGGCGCGGACCTCGACACGCTGATGCGGCACGTGCCGGGGCCCGACCTGCCCACCGGCGGCCGGATCGTGGGCATGGACGGCATCCGCGACGCGTACGAGACCGGCCGCGGCACCTTCAAGATCCGCGCCACGGTCTCCGTGGAGGACGTGACGGCCCGCCGCAAGGGCCTGGTCGTCACCGAGCTGCCCTTCACCGTGGGGCCCGAGAAGGTCATCTCCAAGATCAAGGACCTGGTCGGCGCGAAGAAGCTCCAGGGCATCGCGGACGTCAAGGACCTCACCGACCGTGAGCACGGGCTCCGGCTGGTGATCGAGATCAAGAACGGCTTCAACCCCGAGGCCGTGCTGGAGCAGCTCTACAAGCTCACGCCGATGGAGGAGTCCTTCGGCATCAACAACGTGGCGCTGGTGGACGGCCAGCCGCTCACGCTGGGCCTGAAGGAGCTGCTGGAGGTCTACCTCGACCACCGCTTCACCGTGGTCCGGCGGCGCAGCGAGTTCCGGCGCACCAAGCGGCGCGACCGGCTGCACCTGGTCGAGGGTCTGCTGGTGGCCCTCCTCGACATCGACGAGGTCATCCGCCTCATCCGGCAGAGCGAGAACGCGGCGGAGGCCAAGCGGTCCCTCATCGAGCGCTTCGGCCTCTCCGACGTCCAGACGCAGTACATCCTGGACACCCCGCTGCGCCGGCTGACCAAGTTCGACCGGCTGGAGCTGGAGTCGGAGCGCGACCGGCTCAACGCCGAGATCGAGGAGCTGACCCGGATCCTCGACTCCGACGCCGAGCTGCGCAAGCTGGTCTCCAGCGAACTGGCCGCGGTGGCCAAGAAGTTCGGCACCCCGCGCCGCACGGTACTGCTGGAGTCGTCGAACGCGCCGGTGACCGCGGTGCCCCTGGAGGTCGCGGACGACCCCTGCCGGGTGCTGCTGTCCTCCACCGGACTGCTGGCCCGCACCGCCGACGGCGAGCCGCTCCCGGTCGAGGGGAAGGCCAAGCGCGCCAAGCACGATGTGATCGTCTCGGCGGTCCCGGCCACGGCCCGTGGCTCCGTGGGCGCGGTGACCTCCACCGGGCGGCTGCTGCGGCTCTCGGTGATCGACCTTCCGATGCTCCCGGAGTCGGCCGCACCCCCGAACCTGGCGGGCGGGGCGCCCATCGCCGAGTTCCTCTCACTGGAGGACGACGAGGAGCTGATCTGCCTCACCACCCTGGACGAGTCCTCACCGGGGCTCGCGATCGGCACGGAGCAGGGCGTCGTCAAGCGCGTGGTCCCCGACTACCCCGCCAACAAGGACGAGTTGGAGGTCATCGGCCTCAAGGAGGGCGACCGGATCGTGGGCGCGGTGGAGCTGAGCACCGGCGAGGAGGACCTGGTCTTCATCACCGACGACGCCCAGCTGCTGCGCTACGCGGCGAGCCAGGTGCGGCCACAGGGCCGCGCCGCGGGCGGTATGGCGGGCATCAAGCTCGGCTCCGGCGCCAAGGTGATCTCGTTCACGGCCGTCGACCCGGCGAGCGACGCGGTGGTCTTCACGGTCGCGGGCGCGAGCGGCACCCTCGATGACTCGGTGCAGCAGTCGGCCAAGCTCACCCCCTTCGACCAGTACCCGCGCAAGGGCCGGGCCACCGGCGGGGTGCGCTGCCAGCGGTTCCTGAAGGGCGAGGACCGCCTGGTCATGGCCTGGGCGGGCGCGGTTCCGGCCCGCGCGGCGGGGGCGAACGGAGCCCCGGCGGCCCTGCCGGAGATCGACCCGCGCCGCGACGGCTCGGGCGAGCCGCTCGCCAAGCCGATTGCGGTGGTGGCCGGGCCGGTGTGACCGGACGAGTCGGTCCGGGCCGGACGGGCCGGACGGGCCGGGTCCGGCCCAGATGAGCAGGACGGGCCGGGTCCGGACCGGACGGGCCGGGTCTGACCCGACAGGCCGGATCCAGCTTGACGAGCAGGGTCTGACCCGGGACCGAGCAGGGTCCGGCCTGGGACGAGCAGGACGAGCGCGCAGGGGCGCGGCACCGCGAGGGTGCCGCGCCCCTCGCCGTCCCCGGGCACCCGCACCGTCCACGCCCTCGGACCCGTCCGCGCACGGGTCATCCCGCTCCCGGCTCCCGGCTCCCGGCTCCCGGCGTGACCCGATGTGACGGCCACCCCGCTCCCGGCTCCCGGCACGACCCGAAGCGACAGCCACCCCCCTCCCGACGCCCGGCACGACCCGAAGCGACAGCCACCCCGCTCCCGGCACCCGGCACGACCCCACGCCGCGTGGCCGGAGTCGCCCGCGTGCGTCCCGCCCAGGACGAGGGCGATCCTCCGCCGTGCGCGCGACCGCACCAGGCTCGCCCGGCCACCGGCGGGAGACGCCCCCTTGCTCGCCGTCCGGGGGCGCCCCGGTGAAGGCGCCCCCGGACGCGGGAGGGCCGCGGCAAACGATTCAGTGCCCGCTGCCGTTGCGCCGGGCTCGCATCTGCCGGAGAGCGAGGCGCGCACCACCGTGGCCGCGATCCGCCGCCCGGCGGAAGTGCCGCTCCGCCTCGCGCAGCTCACCGCGGTCCAGGTGGACGGTGCCGAGCACCACCATGGCCGAGAGGTCACCCGTCGCGGCGGCCTTACCGAGCCAGTGGACGGCCTCGGCGTACGCGCCCCGCTGCCCCAGCCCGATGCCGTAGACGGTCATCCCCCGCGGATCACCGGCCTCGGCCGCCTTACGGGCGAGCGGTTCGGGAATCGGCCGCCCCTCGTCGTAGGCCGCCCTCACCATGGCCCTCAGCCCGGGATCCAGCGAACGCGCCCCGCGTCTCCCCCGGCGTCTGCGCCACCGCGCCCATACTGTCTCTTATACACAACTAAAAAAAAAAAAAAAATCACAAGGTATCCGAAATCTTAATGTAGCTAAGGAAACAAGGTAGAATTACTAAGT
>NZ_JAEEAP010000027.1 GCF_016103465.1 Streptomyces sabulosicollis
CCCGCCGCCCCCAGCTCCACCACCCATGTGGACTTGCGGTGCGTCGCCTCGGAGAAGGAGTACGCGAGCGGGGAGCCCGAGTAGCGGATGCGCTCGGTGATGGTCTGGCAGCCGTGCAGATGGCCGAGCGCCACGTAGTCGACACCGTCGAAGACCTCGGCGGGTACGGAGGCGACGCCGCCGACCGTGATGTCCCGCTCGCTGTCGCTGACCGCGCCCCCGGTGACGAAGGCGTGCGCGAGGACGACGGACCGGGTGCCGGGCGGCCGGGCGGCGAGGTCGGCGCGCACCCGGTCCATGGCGGCGCCCAGCACCGCCGTATGACCGGCCGCTGAGGCGCCCAGCTCCTCCCGCACCAGGCCGGGTTCGAGGTAGGGAAGGCCGTAGAAGGCCACCTCGCCGTGGTCGTCGGAGAGGACGACGGGCGTGGCGCATCCGGCGGGGTCGGTGCGCAGATGGATCCCGGCCCGGTCGATCAGCCCGGCGCCGACGCCGAGACGGCGGGCCGAGTCGTGGTTGCCGGAGATCATGACCGTCGGCACCCCGAGGTCCGCGAGCCGGTGCAGGGCGTCGTCGAAGAGCTCGACGGCGGCCAGCGGCGGTACGGCGCGGTCGTAGATGTCGCCCGCGACGACCACCGCGTCGATGCGCCGCTCCCGCACGGTGGTGACGAGGTGGTCGATGAACTCCCGTTGCGCGGCGAGGAGGCTGACCCGGTGAAAGGACCGTCCGAGGTGCCAGTCGGAGGTGTGCAGAATTCTCACAAGCGGTCTCCGACCTGCACTTCTGTCCTTCCTCCCACCCCAGTGGCCAGCATCACACCCGCGGCGTGCACACGGTGCGGGCACCGACCACGTTAGCCGTGGTCGGTGCCCGGCCTCTCACGGACCTCGTATTTCCCGCCCGTGTCGCCCATGCGGTGGCAGGGGAGCAGCCCGCCGCGGGCCGCGATCTCCATCGGACACCCCTAGCCGTGGTGGTGGTCCCTCCACCGCACCTCCTCGGAGTCCTGGAGACCTTCGAACGGGCGGGTGTCCAGGTAGTACCACTCCGCGGACGGGCCCGGCCGGGAGGGGCCGTGGAACGCCTCGTCCAGCCCACCGGACGACGACCGCTCATGCGGCTGTGGCGGCGGCCACGACGGGGACACGGGCGAGGACATGGGCGAGGACGCGGACGGGTGCGGGGATTCGGACGGGGACGCGGGGCCCGGCTTTCGCTTCGGCTTCGGCCTCGGCCCCGGCCTCGGAAGGTCGGGCAGCAGCAGTTCCACCCGTACGGTGTCCGACGCCCGCTTCTGCTCCACGAACTCCTCGATCTGGCTGCGGCAGGCGTGGTCCAGATGGGTCACTCCCAGCAGGTCCAGCCGGATCCGCAGGGTCCCCGCCGACCCCACCGCCTCCAGCGCGTCGATCACCTTGGGCAGCCGCAGAAAGGTGGCGTTGCCCTTCATGACGACCTTGGCGGTGTCGCCCTCGATGTGGTGCTCGACGGAGGTCTGCGACATCCGCAGCGCGGCCAGCACGATCCCGGCGGCGAGCCCGACCAGCACCCCTTCCAGCAGCGCGGTGGCGACGATGGCGCCCGTGGTGAGGACCATGACGGCGAACTCGCCGCGGTCCTGGTGCCACATCCTGGGGAACTGCTCGGGGGCCAGCAGCTTCCAGCCGCTGTGTACCAGGACACCGGCCAGCACGGAGATCGGGATCAGGGCGAGAACGCCGGGCAGCAGGAGCGCGAAGGCGAGCAGCCACAGGCCGTGCAGGGTCCGGGAGATCCGGGTCCTGGCGCCGGACTGGACGTTGGCCGAGCTGCGGGCGACGACAGCGGTCATGGGGAGCGAGCCCAGAACGCCGCAGATGGTGTTGCCCGCGCCCTGCGCGATCAGCTCCCTGTTGAACTGGGTGCGCTTGCCGGTGTGCATCCGGTCCACGGCGGCGGCCGTGAACAGGCTCTCCGCCGACGCGATGACGGTGAAGGTGACGATGGCGGTGAGGATCGCCGGGTCGGTGAGCCCGGCGAACTGTTCGGGGCCCGGGACCTGGATGGCGGCCAGCAGATTGCCCACCTGGAGCGTCTTCACCTCGACGCCGGGGAGGGAGGCCACGGCGATGCCGAGGCCGACCGCGACGAGCGCGGCGGGGATCTTCTTGACCGGCCCCGGCACCTTCTTCCAGACGAAGCTGAGGACGACCGTGGCGATGCCGAGCAGCGCGGCGATCGCCGTCTGCGCGGTCATGAAGGTGTCGGCGACGTGCGCGGGGAAGCCGAGGATGTTCTCGATGGCCGTGCCGGGGGCCGTGGCATCGGCCAGCGGATAGGACTGGCTGAACATCAGCGGCAACCCGATCCCGGCGAGCATGCCCTGGACGACGGCGACCGAGGTGGCCTGGAACATCCGGCCCAGCCGGATCAGCCCCAGCACGATCTGCAGAATGCCCGAGCCCAGCACGATCACGCCGAGCATCGCGATGCCGTTGGCCTCCACCGTCTCCGCCACCAGCGCGGCGAGTCCGGCGGCGGGCCCACTCACCTGGAGGGTGCTGCCCGGGGTCATGCCGACGACGAGGCCACCGATCACACCGGTGATGATGCCGAGTTCGGCCGGGGCACCCGAGGCGACGGCGACGCCGATGCAGAGGGGCAGGGCCACGAGGAAGACGACCAGCGAGGCGGTGATCTCGGTACCGAGGTCGATGCCCTCCATACGGGAACCGGGAGCAGCGGCCGTTTCTCCCACGGTTCCAGCGGTGGGCGGGTATGCGGGCATCGGCTGGGTCGGCCGGGCGTCGCGTGCCCCTTCGGGCGGAAACACCTCGTCGATGTCGTAGGACGGCGATGGAACCGGCTGAATCCGGCCACGGGCATGTCGTCCGCTCGTCATGAGTACGCCCGGACATCACCGTCGTTATCGAGCTCGAGTTCCTTGTCCGCGTTGCGCGGCCGGAATTCGGGAAATTGCCCGTCGGCCGGTTTCCGGTATTCGCGCGGAGCCCTCATCATGCCTCCCTGACGGGTGGTTGGACCAGTTGCGAATCACCGTAGGGAGGGCCGTACCAGGCGAAGGCTAAACGAACACTAGAGCATGACAAGGTCTTCTCCAATATTCGGATCCGCGCTCGCAACATTACAAAAACCAGGAAGCCATTCCGGTATTGCGGTACACAGGTCCCCATGACCGTACGAGCGCTGCTCATCGAGGATGACGAGACGATCGCCGAGCCCCTCGTCGAGGGACTGGGGCGGTATGGACTGATGGTGGGTCATGTCAGCACCGGGGCCGCCGGGCTGGAAGGGCCGTACGGGGACATCGTTCTGCTCGACCTGGGACTGCCGGACATGGACGGCATCGACGTCTGCCGCGGCATCCGGCAGGTGTCCGATGTGCCGATCATCATGCTCACCGCGCGGGGCGAGGAGGCCGACCGGGTCCTGGGGCTGGAGCTGGGCGCGGACGACTACCTGGCGAAGCCGTTCAGCATGCGGGAGCTGATCGCCCGGATCCGCGCGGTGACCCGGCGCTCCCAACGCACCGCGACCGCACCGCCCACCGCCGTCGCCACCGTTCCGCCCGCCGCCACGGTCCCGCCCGCCGCCACCGTTCCGGCCGCCGCCACCGCACCGGCCGCCACGGTCACCGCACCGGCCGCCGCCCAACCGCCGCCCCGGGAGCAGGAGCCGCTGGTCGTGGACCGCCGGACGCGTCAGGTGTGGGTGGGCGGCACATCCGTCAGCCTCACGCCCAAGGAGTTCGAGCTGCTGGCCCTGCTCACCGAGGACCCGGGCGCCGTGTACTCGCGCCAGCAGATCCTCGACCGCGTCTGGGATCCCCACTTCCACGGGCCGACCAAGACCCTGGATGTGCACATCGCCACGCTGCGCCGCAAGCTGGGCGATCCGGCCTGGATCCAGACCCTGCGCGGGGTCGGCTTCCGTCTGGCGGTCCACTCGGGGGCCCCGGCGGGGACGCCTTCTGGGCCCCCTTCGGGGGTCCCGTACGCGGTCCCTCCGGCGGTCCCGGAGGCCGCCCGGCCGTGACCCGACGTCTGCTGCTCGGGTATCTGAGCCTCGCCGTGCTGACCCTGCTGAGCCTCGGCATACCGCTCGGCTACGTCTACGGCAGAGCCGAGCGGGAACAGATCATCTCCTCGGCGGAGGACGAGGCCGAGTCGGTGGCCGCGTTCGCCTCGCTGTCCATCATGGCGGGCCGGGAGCAGCGCGAGCTGCCGCACCGGGCGCGGCACTGTGCCGAGCGCATCCGCGGCCGGGTGGTCATCGTCGGCGACGACGGCCGGCTGCTGGCGACCTCGCATCCGCTGTCCGCCGCGGAGTCGCGGAACCTGGTGTCGCGCCCCGAGATCGCCGCCGCGCTGCGCGGCCGGGACGCGATCGACGTCCGGACCTCCACCATCGGCGGCGTCCGCTATCTCTCGGTCGCCGCCCCCGTCGTCCACGGCGACGATCTGCAGGGCGCGGTGCGCCTCACCGTGCCCACCGACGCGGTGGAGGCCCGGGTCCACCGGATCTGGCTGCTGCTCGGCGTGGGCGGGCTCGCGATCCTCACGGCCGTCGCCGCCGTGGGGCTGGTCTTCGCCCGCTGGGCCAGCCGCCCCATCCTGGAGCTGGAGCGGTTCGCGCACCGCCTGGCCGACGGCCGGTTCACCACGCCCGCACCCGTGACCTCCGGCCCTCCTGAGGTGCGCAGCCTCGCCGCCACCTTCAACCAGACCGCCGCCCGGCTGGAGCATCTGCTGGCCTCCCAGCGCGCCTTCGCCGCCGAGGCGTCCCACCAGCTCAAGACGCCGCTGGCGGCGCTGCGGCTACGGCTGGACAACCTGGAGGCCGAGATGACCGGGCACGCCCGGGAGGGTCTGGGCGCCGCGCTGACCGAGACCGACCGGCTGGCCCGGATGGTCGAGGGGCTGCTGGCGATGGCGCGGCTGGAGGAGAGCGCCGTCACCCCGGAAGCGGTCGACCTGGACCAGGTGTGCGCCGAGCGCCTGCTCGTCTGGAGCCCGCTCTTCGACCAGCACAAGGCCCGTCTCGCGCTGCTCGGCGACCGGGTCGGCCAGGCGCTCGCGGTGCCCGGTGCCATTGAGCAGATCCTGGACAACCTGCTCTCCAACGCGCTGCGTGCCACGCCCCTGGGCTCCACCGTCACCATGGTGCTGCGCTGTTCGGCCCCCGACCGCCGCCACCCGCCCGCGCGGCCCGCCCGGATCGAGCTGCATGTCATCGACGAGGGTCCCGGTATGACCGCCGATCAGCGGCGCCGCGCGTTCGACCGCTTCTGGCGCGCCCCCGACGCCCCGAAGGGCGGCACCGGTCTGGGTCTTTCGCTGGTGCAGCGGCTCGCCCACGCGAGCGGAGGGGAGGCCACCTTGGCCCGGGCGCCCGGTGGTGGTCTCGACGCCGCGATCCGGCTGCGGCCCGTGCCCCGGGCGCCCCAGGGCCGCCCGTCCAGAGTCGGCCTCCCCCGGAGAGTCCGGAGCGACCGGAGCGCACCGGAGTCCGCGCCGTCCCCGCCCTCGGTGCGCTCACCGGCGTGAGCCCGGTCCGTCCTCACGTGTCCTGGTACGCCTCGCCACCGAGCTCGAGTGCGGCGGTGCCGGCGGTGGTGTCCGCCAGCCAGTCGCGGAAGGCGTCCACGTCCGCGTCGGGCAGCCCCAGTTCGATCGTCACGGCCTCGGCGTAGCGCACCTCCCGGACCGCCCGCCCCGTCGCCCGCAGGTCGTTCTCCAGCTTTCCGGCCCGCTGGTGGTCCACGGTGACGGTCACCAGCCGGAACCGCTGCCGGGTGACGGTGCCCAGCGCGTCGAGCGCCTCGCCGACCGCGCCGCCGTAGGCCCGGATCAGACCGCCGGCGCCGAGCTTCACGCCCCCGTAGTAGCGGGTGACGACGGCCACCGCGTACCGGATCTCGCGGCGCAGCAGCATCTGCAGCATCGGTGCCCCGGCCGTGCCGCCCGGCTCCCCGTCGTCGCTCGCCTTCTGCACACCGCCGTCCGCGCCGATGACATAGGCGAAGCAGTTGTGGGTGGCGGTGGGGTGCTCCTTCCTGACCCGCTGGATGACGTCCTGCGCCTCCTGCTCGGTCGCGGCGGGCGCGAGCGTGCAGAGGAAGCGCGATCTGTTGATCTCGGTCTCGTGCACGCCCTCGCGCGCGACCGTCCGGTACCGCTCCTGCATCAGGCCACCCTATGTCCCGCCTCTCCTGCGCCGGTCACGCGTGTGCGGCCGCCGATCGGGCGGAAACCCACGGCACCGGCGGAGCGGGACGGCGACCCGGGGTACGGATCTGGTCCCCGCCTCAGAGGAGCCCGTATGTCCTTCAACCCGCTGGAGCAGCGTGGAATCCCGCTGGACCGCCAGACGCGCACGTGGCGTGAGCTGGACGTCACCCCGATCGACCCGGACCGCTGCGACCCGTACACCCGGTGCCGGATCATCACGATGAACGGCATCGAGATCGAGGCGATCCTCTTCAGCCACCAGATGGCCCGCCACTGCGAGGACATGGACGTGAAGCGGCAGCTGGCCGAGACGCGCTCGGTCGAGGCGCAGCAGCAGAAGGCGGTGAACTGGCTGCTGCCGGGGCTGGCCTCGGTGCTGGAGACCACGATCGCCTATGAGCAGGTGGCGGTGGACCTGACCGCGTGGGTGGCCCGTATGGAGCCCGATCCGTACCTCACGCAGGCGTACCAGTTCGGGGTGCTGGAGGACTTCGACCATCTGTACCGGTACGCCAACCTCTACGAGATGATCGAGCACCGCAAGGCGGAGGAGATCGTCCAAGGGCTGACGGAGATCATGCCGGGCCGCCCGACGAAGTACCATCACCGCAATCCGGTGGACAACGTCCGCGAGCCCTACGACCGTAACCAGACCAACCCGCTCTCCAAGCTGCACGCGCTGACGGTCATGTCGGCGGAGCAGCAGACCATGAACTTCTACATGAACGTCGGCCCGCAGTACATGGAGCCGATCGCCCGCCAGCTCTACCAGGAGATCGGGCTGATCGAGGAGGAGCACGTCACCCACTACGAGTCCCTGGTCGACCCGGGCGAGACCTGGTGGGAGCGGCTGGTCAACCACGAGTACAACGAGTGCTACCTCTACCACTCCTTCATGGAGCAGGAGTCGGATCCCAAGGTGAAGTCCATCTGGGAGCTGCACCTGAACATGGAGCTGGAGCACCTGCGCATCGCCTGCGACCTGATGCGCCGCAACGACGGCCGCGAACCGGAGGAGGTCGTCGCCCCGGAGCTGCCGAACGTGCTCACCTTCGAGCCCAACAAGGGATACATCCGCGAACTGCTGGACACACAGATCGACCTCACCACGCTCGGCACCGGCTATGTGCGCGAGGCCCATGAGCGCTTCGAGGCCATGCAGGCGCTGCTCAACGACGGCGACCAGCCACCGAGCGAGCGGGTGATGGCCCAGCACCGTGACATGTTCGGCCGGGAGTACCGGCTGGAGACCGAGGGTGAGCACCCCGAGCCGTCCCTGCGCTCACGCGACTGATCGATTCCCGGCCCTACGGAGGACAGACATCGTGGCAGACCGATCCGGAACCGGCGCCATCGGCGGCGAGGACGATGTGGTGGCGCTGCTGATGCGCCAGCACGGTGACATCCGCAACCTCTTCGACGAGGTGGAGCGGACCACGGGGGACGAACGGCGGGACGCCTTCCGCAGGCTCGTCCGGCTGATGGCCGTCCATGAGACCGCCGAGGAGGAGGTCGTCCACCCCGTGGCGCGGCGGTCCTTCGACGGCGGTGAGGGGATGGTCGAGGACCGTCTGCGGGAGGAGAAGCAGGCCAAGGAGAAGCTCGGCCGGCTCGACGACATGGACCCCGACAGCGCCGGGTTCCTGCCACTGCTCATGGAGCTGCGCACCGAGGTCATGGCGCACGCCCGGGCCGAGGAGCGCTACGAGTTCATCCAGCTGCGGCGGCGCACCGACCCCGGGCAGCTCGCCTCGATGGCCAAGGCCGTACGGGCGGCCGAGGCCATGGCCCCGACCCGTCCGCACCCGGGCGTGGAGACGGCGGCGAAGAACATCGCGCTCGGGCCGATGGCGGCCACCATCGACCGCGCCCGTGACACGGTCCGCAAGGCGATGGGGAAGGACGGCTGACCGCCTCCGGTCAGTCCTTGCCGCCACTTCCGCCACTTCCGCCACTTCCGCCGGTCCCGCCGGTCCCGCCGGTCCCGCCGCGGCCGAACCGGGCCGGCCGGTGCAACGGCCCCCACTCACCCCGCTGGCGTGCCACCACGTCCTCGGCTTCGGCGATCACGCTCTCGGCGATCCAGGCGACCGGCTCCACCTCGCGGACCAGGGGTTCGTTGTCCGGCCCCCGGCCGGTCTCCTCCCCCTTGAGCACCCAGGGGTGGACGTCGGTCGGGCCCTGGTCGTCGTCCCGGAGGTGGATGTAGTCGCACAGCCTCCGGGCGACCCACAGGGTGGTGGGCAGGTCCTTCGCCCATTCCTCGAAGACCAGGGGGTTGGCCGACAGGCCCGGCATCTTCGTACCGGTGAGCCCGTCCCGGCTGACCGCGCTGCCTTCCAGGTCCGCCTCGGGCCCTCGGGACCAGCGGACGAAGACGGGAGGGCCCTGCTCGATCAGCTCCACGAGCTGGTGCAGAGCGGTGTAGGTGGGGAGTGTCTCGCCTGGCATGATCGCCCTTGAGTACCCGTAGCCGACGCCGCCAATCCACCGCCCTCCCCCGGCCGCGCGGACGCCGCTCTCCCGCAGCCGCGCGGACGCCGCCCGGCCCCGCCGTTCCGCGGGAAGGGCGGCGTCCCGCAGGAAGTGCCGCGGCGTCCTGGTCAGCGGCCCAGGGCCTTGGCCAGCTGGTCCTTGGTCATGTTGGAGCGGCCCTCGATGCCGCGCTGCTTGGCCTCGTTGTACAGCTGGTCGCGCGTCGGGCCCTTGGGACCCGTCCGGTTGCCGGAGCGCTGGCCGCCACGCTGCGGTGCGGACTTCCGGTCCTGGGTCGATGTCTTGCTGGCGGACTTGGACTCGCCGGAGCGGGCGCGCTCCTTGTTGACCGTACGGGCGGCCATTTCCTTCGCCCGGCCAGTGGACGCGCCACGCTTCTCGGCGCCTTCCTTGATGTGCTCGTACTGCCGTTCACGCTTACGGCTGGATCCTGCGGGCATGGTGTCTTCCTCTCCTTCCGCCCCCTCGGTCGGTCGCGGCCGACAGCTGGTGATCGCCGACCGCATGAGTCGGGTTCCCCCCACTCCCTCCCCTATAACCAGCATGCGTCTCCTGGGCGTCGGCCGGATGCCGTGCGGTGTGCGCGCTGCGCGGAATTGGTCTTTCGGCAGTGTCCGCCGGTCCCCCGTCTCCGTAAGGTCACCTCTGCGAGTCGGCTGATCACGCAGGTGGGGGACATGACGGCACAGACACATACGACCGGATCCGGCGGCCGCCCGTGGGCGTCCTGGGCCGGACACCTGCCACTGGTGGCCACCATCGCCACCGCCGGGTTGAGCGTGCTCAGCCTGTGGTGGGTGGCGCCCACGGCGCTGTGCGCGTTCGCGGCGGGGTGGCGCCCCGGGCGGACGTGGTCCACGGGGGCGCCCCGGCCACCGCCCCGGCCACGGCTCGGTACGCCGATACCGAGGCGCCGCCCGTCACCTCCACCCGATCCGCGTCGCCCAGTCCACCGGGCGACAGCCACATCACCGCTCCCGCCCCGGCGGCGCACAGCGCCAGCGAGAGCGGCAGTCGACGGCCGAAGCCGTATCGCGTCCTTGCGTCCATGGCCAGTGACCGTAGAAACGGCGACGGCCCGCCACCTCTGGCGAACGGCCAGGTCGGGCCCCTGACCATCGTCGGGGTTGACACCCCGGCGCGCTCCGGGGGAATCTCCGGGGCGCCCGGCCGGTTCTGCTGCGAAGAGACCGCATCGCGACCACAGGAGGCAGACATGTACGGCGACCCGGCGACGGTCCGCACGATCCTCACCGAGCTGGGCGACACCTGGGCCATCGTGGGCCTGTCGACGAACCAGCAGCGTGCGGCATACGGCGTCGCCGACGTCCTCCAGCGCTTCGGCAAGCGCATCGTGCCCGTGCACCCCAAGGCCGAGACGGTGCACGGCGAGCGGGGGTACGGCTCGCTCGCCGAGATCCCCTTCCCGGTCGACGTGGTCGACGTCTTCGTCAACAGCGACCTGGCGGGCCCGGTCGCCGACGAGGCCGTCGCCATCGGCGCCAAGGCCGTCTGGTTCCAGCTCGGCGTCATCGACCCGGAAGCGTACGAGCGCACCCGGGCCGCCGGGCTCGCCATGGTCATGGACCGCTGCCCGGCCATCGAGATCCCCCGGCTGGGCTGAGCCGCACCGACCCGCGCTCCGCCCCAGGAGCGACTCGGGCCGCTACCGGTCGGCCGCGAGGGAAAGAGGCCACCCGTGCCTCAGGTGCCGAGGCCCTCCAGGACCACCGCGCCCGGGAGGCCGGCGAGCAGCTTGCCCGGCACGATGAGCTTGCCGCGCCGGGCGCCGCTGCCGATGAGGGCGTACGGGATGTCGGCCACGGCCGCGTCCACCAGGAGCGGCCAGTCGGCGGGCAGTCCGATCGGGGTGATGCCGCCGAACTCCATGCCGCTCTCGCCGGTCGCCGTGTCCATCGGGGCGAACGACGCCTTGCGCGCGCCGAGGTGGCGGCGCACCACGCCGTTGACGTCCGCGCGGGTGTGGGCCAGGACCAGGCAGGCCGCCAGGGTGGTCTCACCGCCCCGCTTGCCCGCGACCACCACGCAGTTGGCGGACTGCTCCAGCAGCCAGGAGCCGTAGTTCTCGACGAGCACGGCGGTGTCGGCCTTGTCCGGGTCCGTGTCCACGAACAGCACCTGCTCCACCGGCTCCGGGCCACGCCAGGTGCGCAGCGCCTCGGCGACGGAAGCGGTCAGCAGGTCCAGGCACTCGACGGCGGGACGGACCTCGTCGAAGGCATCCATCGGCGTACTCATGCCGCCAAATTAGCAGTCGGGGCGGGGTACGAGGGGCCGAGCCCGCCCCGGTGGACTCAGCGCGCGGGCGGCACCGACACCGCCATGGTCATCTCCACCGGCACCGTGCCGTCGTTGCGGTAGGTGTGCGGGGTGTTCGCCGCGAACGCCGCGGAGGTGCCGGCCGGGGCGGTGTGGGCCTCACCGCCGATCACCAGGGTGAGCTCACCCGCCGTCACATGGATCAGCTCGACCGTGCCGGAGGGATGCGGATCGGAGCTGCTCTCGTCACCGGGCATCAGCCGCCATTCCCACATCTCCAGCGGGCCGTCGGCCTCGGTGCCGACGAGCAGTGCGGTGTAGCTGCCCGCCTCGGTGGACCACATCCGCACCGCCTGGTCGGGCGGGACGAAGGTCACCCGGGGCCCCTGCTCGTAGTCGAGCAGTGTGGTGATGCTCACGCCGAGCGCGTCGGCGAGCTTGACGGTGGTGCCCACGCTCGGATTCGTACGGGCCTGCTCGATCTGGATGATCATGCCCCGGCTGACCCCGGCGCGGGCGGCCAGGGCGTCGAGGGTGAAGCCGCGTTCGTTGCGCCACCGTTTGAGGTTGCGGGCGAGCGACTGGGTGAGCTGGTCGAGGTCCGTCACGATCCGGTCCGTCCATCCGTCCAAAATAGTGAATGGCGTAGTCGAGTACAGTGAACTACCGTGGGCTGTACTCCCACGTCCACCACACTGTACGGCGAGGTTTCACCATGTCCGCACTCTTCGCTCTTGCCACCAGCCTGCTCTGGGGGCTGGCCGACTTCGGCGGAGGGTTGCTCACCCGGCGCACACCCGCGCTCACCGTGGTCGTCGTCTCCCAGATCATCGCGGTCACCGTCCTCGGCGCCATCGTGGTCGCCACCGGCGGATGGTCCGAGGCGGGCCCACAGCTGTGGTTCGCCGCGGCGGCCGGGGTGGTCGGCCCGGCCGCCATGCTGTGCTTCTACCGGGCCCTCGCGCTCGGCCCGATGGGCGTCGTCTCCCCGCTCGGCGCGCTCGGCGGGGTCATCGTGCCGCTCGGCGTCGCGCTGGTGCTCGGCGAGCGGCCCGGACTGCTCCAGGTCTCGGGGGTCGTGGTGGCGGTCGCCGGCGTGGTCCTGGCGAGCGGTCCGCAGACCGGCGGGGCGCCCGTCCAGCGGCAGACGCTGCTGCTCACGCTGGTGGCCGCGCTGGGCTTCGGCTCGGTGATGGCGCTGATCGCCGAGGCGTCGACCACGCTGACCGGGCTGTTCCTGGCGCTGTTCGTGCAGCGGGTGTGCAATGTGGCGGTCGGCGGCGCCGCGCTGCTGGTGTCCGTACGGCGCGGCGCCCCCGGGCTGCCCGAGGGCGGGATGGGCGTGGTGTGGGCGTCGCTGCCCACGCTCGCGTTCGTGGGCCTCGCCGACGTGGCCGCGAACGGCACGTACAACCTCGCCGCCCACCACGGCCCGGTCACCGTGGCCGCGGTACTCGCCTCCCTCTACCCCGTGGTGACCGCCCTCGCGGCCCGCGCACTGCTCGGCGAGCGGCTGCGTGTGGTCCAGGCCACGGGCGCCGGGCTCGCCCTGGTGGGCACGCTGCTGCTGGCCACGGGCTGAGCGGACCGCGGCCGCGCCCCGCCCGGCCATGCATAAGCCGACATGCTCCAGGAACCCACTACGCCATGGGGCACGGATACGAGAAGCTGTATGTGGTGCGGGCCGAGGCCCGGGGGATCGTGGACGCCGCGGTGCGGGCGTGGCGGGGACCGGGGCGGGAGCGGGACCTGCTCGTCCAGTCGCTGAAGGCGGCCGGGGCGGCCACGCTCGCCTGGGCCGTCTCGGGGTGGTGGCTGAAGGACCCGGTGGCGCTGATGGCGCCGTGGGTGGCGGTGGTCCTGGTCCAGGCCACCGTCTACCGTTCGCTGTTCAAGGGGCTGCAGCAACTGGTGGCCATCGCCGTGGGCACGCTGCTGGCCGCGGGGGTCGAGGCCCTGACGGGGAACACCCTGATCTCGGTGGCCCTGGTCCTGCCGGTCGTGATGCTGCTCAGCAACTGGCCCCGCCTCGGCGACCAGGGCATCTACGGGCCCACCACCGCGCTGTTCACCCTCACCTCGGCGCCGGTGTCCAGCCTCACGGTCTCCCACCGGCTGCTGCAGGCCCTGCTGGGCGCCGTGATCGGCATCGCGGTCAACGCGCTGGTCCTGCCACCGGTCCATCTGCGGAACGTACGGGAGAACCTCAGCAATCTGGCGCACGGGACACAGGAGACACTGGCGGGCATCGCCGAGGCGCTGGCCGAAGGGGACTGGTCCGAGGACACGCCCGCCGACTGGCGACGGCTGGCCGACCGGCTCCAGCAGCGGCAGGAGAGCCTGCGCTCCGCTCGGCAGTGGAGCCATGAGAGCCTCAGGCTGAACCCCAGGCTGCCGTGGAAGTCGCGCAAGAAGCTGCCGCCGCTTCCCTCCGAGAGCGAGGACCAGCGGTGGGGCTCGATCGTCGCCCAGGTGGGCGCGGTCGTCGGCACGATGGTCGACGTCGCCGATGAGAACCGCACCATCCCCGCCCCCGACAAGCAGCCGCTGCGCGACTACGGCCGCCTCCTCGCCGAGCTGGCGACCGCCTGCGCCGCGCGGGCCAAACTGATCTGCGAGCCCTCCGCCTCCGACGGCGCGCGCCGCGAACTGGACGAGGCGCTGGAGGCCGTGGAGCGCCACCACGGCGCCCTGCACAAACAGCTCACCGACGAGCGCTACGTCTCCGTCGGCACCACCGCCGTCCTGGGCACCCTGCTGATCCAGGCCCAGAACATCTGGCACGACATCGCCCCGGACACCTGGCCGCGCGCCACCGCCGGGGCATAGCACCCGTCCGGCGGGGTACATCGGTGCAGTCCCCCGCGGTGGTGTCGGGGCGGAGTTGTGAGGAGTGGTGCCCATGAAGCCGATCGGCCAGGCACGGCCGGGATTCCCCTGCTGGGTGAGTCTCGCCGCCCCCAGCCTCCAGGCGGCGCAGAAGTTCTACACCGCGGTGCTCGGGTGGACCTGGCGTCCCACCGGGCTGGGTGAGGAGTTCCGTACGGCGCTGTTCGGCGGAGCGCCGGTGGCCGGGGTCGGGGCGCTCGCCAGCAGCCTCAGGGGCGCGGTCGCCTGGACACCGTTCTTCGCCGTGGACGACGCGGACGCCACCGCGGCACGGATCCGTGAGCGGGGCGGCACCGTCGGCGTCGGCCCGCTCCCGTTCGGCACCGGCCGCCGCGCCGGGCTGGCCGCCGACCCGGACGGCGCCGTCTTCGGCTTCTGGGCGGGGGAGGCGCTGCCCGGCTGGCCGTCGGGTCCGGAGGAGGGCGCCGCGGCCTGGCTGGAGCTGCGGACCCGTGACGCGTTCGCGGCCGCCCTCTTCTACGGCGAGGTCTTCGGCTGGGCGGCACCGGACGGCAACTGCTCCGTGGAGTACGAGAACGACGAGGTGATCGTGCGCGAGGAGGGCCGCAAGCTGGCGGCGCTCCACGGCGGCGCCGTCGAGCAGGCCCCCGACCCGCGGGTCCGGCCGCGCTGGTACGTCCACTTCCGCGTCCCCGATGTGACGGCCGCCGTGGCGGCGGCCCGCGCCGCCGGGGGCACGGTCGCCCTCCCGCCGGACGCCTCTCCCACGGGCCGTCAGGCCATCCTGTGCGACCCCGACGGCGGGCTGTTCACCGTCACCGCCGCCTGAACGGAGGGCCCCGACGGGCGGCCCGCCCCGGCTCGGCCGGTTCGGCGAGACGGGGCCGGTTCGGCGAGACGGCGGCCGGTTCGGCGAGATGGCGGAAAGACGACGCGGACAGGTGAGGAGGCCGGTCCGGCCGGGAAGCCGTGGGAGCGAAGAGCGGGGGGAGACACGCTGTCGTCAGGACGGAGCGCGGTGATGGCCACCACGGCGGACGCAGCCCGGGCCGGCCTGCCGGCCTCGCGCACCATCCGGCTGCCGGGGATCGTGCTGGGGGTGGGGCTCGGCGGATTCCTCGACGGGATCCTGCTGCACCAACTGCTGCAGTGGCACCACATGCTCAGCAGCACCAACCACGACCGCATCGGGGTGCGGTACTACAACCCCCACACCGTCTCCGGTCTGCGGATGAACACCGTATGGGACGGCGTCTTCCACGCCGTGTGCTGGATCGCGGTGCTGCTGGGGCTGGCCATCCTCTACGCCCGGGTCACCCACGACCGGCGCCGGGTGTGGGGCTCCCGCGTCCTGTGGGGCTGGATGCTGGTCGGCTGGGGCCTGTTCAACCTCGTCGAGGGCCTACTGGACCACCAGATCCTCGGCATCCACCATGTCCACGGCGGCCCGGAGCAGCCGTGGTGGGACGCCGGCTTCCTCGTCCTGGGCGCCCTCCTGGTGGCCGGAGGCTATCTGCTGCAGCGCGGCGGAGCCCCCTCCGGCCCGGAGGCGCCCCGCGCCACCGGGCGCGGGTGATGGGTGGCGGCGCGGCGCATCCCGGCCATGGGCACGGCGGGGACGGCGGCCCTCTGGAGGTATGGCTTCCGGCCCTCGCCCTGCTGGGGTGTGCCGCCGCCTACGCGCTGACGGTCCGCCGCGCCCGGCGCCGTCACCCCGCCCGGGGCTGGCCGCTCCGGCGGTCGCTGAGCTTCGCGGCGGGGCTCGTCCTGGTGGCCGTGGCGCTGCTGCCGCCGCTCGCGCCGTTCGCCCACGAGGACTTCCGCGGCCATATGGCCCAGCATCTGCTGCTCGGGATGTACGCACCGCTCGCGCTGGTGCTCGCGGCCCCGGTCACCCTGTTGCTGCGCGCCCTGCGCCCGGACCACGGCCGACGGCTGACCGCCGTACTGCGCTCCCGCCCCGCGCGCCTGCTCGCCCACCCCGTCACCGCCCTGCTGCTGACCGTCGGCGGGCTGGTGGCGCTGTACTTCACCCCCGTCCACGACGCGACCATGGGCCATCCCGGATGGCACTGGCCGGCGCACGCCCACTTCCTGCTTTCGGGCTGGCTGTTCGCCTATGCCATCGCCGGTCCCGACCCGGCCCCGGCCCGGCCGGGGGTGCCCGCCCGGCTGGTGGTCCTCGGCGTCGCCATCGCCGCTCACGCCGCCATCGCGCAGTTGATGTACGGGGGCTTCTGGGTCGAGATCCACGCCCCGATCGCCGAGGTCCGGGGCGGCGCGGAGATCATGTACTACGGCGGCGACCTCGCCGAGCTCCTCCTGGCCGCGGCCCTCGTCACCACCTGGCGGCCCGTGCGGACGCCCCCGAGCCCGCACGGGCCGCTGGCACGCCCGGTGCGGCGGCCGAGGGAGGGGACACACGCCCCGCGGGCCCTGCCGAAATCCGGGTGAACGGTGGGGTTACCACTGGAAGCACGGGGGTACCTGGCCCTCACGCCATCGCAGTGACCCCCGGGGGACCACGGTGGCCAGGCCCTTCCGGTCCAGACCGCGGGCCGGAAGAGCCGCTTCGGCTGATGCGTCGGCTCGACCGACGCTTCAGCCGTCGACTCCGCCGCTCTCGCAGATCTGCCGGGCGATGTCCCGCAGCTTCACATTGCGCTCCTGGGACACCCGGCGGATCAGGGCGAAGGCGTCGTCCTCGGTGATCTTCAGGCGCTCCATGAGGATGCCCATGGCCTCCCCGATGGTGTGCCGGGTCTGGAGCGCCTGCTGGAGCTGATCGGCGGTGCGGGCGCTGGAGAAGGCGACCGCGGCGTGCGAGGCGAGCAGCCAGCCCGCCGTCTCGCTGGCCTTGGTGAAAGCGGCGGGGCGGCGCGAGTAGAGGTTCAGGGCGCCGAGGTTCTCCCGCTCGGTGTAGAGCAGGAACCCCATCATGCTGCCGATGCCCAGCTCGCGGGCCTGGCTGATGAACTCCGGCCAGCGCTCCTCGGGCGCGGTGAAGTCCCTGACCCGGAACACCCGCTCGCCGTCCAGCCGACGGGCGGCGTCGAAGCAGGGCCCCTCGCCGAGCCGCCCCTGCAGCCGGTCCGACCGCACCACCAGTCCTTCGGTGGGGGCGAGGGACTCCACTCTGTTGCCGTGGAGCACCAGGATTCCGGCCGCGTCGCAGCCCTCCACGATATCCACCGCGCACGCGGTGATCCGGTCCAGCGTGGCCTCCACAGACTCCTGCGCCAGCAGGTCCCGCGCCATGGTGGCCATGCGCTCGGCGAAGGCTTCCCAGTCCATGACCACCATCCGATCACACCCGGCTACTCGCCGCCTCTGAGCGCTTCCCGATACCGCTTCGCCCGGTCCGCGTACACCTGGGCGTTCAGCTTGATGCCTTCCCGCTCCTCTTCGGTGAGGGGACGCTTCACCCTCGCCGGGACCCCGGCCACCAGCGAACCGGGCGGTATCTCCATCCCCTGCGGCACCAGGGCCTGGGCCGCGACCAGCGATCCCGCGCCGACCCGGGCGCCGTTGAGGACCGTGGCCCCCATGCCGATCAGGACGTCGTCCTCGACCGTACAGCCGTGCACGACCGCGTTGTGCCCGACCGAGACCCGCTCGCCGATCGAGACCGGGAATCCGGGGTCGACGTGCACCGTGCAGTTGTCCTGGATGTTGGTGTCCGCGCCGAGGACGATGGGACCGCCGTCACCCCGCAGCACCGCCTGGTACCAGACGCTCGATCCCGCCGCCAGCACGACATCGCCGATCACCACCGATGTGGGGGCCACGAACGCGTCGGGGGCGATCCGTGGCTCCTTCCCGTCGATGCCGAAGATCAAGGCGTGCACCGTCTCTCCCACCTGGTCGTCCCCTTTGTGTTCCGCACCCCGGCCGGTTGGCCCGGCGGAGCCGCCGGTCCGACCGGTCCGGCCGGTTCCATGGATCCGGCCGGTCGGCCCTAGTCCCCGGCCGGGACCGGCTCCGGCTCGGCGGTCTCGGCATCGGCCGCCGTGACCGCCGCGGCCTTGGCCTTCTTGGAGCGCCACTTCATGACCAGCATCGAGCCCAGGCCGAAGAGCAGGGCCAGCACCAGCCCGAGCCAGGAGAAGCGCTTCAGCCAGTCCTCCGCGACCTTGCCCAGGGAGTAGATGACCGCGGTGGTGCCACCGGCCCAGACGATGCCGCCGAGCACATTGGCGATGAGGAACTTCCAGTACGGCATGCGCAGCACGCCCGCGAGCGGCCCGGCGAAGATCCGCAGCAGGGCGATGAAACGGCCGACGAAGACCGCCCACATGCCCCACTTCTGGAAGGAGCGCTCGGCGGTGGCCACGTGCTCGGCGCTGAAGTGCTTGGGGAACTTGCGGCCCAGCCAGGCGAGGAGCGGCTGTCCGCCCTTGCGGCCGATGAGATAGCCGATGGAGTCGCCGATCACCGCGCCCGCGACGGCACACGTCCCCAGGATGTAGGGGTTGATGTGGTCCTGGGAGGCCGCCAGCAGTGTCGCGCTGACGAGGACGATCTCACCGGGGAGCGGGATTCCCAGACTCTCCAGGCCGATGACGATACCCACGAGCAGATACACGCTGACCGCGGGCACGGTCTCGAGCCATTCCTCGATATGCAACGCCGGTTCCTCCCCGTGTGGCGACCGCTTCCCGGCGTGCGCCGGACAGGACGCGGCGCACGCCGGGAAGCCTACTCAATCGGCGCGCGGTCGCCATCATCCCCAAGTCGTGCTCCCGCTCGCGTCGAGTCCGGCGAAGGGAGGACGGCCCCAGGACCGGGGAGGACGGATTCGGGACCGGGGAGGACGGATTCGGGACTGGCTCAAGACGGTCCAGGACTGGTACAGGACTGGTTCAGAACTGGTTCAGGACTGGTTCAGGACTGGGGGCGCAGGGTCCACACGATGGACATCTCGCCCGTGACCGCGCCGTCCTCGCGTGTGATCGCGACGTTCACCGGGAATTCGGGCCGCTCCCCCGCGTCCAGCTCCGCGACCACCTCGGCGGCGGGCCGGCCGAGGGTGGCGGTCGCGGTGACCGGCCCCTTGGCGAGCTTCTTGTAGCCGATCTCGGCGCGCACGGCCAGCGGAACGGCACGGCCGAGCTGGTCGCCGAACGCCGCCAGCACGACGGCGCCGCTCGCGGACTCCGCCAGGGTGAACATGGCGCCCGCGTGGGGGCCTCCGACGTGGTTGTGGAAGTCGGGCTGGTCGGGCAGGCACAGCACCGCGCGCTCGGCCGACGCCTCGCGGAACTCCAGGTTCAGGGTGCGCACCATGGGCACCGTGGCGGCGAGCATCTCACCCACGGAGGGCAGGGTTTCTGACATGACCCGGAAGTTACCACCCAGTAGCAACCGGGAAAAGGGGCAGGCGACGGGGCAGCCGTAGCAGCTGTCGTCGGCCCCCTCTATCGTTACTGGCCATGTGGCCAGGACAGCAGCCGCCCGGGGGCGAGCAGAACAACCCGCACGGTCAGAACCCCTATCAGCAACCGGGGTACCAGCAGCCGGGATACAACCAGCCCAACCCGTACCAGCAGCCGGGGTACCAACAGCCGAATCCCTATCAGCAACCGCCCCAGCAGCCGGGACAGTCCGGCCAGCCGGGCCAGCAACAGCCCGGTTACGGCCCGCCGCAGGGTCCGTCCGGCCAGCAGTGGGGCGCTCCGTCCGGTCCGCCCGGCGCACCGCAGCCGCCGCGCGACAACAAGAAGCGCACGACGACGATCGCCATCGTCGCGGCCATCGCGGTCGTCGCGGCCGCGGCCATCACCGGCGCGCTGGTCCTGGGCAAGGACGACAGCGACGGCGGCGACGAGTCGAAGGGGAAGGAGAAGACGCCCGCCACGTCCGCGCCGGCCTCCGAGGAACCGACCGAGGACCCGGGCGGCGGCGGTGCGGACAACCCGCGCGCCGGCGGTGACGCCACCGACGTCAAGGCGGTCATACCCGGCTGGAAGCCGGTGGTCAGCCCCAAGCGGCACAACGCCTTCGACGTCCCCCCGGAGTGGACGGTCGAATCACCGGGCCTGAGCACCGGTTTCGAGGACGACAAGGGCAAACCGCTCGTGGTCATGTCCGCTCCGGCGCGGTACAAGAAGGACTACTGCTCGGTCAAGGACAAGGACGGCTACGTCAACGAGAGCCACGCCGCCGGGGCGGGCTCGAAGGGGGCGCAGGGCGCCAAGAGCGAGGCGTCGGCCGCCAAGATCGAGGCCGAGAACTGGGTCTTCGCCGCCTTCGACCAGAAGCAGACCGGAACCCGCAAGGTCACCGACGCCAAGAAGTTCAAGAGCGCCCACGGCCTCAAGGGCTACACCGCGTCGGCCACCGTCACCGGGGTGAAGAAGACCGACAAGTGCACCACCGACGGCAAGTCGGTCACCGTGACCTACACGGACACCAACGGCGACTTCGCCACCTGGGTCCTGTACTCGGTCAAGGGCACCAAGGAAGAGGTGCCGGACTCCACGATCAAGAAGATCATGAGTTCGCTGCGGCCGGTGAAGTCGGAGGTCTCCTGACCTTCCGGCCGCTCCGATCACGGCGGCCGTCATTCGGTTGGACGCCGGGGCCCGCCCCCAGGGATAGTCCGGATGTGACGACTCCTCCGGCCCCGCGCCTCCGACCGCGCCGCCCCGCGTGGGCCGGCCGCAACTACACACTGCTGACCACCGCCGCCGTGGTGACGGGCCTCGGGAACGCCGGGGCCCTCATCGCGGCGGCGTTCGCGGTACTGGAGGCGGGCGGGGACGGCGGCGACGTCGGGCTCGTGGCGGCGGCCCGCACGCTTCCCCTGGTCGTCTTCCTGCTGATCGGCGGCGCGGTGGCGGACCGGCTGCCCCGCCACCGGGTGATGGTCGCCGCCAACAGCCTCAACTGCCTCTCGCAGGCGGTCTTCGCCGTACTCGTCCTGTCCGGCGAGGCACGGCTGTGGCAGATGGCCGTGCTCTCCGCGCTCGGCGGCACCGGGCAGGCGTTCTTCTCCCCCGCCGCCGAGGGCATGCTGCTCTCCAGTGTCAACGGCGAACAGGCCGCCCGCGCCTTCGCGCTGTTCCGGATGGGCATGAACGGCGCGCAGATCGGCGGGGCCGCGCTCGGTGGCGCGCTGGTCGCGGTGGTCGGCCCCGGCTGGGTGCTGGCCGTCGACGCCGCCGCGTTCGCGGTCGCGGGCGCCCTGCGCTCCCTGCTGGACGTCAGCGCCGTCGCCCAGCGGGGGCCCGGCGGCGGCATGGTGCGGGATCTGCGCGAGGGTTGGCGCGAATTCATCGGCCGGCCCTGGCTGTGGTCGATCGTCGTCCAGTTCTCCGTCGTCAACGCGGTGGTGGGAGCGGCGGAGGCGGTGTTCGGCCCGCTGGTGGCCGAGGACCATCTGGGCGGGGCGCGCCCCTGGGGGCTCGCGCTCGCGGCGTTCGGCGCGGGCACCGTCCTGGGCGGTCTGCTGATGGTGCGCTGGCGGCCGCGCCGGATGCTGCTCGCGGGCATCCTGTGTGTGCTGCCGCTCGCCCTGCCGTCGGCCGCGCTCGCCGTCCCGGTGCCGATCGCGCCGCTGGCCGTGGTGATGTTCCTGGTCGGGGTGTCGGTCGAGGTGTTCGGGGTGTCCTGGATGACCGCGCTGCACCAGGAGATCCCCGAGGACAAGCTGTCGCGGGTCTCGGCGTACGACTGGTTCGGCTCCGTCGCCATGGTGCCGCTCGCCACGGCGCTCGCGGGTCCGGCCGAGGAGGCGTTCGGCCGGGCGGCCTCGCTGTGGGGCTGTTCGGCGCTGATCCTGGCGCTGACGCTGGCGGTGCTGACGGTCCCGGACGTACGGCGGCTGCGCCGGCGCGAGGCCGAGCCCGTCGCCGAGGGCGGACCGGCCGCCGCCCCGGACACCGCCCCGGAGCCGGTCAGCCCACGCTGAACGCCCCGTCCGGCGGCTCGGGCGAGGGCGTGGCGTCCTCGTCCCGCACCGGCGCCGCGCCGCCCATGAAACGGTCCAGTGCCTCCCCGTACTCGACCCTGGCCGGGAAGGCGTCGGCCGCGGTGCGGCGGGCCAGCACGGCGACCGGCGGTTCGGCCTGGGAGGCCACCAGCACCGCGTTGCCGAACCGGCGGCCGCGCAGCACCGACGGCTCCGCGATCAGCGCGAGGTGCGCGAACGCGGTGCGGTAGGTGGCCAGTTGGGAGCGGAGGAAGGCGAACGGCGCCCCGTCGGCCAGATTGGCGGCGTACCACCCGCCCGGCCGCAGCGCCCGGGCCGCGGCGCGGGCGTACTCGACGGAGGTCAGATGCGCGGGCACCCGCGAACCGCCGAAGACATCCGCCACGATGACATCGGCGGACCCCTCGGGCGCGGCCTCCAGCGCGGTCCGGGCGTCCGCCGGCCGCAGCGTGATGCCCGCCCCGGACGGCAGCGGAAGGTACTCGGCGACCAGCTCCAGCAGCCCCCGGTCGGCCTCGACCACCACCTGGTGGGAGCCGGGGCGGGTGGCGGCCAGATAGCGAGGCAGCGTCCACGCCCCGCCGCCCAGGTGCAGTACGTCGAGCGGGGCGCCGGGATCGGCGGCCGCGTCCAGGACATGGGCGATCCGCCGCGCGTACTCGAATTCGAGATGGCCCGGATCGTCCAGGTCGACATACGACTGCGGGGCGCCGTCCACCGTGAGCAGCCAGGCGTGCGGGCGGTCCAGGTCCGGCATCAGCTTGGCGGTACCGCCGTCCACGGCCCGGCTCACGGGTATCGGCTCGTTCACCCTCTCATTGTGCCGTCGGGTGGGTGCCGTGGCTTCCGCTCGCCCGCCGCCCCCGCGAGGGGGGGCGGACGAGCGGGGCCGGTGAGGGCTACGGCAGCACGGTGGTCACCGTGCCCGCGCCCACCGAGCGGCCGCCCTCGCGGATCGCGAAGCCGAGGCCCGGCTCCAGCGGTACGGCGCGGCCGAGCTCGACCGTCATGGTGACCGTGTCACCGGGGCGCGCCACCGCGGCGGCCCCGAGGTCCACGGCGCCGACCACATCGGCCGTACGGAGGTAGAACTGCGGGCGGTAGCCGGTGGACACCGGTGTCCGCCGGCCGCCCTCGGCCGCCGAGAGGACGTACACCCGCGCGGTGAAGCGCCGCCGCGGCACCACGCTGCCGGGCGCGGCCACCACATGGCCGCGGCGCACCGCGTCCCGCGCCACCCCGCGCAGCAGCAGCGCCACGTTGTCACCCGCCTCGGCCGCCTCCATGGACTTGCCGAAGGTCTCCACCCCGGTGACCACCGTGGCCACATCGGTGCCGGGCACCTCGACGCGGTCGCCGACCCGTACCGTGCCGCGCTCGATGGCGCCGGTGACGACCGTGCCGCGTCCGGTGACGGTCAGCACGTTCTCCACCGGCAGCAGGAACGGCGCGCCGGTGTGGCGCACGGGCGTCGGGACGTAGATGTCCACGGCGTCCAGCAGCGCCTCGATCGCCCCGGTCCAGCGCGGGTCGCCCTCCAGCGCCCGCAGCCCGGAGACCCGTACGACGGGCGTGGTGTCGCCGGGGTAGCCGTGCGCGGAGAGCAGCTCGCGCACCTCGAGCTCGACGAGGTCGGTGAGCTCGGGGTCGCCCGCGTCGGCCTTGTTGAGGGCCATCACGATGTGGTCGACGCCGACCTGGCGGGCCAGCAGCACATGCTCGGCGGTCTGCGGCATCACGCCGTCGAGCGCGGAGACCACCAGGATCGCCCCGTCGATCTGGGCGGCGCCGGTCACCATGTTCTTGATGAAGTCGGCGTGGCCCGGCATGTCGACATGCGCGTAGTGGCGGGTGTCGGTCTCGTACTCGACGTGCGCGATGTTGATGGTGATGCCGCGCGCGGCCTCCTCCGGCGCCCGGTCGATGCGGTCCGCCGGCACATAGGCGCCGCCGGTGCCGCGCTCGCTCAGCACCTTGGTGATGGCGGCGGTCAGGGTGGTCTTGCCGTGGTCGACATGGCCCATGGTGCCGATGTTCAGATGCGGCTTGGTGCGCACGTACGTCTGCTTGGACATGCGACGATCTCTCCTCGTCAGCGGGGGTGGGAAGCGCGGACCCCAGAACCTCGCCGACCCTCCCCCTGGGGGATCCGTCGGAGTTGTCCGAGGAGGGTCAGCTTCGGGCGCCGTCGAGGCAGGTGGCGGGAGCGGTGGCGGGCGGGTCCGTGGTGAGGGCGGCGACCGCGGCCGGAGCGAGAGAGAGGACGGCAGCCTTCGGCGCGTCCGCGACCGCGGACGTCGGCGTGAGGAAGGCGAGCCGGAACATGCTGTGATCTTCGCGCAGTGTTCGGTCCGCGTCGAATGGTTTTCGGTGCGTGCGGGGGCCTGCGCGTGCGTGCGGGGCCGGTGGGGCGGGTGGTTCGGGAACCTTCTGCCGACGGTCTGCCGACAATCGGACGACAACCCGACGACATCACAGCGTCCGCCGGGCCCGGTCGGTTACGCTCCACCGATGCTCGATGTCGCCCCGCCGCCCGCGAAACCGGCCACGCGCCGCGCCCGCGCCGTGCTCCTTTCGCCGTGGTCGCGGCTGGGGCTGCTCGCCGCGCTGCTCACGGGTTCCGCGATCGCGGTCTGGCTGTGGCAGCCGCAGCGGCTGTTGACCCACGGCTGGCCGGAGCTGTCGGGCGGAACGGCCGTGGTGCTGTTCACGGCCGCGTACGGGGTGGGCACCGCCGCGCTGGTGCCCCGGCCGCTGCTGAACCTGGCGGCCGGTGCGCTCTTCGGCATCCAGGCCGGGCTGGTCACGGCCATCGGTGGCACGGTGATCGGCGCCGGGATCGCCTTCGGCCTCGGACGGCTGCTGGGCCAGGACGCGCTCCGGCCGCTGCTGCGGGGCCGCTGGCTCACGGCGGCCGACCGGCAGTTGAGCCATCACGGGTTCCGGTCGATGCTGGCGATCCGGCTGTTCCCCGGCGTACCGTTCGCCGCCGCCAACTACTGTGCGGCCGTCTCACGGATGGGCTGGCCGTCGTTCCTGCTGGCCACCGGTCTTGGCAGTGTGCCGAACACCGCCGCGTACGTGGTGGCGGGCAGCCGCGCCACCACCCCCACCTCGCCCGTCTTCCTCCTCGCGCTGGCCTTCATCGCGGTGCCCGCCGTCGCCGGGGCGCTGGTGGCCTGCCGCAAACGCGGCCGTATCCGCCCTGCGCGCCTCGGGGACCACCTCGGGAAGCGCCCCAGCAAGGACCCGGCCACGGACGGGACGGCGCCGCGAACCGCACGGACGAACTCGCGCGGCTGACGGGCGAACCGGCGCGGCCGACCGGCGGCCTCGCACCGCTGACAGGCGGCCTCGCACCGCTGACGAGGCCGGAGTCCGTCAGCCGCCGGCCGGTCCGGTGGCGGAGGCGGACGTGGCCGCGGCGCGGGCGGACAGCGGCTCGGCGATGTCCTCCAGCGGCCGCCGTTCCGCCGGAATGGCGAGGAAGACGGCGACGAGCCCGGCGGCGACCATGAGCGACGCCCCGATGGAGAAGGCCAGCGCGGTGTCGGCGACGACCCCGCTCTGCGTCAGGTCCGAGAAGATCAGCGGACCGCTGATGCCCCCGGCCGCCGTGCCGATGGCGTAGAAGAAGGCGATGGCGAGGGCACGCGTCTCCATCGGGAAGACCTCGCTGACCGTCAGGTACGCGGAACTCGCTCCGGCGGAGGCGAAGAAGAGGACCACGCACCAGCAGGCGGTCATCGTGGTCGCGTTGAGCCAGCCGTTGCCGAACATCCAGGCCGTGATGAACAGCAGCACACCGGAGAGGACGTACGTCCCCGAGATCATCTGCCGGCGGCCGACCGTGTCGAAGAGCCTGCCCAGCAGCAAGGGCCCGAGGAAGTTGCCGAAGGCGATGACCGCGAAGTAGTAGCCGGTGTCGCCGCTGGGCACGTCGAAGAACTTCACCAGGATCGAGCCGAAGCCGAAGGTGATGGCGTTGTACAGGAACGCCTGCCCGATGAAGAGGGCCAGCCCCAGGAACGCGCGCCGGGGATACGCCCGGAAGAGCGTCCGGGCGATCTCGATGAAGCCGGTGCTCTTCCGCGTGCGGATGGTGATGGCCTCGTCCGGCTCGGGGAGGCGCTGCCCGGTCTCGGCCTCGATCCGCCGTTCGGCCTCCGCGACCAGTTCCTCGGCGCCCTCCGCCCGGCCGTGGATGAACATCCAGCGCGGGCTCTCGGGGACGTTTCGGCGGACCAGCAGGATGACCAGGCCGAGGACGACGCCGAGGGCGAAGGTGAGCCGCCAGCCGACGTTCAGCGCGAAGAAGTTCGTGTTGAGCATGAGCACGGAGAGCAGCGAGCCGCCCATGGCGCCGAGCCAGAAGCTCCCGTTGATGATCAGGTCGACCCGGCCCCGGTACCGGCTGGGGATCAGCTCGTCGATCGCGGAGTTGATGGCCGCGTATTCCCCGCCGATGCCGAAGCCGGTGAGGAAGCGGAAGAGGAAGAACCACCAGGCGGAGAAGGAGACGGCGGTGAGCGCGGTGGCGGCCAGGTAGACCCCGAGCGTGATGAGGAAGAGCCTCTTGCGGCCGTAGCGGTCGGTGAGCCAGCCGAAGACCAGCGCCCCGATGCAGGCCCCGGCCACATAGAGGGCCGCCGCCATCCCGGTGACCTGCGCGTCGGTGATGGGCAGCCCGCTGCCGCGCTCGGAGAGGCGGCTGGCGATATTGCCGACGACCGTCACCTCGAGACCGTCCAGGATCCATACGGTGCCGAGGCCGATCACGATCATCCAGTGCCAGCGCGACCAGGGCAGCCGGTCCAGCCGCGCCGGGACCTTGGTGGTGATCGTCCCGCCCGGGCCGTTCCCGGTGCCGTCCCCGGCCCCGTCCCGTCGGCCTCCCTGTCCTCCGTCGTGCCCGATCGCGGTCATACGGTTCGGCTCCTCGGCTGTCCACGGCTGATCCTCACCAGGCGCCCGCGGCCGGGCGGCGGAGCCCCGAGTACCCAAGGTCAAAGCGATGAACCGATGGTGTGACCAGGCCCTTGATGGGGCGCGCACCCGGGGACGCTACGCTGCCCCACAACCGGCCGTTGATCCTCGACGGCCGGCTTCCCACTGACCGCCCCGCCTGAATCGGTCATGCCTGGACATCTGCGACCAGGAACCGAGCAGCGCACGATCAGCCTTTGGATAGCGAAGACTCAATGTCGTGGTTTGAATCATTCATCCTCGGGCTGGTCCAGGGGTTGACTGAGTTTCTTCCGATCTCCTCCAGCGCCCATCTGCGGCTCACGGCCGCGTTCGCCGGCTGGAACGACCCTGGGCCCGCCTTCACCGCGATCACCCAGATCGGTACGGAGCTCGCGGTACTCATCTACTTCCGCAAGGACATCGTCACCATCGTGTCGTCCTGGTTCCGCTCGCTCTTCAGCAAGGAGTGGCGCGGCAACCACGACGCCCAGATGGGCTGGCTGGTGATCGTCGGCTCGCTGCCCATCGGCGTGCTCGGGCTCACCCTCCAGGACGCGATCGAGGGGCCGTTCCGCGATCTGCGGCTGATAGCCACGACCCTCGTGGTCATGGGTCTCGTACTGGGCTTCGCGGACCGGCGGGCGGCACGCGATGAGACCGGCGGCCGGCATCGCGTCGCCAACCAGCGCAAGACGCTCCAGGAGCTGAGCGTCCGGGACGGGCTCATATTCGGGATATGCCAGGCGATGGCGCTGGTACCGGGCGTCTCCCGGTCGGGCGCCACGATCAGCGGCGGACTGCTGATGGGCTACACCCGCGAGGCCGCGGCCCGCTACTCCTTCCTGCTCGCGGTGCCGGCGGTGCTGGCCTCGGGCGCCTTCGAGCTGAAGGACGCCTCCGAGGGCCACACCGAGTGGGGCCCGACGATCTTCGCGACGGTCATCGCCTTCATTGTTGGATATGTCGTGATCGCGTGGTTCATGAAGTTCATCTCGAGCAAGAGCTTCATGCCCTTCGTCATCTACCGAATCCTGCTGGGCATCGCGCTCTTCGCGCTGGTCGGCTTCGGTGTGCTGAGCGCGCACGCGGCCGAGTCGGCGGGCTGACGCGGCATCTCCCGGCATCCGCCGGGCACGAGAACAGGGAGATGGGCCGCCGGCCGAGGAGGGAGGAGTCCGGCGGCCCCTTCGCTCAGGTCTGGCGCCCCCTGAGCGGCATGGGACGAGTCAAGCGCCATGCCGGGCAACAGGGAAGGGTGTGCGGTAGATATATGCAAGCACTCGCATCACACCGGGTGTGAATTCTTCACCCAGCGCACACCCCTCCCCTGAGCTGCCGCCTTACGGGGACGATGGCGCCGACGGTCCGGTGACGATCCGCACCAGCTCGCTCAACGAGTCGATCCGCCAGTCCGCCATCGCCGCGTCGGCCGTACCGGCCCACAGATGGGCCCACGGCCCCCGGCGGATATGCGCGGCCCGCAGCCCGGCGGCCTTCGCCGGCCGGATGTCGAAGGCGGGATAGTCGCCGACGTACACCGTGTCGCCCGGCGCCGCGCCCCCGAGCTCCAGCACCCGCCGGAAGAACTCCGGATCGGGCTTGACGACCCCCCACCCACTGGACGTCGCCACGGCGTCGACCGGCAGCTCCATCCCCCGCAGCAGCTCGCCCATCCGCAGCGACTGGTTCCCGGCCAGGGCCACCCGCAGCCCGGACTCCCGCAGCGCGCCGAGCGCGGACCGCACATCCGGGTACAGATCGGACTCGTCCAGCCACTCCCCCCGCCCGGCCGCCTCCCGGGCCCGCCGCTCGGCGTCGATGTCCACGCCCGGCCGCAGCAGACGGATCGCGTCCCCGTCGTCCCGCCCCTGCGCGACGACGGCCCCCACCAGCGCGGACAGGGTGTGCCGGGGCACCCCGAGCCAGTCGGCCCAGGAGCCCCAGTAGCGGTCCTCACGGACCAGGGTCGAGCCGATGTCGAACACCACGCTCTCCAGCACCGCGACCCCTTCCCGGGCCCCCGGCCCTCACGCCTCCTCCGGCCCCCGGCCCTCCCAGTCCGCGTAACGGATCCGGGCGAGATCCAGCACCTCACCGACCGTGCCCCATTCGTTCCTGCCCAGCCGGGACAGCGGCCGCAGCCTGGTGATCTCGGCATGCCCGTCGACCATCACCTCGTCGTCGACCGCGGCATGCACCACCCGTCCGAAGACCACCGTCGAGTTCCCGAGCCCCATCGTGCTGTGCACCACGCACTCCAACGCCACCGGCGACCCCGCCACCCGGGGCGGCTTCACCCGCACACTCGCCTCCTGCTCCACCCCCACCGCCTCGAACTCGCTCACCCCGTGCGGAAAGTCCGTCGCCGTCGCGTTGACCTGCTGGAACAGCCCCTCGGGAGCGAGGTTCACCACGAACTCCCCGGTGTCCTCGACATTCCGCAGCGAGTCCTTGCGCCCCACCGAGGTGAACTGCACGACCGGCGGCGCCACGGCCGCGACGGTGAAGAACGAGTGCGGGGCGAGGTTCGCGGCACCGTCCTGGCCGACGGTCGACACCCAGGCGATCGGCCGGGGCACGATGACCGAGGTCAGCAGCTTGTAGAAGGGAGTGGGGCCCATGGACTCGGGATCGAAATCGATACGCATGCCGCCCAGTATCCGCGCAGGCGGCGGCGCATCCCAACGACGGATCGCGGCATCGCCCAGCCCCTGAGTTCCACGGAAGGTGCCCGGTGCCGGAAGAACCGTCCCTCCACAGGCGGGGTCACCTCAAGCCGTCACGATGGAGCCACTCGGTTCAGCCGAATCCATGCCGTGATATAGCGTTAGCCTTCTTCTCGCGCCGCTGCCTGCCTCGCGCGGAGAGGCTTCGACAGGACCAGGACGGAAGCATGTCGGAAGAGATCTCGCCCACCGGGAAGCGCTCCGGCTCCGGCTCGTCGCCCGAGCTGCGAGCCTCTCATGCGGACCGGGACCGGGTGGTGGATGTGCTGCGTATCGCGGCGGGGGACGGCCTGCTGACCGCGGACGAGCTGGACGAGCGCCTGGAAGCTGCCCTGTCGGCGCGTACCGTCAGCGAGCTGACCGCGCTGACCGCTGACCTGCCGGCCGTGTCCGCTTCGACCGGCACGGCCGTGGCGGAGGTCAAGGACGTACTGCGGATCGAGGGGATTCACAGTGGTGCGGTCAAACGCGCGGGGCGCTGGGTGGTGCCGCGGAGGTTGGAGCTGGCCACGGCGTGGTGTGAGGTGACGCTCGACTTCACTCAGGCAGTGATCACGCAGGACACCTTGCGGATAGACATGAACACGACGGGCAAGAAGCTGACGCTGATCACCAAGCCGGGCATCGTGGTCGATGCCGGAGCCCTGAGCCTCGTACACAGTAAGGTCAAGATTCGTCAGGCTCCAGAACCCGAGGCGCCGATCACGCTGCGCGTGGAGCTGGTCGGCACGACGACTCACGGCCGCGTCGTCGTACGGCCCGCACGGCGGACCTTCGGACAGTGGCTGCTGCGCAAGCCCACGTCCCTGCCTGCAGGCGATTGACTCCAGCGCTGTGGATGCGCTGTCAGCTCATCTCGCCGGCTGAGAACCATCAGCCCCGACCGGTGGACAGGTTCTCCCAGCGGCCGCGGTACGGACCCGCCAGCGCCCCGACAACCCTTGTTGGCGGCAACCCTTGTCGGCGACAACCCTTGTCGGCCCAGCGGCGATTGCCGGCGTGGCGGGAGGCACAACGATCCCGGCCATTGGCTTCGCATCACAGCCTCAGGCGGTACGGCATCATGCAGACGACCGCATCGGTGCGCGCCTGCAGGACCGCGGCCAGCAGCAGGCCGCGCTGGTTCTGGAGGAGCGCGTAGCGCCGGTGCCGGGGCTCGACCTCGGGGATGAGCACGGCGACCTCGCGGCCGGCCCCCGTCTCGCGCCGCACGTAGGCGACCATCGGCTGCGCCAAAGAGCGGTGCGGACTGTCGACGATCTCCAGACGCACCCCGGGATTCCAGCGCTCCCAGGCGTCCCGCAGCGCCAGCGCCTTCTCGGGCTCAGCCTGCACGCTGACCGCCACGACCTCGTCGCCCAGGGCCAGCGCCGCCGTCAGCGCACGCTGCGCGACCCTGCTGACCTCGCCGACCGGGACGATGACCAGGCTCATGGTGCGCACCGGCGGGGGCGGGATCCGTCCGAGCCCCAGTTCCTCGCGGGCCGCCGTGTAGTACCGCTGCACGCGGGTGAACAGCAGCATCAACAGCGGCACCGCGACCATGACCAGCCAGGCCCCTTCGAGGAACTTGGTGGTCAGCAGGACCAGCCCGGCCACGGTCGTCAGCACCGCCCCCAGGCCGTTGATCACGGCCCGGCGCAACCACCCTTCGGGCTGCTCGGTGGCCCAGTGATGTACCAGGCCGACCTGGCTGATGGTGAAGCCGGTGAACACCCCGACGGCGAACAGCGGGATCAGCCGGTGGGTCTCGGCCCCGACCGCCACCAGCAGCAGCGCCGACAGCACCGCCAGCGCCACCACCCCGTACCGGTACACCGGCCGCTCGGCGCGCAGCCCGAACAGGTGGGGCAGCCGGTTGTCCCGCGCCAGCACGCTCATCAGGACGGGGAGACCGCCGAAGCTGGTGTTCGCGGCGAGCGCGAGGACAAGGGTGACGATGAGGCTGGTGGCGTAGTACTCCCAGCCGGTTCCGTACGCCCCGGCGGCGAGTTGGGCGAGGACCGTCACGCCGCCGCGCGGCGCCACCTGGTCGCGGCGGATGAGATACGCCATCCCGAGAAGCATCGCGCCGAGGAGCACGCCCAGCATCAGTTCCGTGTGCTGGGCCCGCTTGACGCGTGGCTCACGGAACATCGGCACGCCGTTGGCGATGGCCTCCACACCGGTCAGGGCGGAGCAGCCCGAGGAGAACGCCTTGAGGATGAGCAGGGTGCCCAGCGACTCGGTGGCCCGGACGGAGTGGGCGGTGCCGACGTCGGCCGCGGGGTGCGAGCGCAGGATCCCCACGACGACGATGCCGAGCATGCTGACGATGAACAGAACGGTCGGCAGCATCAGCACCCGGGCGCTCTCGGCCACTCCCCACAGATTCACCGTGGTGAGCAGGACGAGCAGCACCAGGCAGACGGCGAGCAAGTGCTCGGAGAGGACGGGAAAGGCGGAGGCGAGGCTGGCGGCGCCGGCGGCCAGGCTGACGGCGACGGTGAGGACGTAGTCCACGACCAGGGCCGCTGCGGCGAGCAGGCTCACCCGTGGCCCGAGGCTCTTCTTCGCCACCGCGTAGGCGCCGCCTCCGTCTGGATGGACGGCGATCACCTGGCAGTAGGAGATCACCAGCACGGTGAGCAGGATGACGACGACAACGGTGATGGGCAGCGTGGCGGTCAGCGCCCCGGTCCCGGCGGCGATCAGGACGACCACGATGGCCTCGGGGCCATAGGCGACCGAGCTCAGCGCGTCCAGGGACAGCGCGGCCAGCCCCTCAAGGCTGGTGAGCCGGTGTTTGTCGCCCTCCCCGTGGCGCAGCGGTACCCGGGGCCGTTCCTTGCGCTGTGCCAGTCCGAACGCCATTGGGGAACCTCGGGGCGGGATATCGGGGGCGTCAGAGCGACAGTGTGCCCCGCCGTGGCGCCCGGCCATCCGAGGCGTGCCCGAACCGCCCCCAGTTCTCCGCCGCTCCTCCGGCTCCCCTGGGCCGACGGAGTGTTCCCGGCGGCGCTCCCCGAGTGTCGCCGTCGGGGCGGTGCCCGCGACCATAAGGTGAGCTGGCGCAGGCACCGGCCTGCCGACAGCAGAGCGGGCCGCGCGATGGTGCCCGCGGGCCCGTGCGGTCGCGCGTCCGGCGAGCGAGGGTGGCGCTGACGAGGCGCGCCGGGTTGCCGCCCAGCGCCGGACGACTGGAGGTTGGTGACCATGACGGTGATGTCCGTGCCCAGGTTCGAGCGGTTCTTCCGGGCGGCGGCGGGGCTTGATGTCGACAAGAACGACCTCAAGCGCTACAGCGACTTCGTGAACGGCAAACTCTACGATCTGCTGCTCATCGCCGAGGCGGCCGCGAAGGCCAACACCCGGGACGTGATCCTGCCGTGGGACCTGCCGATCACCAAGGGGCTGCAGGAGAGCATCCACCGCTTCCGCGCCCTCGACCAGGAGATCGAGCTGAAGCCCATCCTCGACCAGCTCGCCACTCACCCGGCACTGGATCGCACACCCGACGCCGACACCGAGGCAAGGTATCCCGAGATCATCGGTGGGCTCAGCCTCGCGCTGGCCCAGACGTTCAAGATCGTCTACCCGGACCTGAAGAACCCTCAGACCCAGCACTGGGAGAGGGCCGGGCGGCTCTTCGATCTCCTGCTGTGACACCTGCTGATGCCAGGCCCTGCGCGGCTATGCCGGTATGACGGTGACCAGATCGGCGGGCATCCGGCCCCGGAGGTCGTGCCGTTCGCCCTCGCTGATATGGCGCTGCAGGGCCCGCAACCCGGCGTGGATCAGCTGCTCGGTGTCGCCCTCCGGTGCCCCGCGGCGGCCGCCCGGCGGAGCAGGGGCCGCCACGGGGAGGAGAGAGTTGGTTCGCGGCCGGCAGGCGCGCGGTCTCAGGGGCCGCCCTGCGGCTGCTGCTGCGGCTGCTGTTGCTGCTGGGGTTCCTGCTGCCGCTGGCTTTCGCCTTGAACGCTCTCGGTGATCTCTATATGGCGGGGCTTGGCGATCTCCGCCTTGGGAACGGTGATCGTGAGGACGCCCTCGGACATGGCCGCCTTGACGCCCTCGGTGTTCACCTCGCTCGGGAGCAGCAGCCGGTACTCGAACCGGCCGGTGCGGCGGCCGCCGCGGCGCAGGACGCCCTTGCGCTCCCGTTCCTTGATCTCTCCGGTGACGGTCAGCTCCTGGCCGTTGACCTCGAGGTCGATGTCCTGGCGCTTGACGCCGGGGAGTTCGAGTTCGATGTGGTACGCCTCGTCGCCTTCGGTCACATCGGCGGCGGGCGTCCACGTCGCCAGACCGGGCGTCGCCGCTCCGCCGACCGTGGATTCGAGCAGACCGCCCATCTGGTTGAGCAGATCGTCGAACTCCGCCAGCGGATTGCGCGCCCACACCCGGGGTCGGTCCATCGCGCCTTGGCGCTGCTGTTGCTGTCGTCGGACGGGTGTGCTCATCGTCCTTCACCTCCGGTCATGTGTAGCGGATGCGTGCGGGTCACCGCCCGGCGCGGCGGACCGGCCGGACAGAGCTTGGATGTCACCGTTCGGGCGAGTGGGGTCGGCGGTGGTGTGGTCGAGGTGGTCATGGACGTGATGGATGGCCATCGCCCCCTCGCCGGCCGCCGAGGCCACCCGCTTGACCGAGCCGCTGCGCACATCACCGGCGGCGAAGACCCCCGGCAGCGTGGTCTCCAGGCTCAGACAGCCGCGGCTCTGGCCCTGCCAGACGCCGACGGCCGACCGGGCCTCGGCCTCGGCGCCGGTGAGCACGAAACCCCGGTCGTCCAGGGCCAGGACGTCGGCGAGCCAGTCGGTGCACGGCTTGGCCCCGATGAAGACGAACAGCGCGCGGACGTCCACAGTGCGGCGCTCCCCGGTGCGGGTCTGCTCCACCACGATCGACCGCAGGACGTCATCGCCGCGCACCTCGCGGACCTCGGTCTCCACAGCCACGCTCACCCGCGGATGGCGCTCTATCTGGTCGACCAGATAGCGGGACATCCGGGCCCCCGGGTCCGAGCCCCTGATCAGCAGATGTACCCGGGGGAGCCGTTCGGCGAGGAAGAGCGACGCCTGCCCCGCGGAGTTGCCGCCGCCGACCACGGCGACGGGGTCCGCGCCGCACTGCTGCGCCTCGTAGAGGGTGGCCGCGTAGTAGACGCTCGCCCCCTCCAGCCGCTCGATCCCGGGGACGTCCAGTCGGCGGTACCGGGCGCCCGTGGCCAGGACGACGCTACGGCACAGCGTCTCGCTGCCGTCGGCGAAGGTGACGCGGTAGTGGCCGTCGCCCGGCACCAGGGACGTCGCCTCCGCCGGAATCCGCACCTGCGCCCCGAACTTGCGGGCCTGCAGCACACCCCGCTCGGCCAGTTCCGAGCCGGAGACCCCCGCCGGGAAGCCGAAGTAGTTCTCGATCAGGGACGAGGTACCGGCCTGACCGCCGGTGGCCACCGCGTCCACGAGCGTGGTGGACAGCCCGTCGGAGGAGCCGTACACGGCGGCGGCGATCCCCGCCGGGCCGCAGCCGACAATCAGCAGATCGTTTTGGCTGCGGTCGGGGACCGGTGGGGAGAGGCCGATGAGCCGGGCCAGTTCGGCGTTGTCAGGATTGCGCAGCACCTGGTGCTCACGCCAGATGACGATCGGGGTCTCCTCCGGGCTGACGGAGAAGCGGCGCAGCAGCGCCTCGGCCTCCTTATCCGTCTCCAGGTCGATCCAGCGGTGCGGCAGCCGGTTGCGGGCCGCGAACTCGCGCAGCCGCCGGGTGTCGGGCGAGTAGCGCGAGCCGAGGATGCGGAAACCGGCGCCGGCCCCGACCAGCAGGGCGCGGCGGCCCAGGTAGGCACGGAGGATCAGGTCGCCGAGGACGGAGTCGCGGGCCACCAGCACCCGCAGCCGGTCCACCGGGACGGCCAGCACCTCCCCGGCCTGGCGGGAGCGGGCGGTGTAGAAGGCCACCTGCCCCTGGAGCAGGCCCAGTTCGCCGAGGAAGCGCCCCGGGCCGTGCACCCGCAGGACCCGCTCGTCCGGGGTGCCGTAGTCCTCGATGATCGCGACCGAGCCGCTGAGGATGACATAGAAGTCCGTGCACTGGTCGCCCTCGCGGATCAGCACCTGGCCGGGCACCACCGGATGGCGGGTACCGTGCCCGGCCAGGAACGTGATCTGCTCGTCCGTCAGCCGCGGATACGCGCCGTACACATCCGGGGTCTCGTCCGGAACCGCTCCCTCGGGTGCGGTGCCCGCGGACCAGTCCTCGCTCGTCATCAGGCCATGGCCTCGTGGGCGTAGCACCACCGCCAGGTCTCGCCCGGTTCCATGGGCTCGACGATCGGGTGTTGGTCGGCGTACGCGTGGGCACGGGCGTGCTTGAGCGGCGAGGAGTCGCAGCACCCGACGTGTCCGCAGGTCAGACAGAGCCGCAGATGGACCCAGGGGGACCCCAGGCGCAGGCACTCCTCACACCCCTCGGGGCTGCGCGGGGTGACGGGACGCACCATCGACAGGTGCGGATCGGGCTCGATGGCCATGGCGTTCACCCTTCCTTGCTGTCGCGGCCCGTCCTCACCTGCTCGATCCACGAACGCAGGGTGCCCGCGGGCGCCGCGCCCGCGCGGCGGGCGACCGGCTCCCCCTTGTCCAGGATGAGCAGGGTCGGCACGGCCTGCACCTCGAACCGCTGGGCGAGCCGGGGATTGCGGTCGATGTCGACCTTGACGAGTTTGATCTCTCCGGCGAGTTCCCGGGCCACCTGCTCCAGCGCGGGGCTGACCATGCGGCACGGCCCGCACCAGGTGGCCCACAGGTCGACGACGACGAGGGGGTCGGCCTGCTCGGCGACCTCGGCGAAGTCCCGCTCCTCGGCGTCCACGATCCACGGCAGCGGGTTCTTGCAGTGGCCGCAGCGCGGACGGCCCTCCGCCGCCGCGGGCACCTTGTTGGTCTTCCCGCAGGTGGGGCAGGCGATGGTCGGCGCCTTGACGGTCTGGCTCGGCATCGTTCTCACGCGGCCTTTCCGAGTCCGGCGATCTCTGGTTGTCGTTCGTAGGTGACGACGAGTTCGCCGTGTTGGGCGTCGACCTTGACGGTGGCGCCTTCCTCGACGTCGCCGCGCAGCAGGGCGCGGCCGATGAGGGTCTCTACCTCGTGGGAGATGTAGCGGCGCAGTGGGCGGGCTCCGTAGACGGGGTCGTAGCCTTCGTGGGCGATGACCTGGCGGCCGGCGGGGGTGAGTTCGACGGCGATGAGGCGTTCGGCCAGGCGTTTGCGCAGTTCGTCGAGTTGCAGTTCCACGATCCGCTCGATCTGCGGTTCGCCGAGGGGCTTGAAGAGCACGATGTCATCGACCCGGTTGAGGAACTCGGGGCGGAAGTGGCCGCGCAGTTCGCTCATCACCAGGCCCCGGGCGTCCGGTTTGAGCTCGCCGTCGGTGGTGACGCCGTCGAGCAGGTGCATCGAGCCGATGTTGGAGGTCATGATGATCACGGTGTTGCGGAAGTCCACCAGCCGTCCCTGGGCGTCGGTGATCCGGCCGTCGTCCAGGACCTGGAGCAGGGTGTTGAAGACATCGGTGTGTGCCTTCTCGATCTCGTCGAAGAGCACGACCGAGTACGGCTTGCGCCGCACCGCCTCGGTGAGCTGACCGCCCTCCTCGTAGCCGACGTACCCCGGCGGGGCGCCGACCAGCCGGCTGACCGTGTGCCGCTCCTGGTACTCGCTCATGTCCAGGCGGATCATGTTCTCCTCGGTGTCGAAGAGCGCGGCGGCCAGCGCCTTGGCCAGCTCGGTCTTCCCGACGCCGGTGGGGCCGAGGAAGATGAACGAGCCGATCGGGCGGCGCGGGTCCCGGATGCCCGAGCGGGCCCGGATGATGGCGTCGGAGACCAGCTTGACCGCCTCGTCCTGGCCGATGACCCGCTCCTGGAGGATCTGATCCAGGCGCAGCAGCTTCTCCCGTTCGCCCTCCTTCAGTCGGGAGACCGGGATCCCGGTCCAGGCGGAGACGATGTCGGCGATCTCCTCCTCGGTGACCACCTCGCGCAGCAGCCGGTGCGCGCCCTGCTTGGCGGCCAGCTGCTCCTCCTCGGCGGTCAGCCTGCGCTGGAGTTCCTGGAGCCTGCCGTAGCGCAGTTCTGCGGCGCGGTTGAGGTCGTAGGCGCGCTCGGCCTCCTCGGCCTCGCGGCGCACCTCCTCCAGCTCCCTGCGCAGGTCCTGCACCCGGCGGATGGACTGCCGCTCGGCCTCCCACTGGGCGTGTTTGGCGTCGGCCTCGGCGCGCAGATCGGCCAGTTCGCGGCGCAGCTCCTCCAGGCGCTGGGCGCTGGCGGGGTCGGTCTCCTTGGAGAGCGCGGCCTCCTCGATCTCCAGCCGGGTGACCCGGCGGGTGACCTCGTCCAGTTCGGCGGGCATGGAGTCGATCTCGGTCCGCAGCCGGGCGCATGCCTCGTCCACCAGGTCGATGGCCTTGTCCGGCAGGAAACGGTCGCTGATGTAGCGGTGGCTGAGGGTGGCGGCGGAGACCAGGGCGGTGTCCTGGATCTTGACGCCGTGGAAGACCTCCAGCCGCTCGCGCAGGCCCCGCAGGATGGAGATGGTGTCCTCCACGCTCGGCTCGTCCACCAGCACCATCTGGAAGCGGCGCTCCAGCGCGGCGTCCTTCTCGATGTGCTTGCGGTACTCGTCCAGGGTGGTCGCGCCGATCATGTGCAGCTCGCCGCGGGCCAGCATCGGCTTGAGCATGTTCCCGGCGTCCATGGCACCCTCGGCGGCCCCGGCCCCGACCACGGTGTGCAACTCGTCGACGAACAGCAGGATCCGGCCCTGGGCGGAGGTGACCTCGGTGAGCACGGCCTTGAGGCGCTCCTCGAACTCCCCGCGGTACTTCGCGCCGGCCACCAGGGAGCCCATGTCCAGGGCGAAGATCGTCTTGTTGCGCAGCCCCTCGGGGACGTCACCGCGCACGATGCGCTGGGCCAGGCCCTCCACGATGGCGGTCTTGCCGACGCCGGGGTCGCCGATGAGCACCGGGTTGTTCTTGGACTTGCGGCTGAGGATCTGCGTCACCCGGCGGATCTCGGCGTCCCGGCCGATCACCGGGTCCAGCTTGCCCGAACGGGCCTCCAGCACCAGGTCCCGGCCGTACTTCTCCAGCGCCTCGTACGCCACCTCGGGATTGGCCGAGGTCACCCGCTGACTGCCACGCACCTGGGTCAGGGCGCCCAGGAACGCCTCCTTGGTGACACCGTGCTCCTTGAGCACCCGCCCCGCCGCGGTGGCGGACCCCTCCTCGGTGAGCGCGAGCACCAGGTGCTCCACCGAGACGTACTCGTCCTTCAGACGCTTCGCCTCCCGCTCGGCGGCGTCAAGCAGTTGGGCCAGCCGCTGGGTGACGAAGACCTGCCCCGGCGTCGCCCCCGGGCCGGTGACCTTGGGTTTGCGGGCCACCTCCGCCTCCAGCAGGGTGCGCACCGCCTCCGGGTCGGCGCCCAACTGGCCGATCAGCCGGGGCACCAGCCCCTCGGGCTGTTCCAGCAGGGCCAGCAGCAGATGCTCGCCGTCGACCTCGGTGTGGCCATACCCCTGAGCCCTGGTCTGGGCGTCCTGGAGGGCTTCCTGGGACTTCTGGGTGAGGCGGTTCATGTCCATGGCGGTTCTTCACTCCTCGCGCCACTGCGGCGCAGTGCGGCTTCCAGCAGATCGATGCGGTCCAGCAGATCCAGCACCAGACCGATGGAGGCGTAGTTCAGGCAGAGCCCGGTGTGCAGCCGCTCGACGCGGCCCAGCGCCGCCGGGGCGTCGGGGGCGAACACCAGCCGCCCGGCGGCATCACGCTCGGCGTCGACCAGGCCGAGGGCGACGAAGCGCCGGATCAGGTCGGGGTGGAGCCCGGTGCGGCTGGCCACCGTCTCCAAAGACAACCGGCGCGCGGGCACCAAGTCGTAGTGGACGGATGTCACGGGCGCGTACCGTGTGACGGTGACCGTCCCGGATGCGTGGGTGCTCATCGCTCGCTCCTGGGGTCGAAGGAGGAGGTGCGGCCCAGCTCCTCGAACAGCTCCCGCTCCCGGGCGCTGAGGCTGGGCGGCACCATGACGCGGATCTCCGCGTACAGATCACCGCCGGGTCCGCGCGGGTTGGGCATGCCCTCACCGCGCAGCCGCAGCCGGCGGCCGCTGGAGGACCCGGGCGGGACGGTCACCTTGGCGGTGCCGCCGGGCGTGGGCACGGGAACGGTCGCGCCGAGCGCGGCCTCCCAAGGGGACACCGGGAGCGTCACATGGATGTTCCGGCCCTCCAGCCGGAACCGCGGATGCGGCTGGATCCGCACCCGCAGATACAGATCCCCGGCCGGTGCGTCACCCGTGCCCCGGCCGCCCTGCCCGGCCAGCCGGATGCGCTGCCCGTCGGTGACGCCCGGCGGGACGTTCACCTCGAAGGTGCGCTGCCCCGACGGCCCGGCCAAAGTGACGGTGCGATGGCCCTGGCTCTTATACACATCTGTGAAAAAAAAAAAGTTCGTACCGGTGAACAACACCAACCGGGTGTCGGCATCCCGCGCCAGTGAGTTTGCCTCGAAAGGCGTCTC
>NZ_JAEEAP010000280.1 GCF_016103465.1 Streptomyces sabulosicollis
GTGCCGATCGGTGAGCGGTTCGCCGCGCTGGCCGCGCTGCGGGAGGAGGGGTTGGTGCGGGAGCTCGGGGTGAGCAACGTGAGCGCCGAACAGCTCGCCGAGGCCCGCGCGATCGCGCCCGTGGCGGCGGTGCAGAACCGGTTCGGGGTGCTCGATCAGGCCGACGCGGCGCTGCTGGACGCGTGCGCCGCGGCCGGGATCGCGTATGTGCCGTTCTTCGCGCTGGGCGGCGGCCACACCGCCCTGGAGGGCCAGCACCTGCGGACGGTCGCGGAGCGGCACGGCGCGACCGCGCATCAGATCGCCCTCGCTTGGGGCCTCGCCCGCTCGCCCGCGATCATCCAGATCCCCGGCACCAGCTCACGCGCCCACCTCGAGGAGAACGTGGCGGCGGCGCGGATCGCCCTCGACGAGGACGACATGGCGCTGCTGGAGTCGGTGGCGTCGGCGGGCTGACGCGGGGCTCACGCGGGGCTCACGCCGGGCTGACGCAGGGCTCACGCCGGACGGGACGGGCCGTGACCTGGGCACGAGGCCGTTGTCGTACCCCCGTGGTCGAATGAGCGGAAGGCGGGCGCAGGGTGCGCCGACGGCGGGAGGTGGCCGATGTCCGGTGGGGCGAGCGGAATGCGGGTGCGGCTCGAACCGTGGGAGGACAGCGCGCTCTGCCTCGAACTGCTGCGCCGCGTCAACAGCCCGGAGATGACGAGCCACCTGGGCGGCCCGGAGAGCGAGGAGCAGATCCTGGTCCGGCACCGGCGGTATGCCGAGCTGACCGGTCCGGGCGCCGGGCGGATGTACCGGATCGTGCTGCCGGAGGGGGAGGAGACGGCCGGCAGCATCGGGTACTGGGAGCGGGAGTGGCGGGGCGAGTCGGTGTACGAGACCGGCTGGGCCGTGCTGCCGCCGTTCCAGGGGCGGGGGATCGCGGCCGCGGCCGCGAGGGAGGTGGCCCGGGCGGCCGCGGCGCAGCGGACCCATCGGTATCTGCACGCGTATCCGTCCGTCGACCACCCCGCGTCGAACGGGGTGTGCCGCAGGGCCGGGTTCACGCTGCTCGGCGAGTGCGCATTCGAGTATCCGGTGGGGACGATGATGCGGTGCAACGACTGGCGGCTGGAGCTGTGGCCGCCCTCCTAGCCGTGCGCGGCGGTCCGCGTGCCCTGGGTGCTTTCGGCGTCCTGGGCATGGGGCCGTGCGTAGTGCACGGAGAGACCGGTGCGGCCCGGCAGGAGGTCGGGGCGGAGCACCAGGCGCTCGTCGTAGTCCCCGCCGTTCTGGCGGCGGAACGGAATCGGCTCCTCGGTCGGCAGGGCGGCCAGCCGCTTCCGCAGCGCGGCGGCATGGGTCTCGTACGCCTCGGCCGGGACCCGGTCCGCGCCGTACACCACATACGGCGGCAGCACGGACATCCCGCTGTACCAGAAGGTGCCGTGGTGCAGCGGGAACAGCAGATCGCCGATCTCGCCGTTGACGCCGCGCGGCCCCATGGTCGCCTCGGGAGCCCCCGCGGTCAGGACCACCATGGCGCGCTTACCGGCCAGCTTGCCGTCCCCGTAGCGCAGGGTGCGGCCGTCCGGTCCGATGACCCCGTAGGCGAAGCCCTTGACGAAGACGCGGTCGAACCAGCCCTTGAGGATGGCGGGCATGCCGTACCACCACAGCGGGAACTGCACGACGAGCGCATCGGCCCAGGCGATCTTCTCCTGTTCGGCGCGGATGTCCTCGCTGAGGGTCCCCGCGTCATAGGCGCGCCGCGAGGCGGACCCGACGACGAGGCGTTCGCTCCCGTCATGGCGGAAGTCGGCGCCGTCCACCACGGGGTTCCAGCGCATCGCGTAGAGATCGGACAGCCGGTACTCATGGCCCGCCTCGCGCAGGGCGCGCAGCCCCTCGTCGCGCAACGCCCCGCTGAGGGACCGCTGTTCGGGGTGGGCGAATATCCACAGCACGTTCATGCCCACCATGCTCGGAAACCGGCCCCGGGGCCGACGAGTGGCCGGATGGCCAGGATGTGCAAGAATCTGGCCAGCCCGGTATACGGACGGACCGCGCGGGTCCGTGCGGTTGGCTCCGCGCGCTGACCAGCGCCCAGCTCCGCGCTGACCAGCGTCTAGCTCCGCGCGCTGACCAGTGCCTCCACCCCGTCGAGGATCCGCTCGAGGCCGAAGACGAACTCGTCGTCGGGGCCGCCTGGGGTCTCGAGTTCCCCCGTCCGCAGCGCCGCCGTCACCGCCGGGAAGCGCTCGGCGTCGGTCAGCTTCTCCAGCAGCTTGGCCCAGGCCGCCATCGAGGACTCGAGGCTCTCCCCCTTGCGCTGGTGGGCAGCGAGGATGTCGAAGGTCATCCGCGCCTCGTTCCGGACGAAGCCGCTGACCAGCATCAGTACGGAGATCTTCTCGCCCTCGCTGAGGTTGGTGCGGCGCAGGCAGGCCAGCCCGCGCTCCATCCAGGCCACCGAGTTGGGCGTCGAGGGCGGGGCGCTGATCGGGACGTTCACCGCCCAGGGGTGGCGGGCGTAGGCGGCGCGCAGCGCCCAGGCCCAGTCGGTGAAGCCGGTCCGCCAGTCCTTCGCCGGTTCACCGGGCGGCGGGGGGCCGTATGCCGCGTCCTCCATCAGGATCAGCAGCTCGTCCTTGGCCGAGACATAGCGGTACAGGGACATCGTGGAGACGCCGAGCTCGGCCGCGACCCGGCTCATGGAGACCGCGCCGAGGCCGTCCGACGAGGCGATCCCGACGGCGGCGTCGACGATCCGGCCCAGGCTCAGCCCGGGGCGGGGCCCCTTGCCCGGGCGCTCCCGCAGTCCCCAGGCGGCCTCGATGCTCGCCGGCAGGCCGGTGCCGCTCTCCTCGGTGGCCATGGCCTCGGGACCCTCCGTACCTGCGTGTTGCTGATGGTGGCTCGATTGACCGCCATCCTAGAGTTGTGTATACCCTACGCAGTAACGCGTATGGCATACGCAGGAAGGGGGGAATCATGGCCCGTCGATCAGCCATCGAGGCCAGCGGCCTCGAGAAGTCCTACGGGGCGGTGAAGGTGCTCAGGGGCGTCGACCTGTCGGTCGCGCCCGGCAGCGTCTTCGCGCTGCTCGGCCCCAACGGGGCGGGGAAGACCACGACCGTGCGGATCCTGGCCACGCTGACGCCGGCGGACGCCGGGCGGGCCCGCGTCGCGGGCTTCGACGTCGTCGCCGACCGCCGCCGGGTCCGCCGCGCCATCAGCCTCACCGGGCAGTACGCCGCGGTGGACGAGGCGCAGACCGGCGAGGAGAACCTGCGGATGATGGGGCGGCTGACCCGGCTCGGCCGCGCCGAGGCCCGCGGCCGCGCGCGGGAACTGCTGGAGCGCTTCGACCTCACCGGCGCCGCCCGCCGCACCGTGGGCACCTACTCCGGCGGGATGCGCCGCAGGCTCGACCTCGCCGCGGGTCTGGTCGGCCACCCCGAGGTGATCTTCCTCGACGAGCCGACCACCGGACTCGACCCGCGCAGCCGCCAGGCCATGTGGGAGGTGGTCAAGGGGCTGGTGACGGACGGGGTGACGGTCTTCCTCACCACCCAGTACCTGGAGGAGGCCGACCAACTCGCCGATCGCGTCGCCGTGGTGGACGGCGGCCGGGTGGTGGCCGAGGGCACCCCGGCCCAACTCAAGGAGCGCGTGGCCGGGCAGCGGCTGGACCTGACGCTCGGCGATATCGCGGCGTACGAGACGGTCGCCCGCCAACTCGGCGCACGGCTCGTCCGGAGCGACGCCGACCGGCTGACGGTGGGGGTTGCCACGGACGGCAGCGCCGCCCAGGTGCGGGCCCTGCTCGACGAGATCGACCCCGAGCGGCGCGCCGTGGACCGCTTCACCGTACACAGCGCCACGCTCGACGACGTCTTCATGGCCCTGACCGGTCATGGCACCGGGGGCGGGAGCCGTACTGGCGAGGGCGGGAGCCGTACTGGCGAGGGCGGGAGCCGTCTGGCGGGGGCGAGAGCCGTTGCGCCAGGGGAGAGGGCGCCGCGGGCGAGAAGGAGGCGGCCGGTGTCTGACGCGATCGTTCTGACCGGCCGCACCATCCGGCTCAGCAGGCGCAATCTCGACGCGGTGCTCACCGCCATGCTGCTGCCGATCATGCTGATGCTGGTCTTCGTCTACTTCTTCGGCGGCGCCATTCACACCGGTACCGAGTACGTCACCTATGTCGTCCCGGGGGTGATGCTGCTGTGCGCGGGCTTCGGCTCGGCCAACACGGCGGTCACCGTCACCAATGACATGGCCGGCGGCATCATCGACCGCTTCCGGTCGCTGGACATCGGCGGCACCCCGATCCTGGCGGGCCATGTGGCCGCGAGCGTGCTGCGCAACGCGGTCGCGACCACGATCGTCTTCGGGGTGGCCTTCCTCATCGGCTTCCGGCCGACCGCCGGGCCGCTCGACTGGCTGGCCGTGGCCGGGATCCTGCTGATGTTCATCCTCGCGATCTCCTGGCTGTCGGCCTGTTTCGGGCTGATCGCCAGGTCGCCGGAGGCGGCGGGCGGGTTCACCTTCCTGATGATGTTCCTGCCGTACCCCAGCAGCGCGTTCGTGCCCATCGACACCATGCCGGGCTGGCTGCACGGGTTCGCCGAGCATCAGCCGGTCACCCCGGTCATCGAGGCCCTGCGGGGACTGCTGCTGGACCGGCCGGTCGGCGACAGCGCCTGGCAGGCCCTGGCCTGGTGCGGCGGAATCCTGGTGGTGGCTGTCGGGCTGTCGGGCGTGCTCTTCCGCCGCCGCACCGTCTGAGCCACCGAGCCACCGAGCCGGGTTCCCGGCGGCGCCGTCAACGGGGGGCGGCGCCGCCGGGCGGATCAGCTGCCGTACGGGTGGGTGGTGCGGGCCGTGCGCAGGGCCCGCGCCCACCAGACGAGCTGGTCGAGCATCGCCCCGGCGGCGGTCTCCGGACCCTCGGGATCCTTCAGCCGGCCGTCCTCGTCGAAGAGCCCGCCCGCGTTGTGGAAGCTGACGGTGTCCCGGACGGTCACGGCGTGGACCTCGGCGAAGACCGGCCGCAGATGCTCGACCGCGCGCAGGCCCCCGGAGATGCCGCCGTAGGAGACGAAACCGACCGGCTTGGCCTGCCACTGGGTGAAGTGCCAGTCGATCGCGTTCTTCAGCGGGGCGGGGTAGCTGTGGTTGTACTCGGGCGTGACCACGGCGAACGCGTCGGCCGCGGCCAGCCGGGGCGATACGGCCTCCAGGGCCGCGAGGTCCTCGGGGCCGGGCCGGTGGGTGAGGGCGGTGGGCAGCGGGGTCTCGGCCAGGTCCACGACATCGACGGTCATATCGGAGCGGAGCGTCGCATGACCGGCGAACCAGTCCGCGACCTTCGGCCCGAAGCGGCCGTCGCGGGTACTGCCGATGAGGATGGCGAGCCGGATGGGGGAGTCGGCGTCGGCAACGGATGCGGCCGTGGTGGTTGCCGTCAGGACGGCGGTGTCTGTCGTCATGCGATGAGCCTCGGACTTAAACAAAGGTTGAAGTCAAGCTACCCTCGGCACTATGACGCAACTGACCTGGAAGACCCACGAGCTCACGGTCGGCGAGCTCTCGCAGCGCAGCGGAGTGCCCGCCTCCGCGCTGCGCTTCTACGAGCGCGAGGGGCTGATCCACAGCCGCCGCACCTCCGGCAATCAGCGCCGCTACACCCGCGATACGCTCCGCCGCGTCGCCTTCGTCCGCTCCTCGCAGCGCGTCGGCATCCCGCTGGGGAGGATCCGGGAGGTCCTCGCGCTCTTCCCCGAGGACCATGTCCTCACCAAGGAGGACTGGGCCCGGATCTCGGAGTGCTGGCACGCGGACCTCAACGAGCGCATCGAACAGCTGGAGAACCTCCGCGACCACCTCACCGACTGCATCGGCTGTGGCTGTCTGTCGATCGACAAGTGCGCGCTGGCGAACCCCTACGACCGGCTGGGCGAGCAGGGCGCGGGAGCGCGCCGACTGCTCAAGTCCAGCTGCTGAAGCCCCGCCCGCCCCCAGCGTGATCGAGGGGGCCAGCGCGAACCAGCGGGCCAGCGCGAACCAGCGGGCCAGCGCGAGCCCGCGGGCCAGCGCGAGCTAGCGGGCCAACGTGATCGAGCCGGCGTCGGGATCCGGCCCGGAGGCTCCCGGGTGCCTCAGAAGACATCGGGGCACCAGGGGCGGCGCGGGGTCCGCAGCAGCCGGTCCGCCAGAGCCGCGGCGCCCGGGCGCTCCTCGGCTATCCGGCCCAGCGAGGCGAGCCGAACCGCCGATTCGTCGCCCAGCCACAGGGTGCCCAACTCGCCGATGTCCATGGTCAGATCGGCCGGGCGGCCCGTGGTCGCACACGCCGCGCCGTCGGGGCCCGTCTCCAGGAAAAAGCGGCCACCGGCCAGCCCGGCGGCGTCCCGCAGCTCCAGCACCAGCGAGCCCTCGACCGGGTACGTACGGCTCTCCAGCAGCTGGGGCACATCCAGCGGGCGCAGCCACAGCCAGTCGGCGTACGTGGTGACCTGGGCCGCCCGGGGATCGCCGAGCAGCAGCGGAAGCAGATCGTCGGGGGCGCGCCGACCGGTGTTGACCCGGGTGACCCAGTCGACCGAGAGCAGGAAGTGCCACAGCGCCCGCTCGGCGGCCGGAGTGACCGCGATCAGCTCGAGCACGGTGGCGGTGTTGTGCGGCCGTTTGTTGCCGTCCCAGCGGTCGTCCGCGGTATAGGCGAGCAGCCCGTCCACCGAGTCGTCGGGGGAGCGGTAGAGGACATAGAACGGCTCGGTCCAGGGGCGGCTGGGGGACTGCCGCTGACCGGTGTTGGTCCGCCACCAGACGTCCGGGCGGTCGATGGCGCCGTGCTGCCGGGCGCGCAGCCGCTCATGCAGGGCGGGGCCCAACTTCCGCACCTCCTCGGCGTCGGCGAAGTCGACCCGGCCGCCGTCCGCCGGAGCGGAGTGGCGCGGGTCGAGACCGGCGCGGGGGACGTCCACCTGCCATTCGGTGATCCAGGTGGCCGGGCCGAAGCCGTACCGCCCGTAGATCGGGTACTCGGCCGCGATCAAGGTGGCCACCGCCTCCCCCCGCTCCTTCGCGGCGCGCAGATCGTGCTCCATCATCCGGCTGAGCAGCCCCCGGCGGCGGTGGGTGGGCGACACCGTGACATTGCTGACCCCGTCGGCCGGGACATCCGCCCCGCCGACCGCCGTCAGCCGCTGTGCGAAGCTGCGGAAGGTGGCCACGCAGCGGCCCCCGTCGAAGACCCCCTGCGTACGGGACAGGTCGATCTGCTCCCGCCGCAGCTCCACCTCCTCCTTCGGCGCCTCCGGCGGACGCAGGAAGCCGGTGTTGAGCGCGACGGTCCAGTTGGTCAGATCGGAATCGGCGAGTGGGGTGCGGAGTTCGAGGGCCATGCGCACACGCTAAGCGTCGGCCGCCACCGGCCGCACGCCGATTTCCCCAGCCCTCGGACCAGGTCGTTTCATCACACCGCACCCTGTGGACAGCTCGCCGAGCACCCCGCGCTGGCTCCCCCGAACACCCCGCGCTGGCTCCTCCGAGCACCCCGCGTACGGCCGCTTCCCGAACACCCCCGCCGACAGTCGCCGACAGTCCGTCGCTGCCTACGCCAGCAGGTCGTCCACCTGCGCTTCTCCCTCGCGGTACCGGCGGGCGATCTCCGCGCTGCAGCCGTCCGCGGTCCGCTGCAGCTCCTGCCGCCGCCGCGACACCTGCTGCTCATGGCCGACGAGGCGGGCCATCGCGCCGTGCAGCTCCTCGTCCGTACGGGCCCGCAGATCGGACAGGCCCACCTCGGCCAGCATCTCCTCGGCAAGCCGCTCGCACTCCGCGCCCCGCGGCGTCCCGAGCGTGACATGGCGGGCCGAGGAGCGGTGCCGTGAGGGGAGGTCCGCGAGGATCTCCGGCAGCCGGTCCACCAGCGCGGCGGGCGGCTCGGCCGCCGCCGCGGGCGCCGGGTCACGGCGGTGGCCCAGCTCGGCCCGGAGGATGTCGATCCGTCCCTGCAGCAGCCTGCGCAGATAGCTCAGGTCCGCCTCCTCGCGCTGTGCCGCGCGGCGCAGCGCCCGCAGCTCCGGCAGCCGCAAGGCGTTCAGACCGCTCGCCGCGGCGGAGGTCGAAGTCACGGTCGGCGCCGTCACGGCGGCGGAGTCGGCCAGCCGCCCGCCGCGCTGGCTCGGCGGTCGTGGCGGCAGCAGGCCCTCGGTGGCCATGGGCTGGCCGGTGCCCGATGTGGTCATTGGTGTCCGTCCCCTCCAGCGATGCGTCGTTCCCGCAGTTCCTGCCCGCCTGCACCGCCTGCACGCATCGTGCCACCAGTGATGCTCCCTGTGCAGCGGCTCTCCACCCGATCGGCCCCGGATGGACGCACGGCATGATGGTCGCCATGCGTGCTGTGGTACAGAGAGTGGACGGGGCGAGCGTCGTCGTGGACGGCGAGACGGTCGGCGAGATCGTCGGCCAGGGGCTGTGCGTACTGGTCGGGGTGACGCATGACGACACCCCGGAGAAGGCGGCCCAGCTCGCCCGCAAGCTGTGGTCCGTAAGGATCCTCCATGACGAGAAGTCCTGTTCGGACGTGGACGCTCCGCTGCTGGTCATCAGCCAGTTCACGCTCTACGGCGACGCCCGTAAGGGGCGCCGTCCCACCTGGAACGCGGCGGCGCCCGGCGGGGTCGCCGAACCGCTCGTCGACGAGGTGGTGGCCCAGCTGCGGAAGCTGGGCGCGCACGTGGAAACGGGCCGGTTCGGAGCGGCCATGAGGGTCTCGCTCACGAACGACGGCCCGTTCACGGTGCTCGTCGAGGTCTAGCGGAACCGCGAGGTCCAGCGGAGCCGCGAGCTCCGGGAGAATCCCACCGGGTTCACGGCTCCACGACCGTCTCCTGCGCGGCGGCCGTGGAGTCCGCGATCAGCTCCGCGTCCACCGGCACATTGCGCTTGACCAGCGCGAGTGCGATCGGCCCCAGCTCGTGGTGGCGGGCCGAAGAGGTGATGAACCCCAGCTGGCGGCCCTCCTCGCCCTCCGAGGCCAGTCGTATGGGCGCGCCGTGGGACGGCAGCGTCACCTCGCTGCCGTCGAGGTGGAGGAAGACCAGCCGACGTGGTGGTTTCCCCAGGTTCTGCACCCGGGCGACGGTCTCCTGGCCGCGGTAGCAGCCCTTCTGCAGATGGACGGCGGAGCCGATCCACCCCAGCTCGTGCGGGATGGTGCGGTGGTCGGTCTCCAGGCCGACCCGCGGCCGGTGGGCCTCCACCCGCAGCGCCTCGTACGCCAGCACCCCGATCGGCGGGCCGCTCGCCTCGGCGAAGGCGGTAAGGCGCTCACGCGGCAGGAAGAGGTCCCGGCCGTGCGGGGTCTCGCGGACGACGGCGTCCTCGGGGGCCTCGGTGATGCTGCCCGCCGGGAGGTGGACGACCGCGTACTCGTCGGTGCGGTCCGCGATGTCCACCCGGTAGAAGAACTTCATGCTCTCCAGGTAGGCGATCAGATCGCCCTGGCTGTCGGGCTCCACATGGGCCCAGGTGGTTTCGCCGTCGTCGACGAGATAGAGCGCGTGTTCGATGTGGCCGTGGGCGGAGAGGATCAGGGCTTCGGTGGCCTGGCCCGGCGGGAGTTCGCTGACGTGCTGGGTGAGCAGCAGATGCAGCCAGCTGAGCCGGTCAGCACCGCTGACCGTGACCACCCCGCGGTGCGAGAGGTCCACGAAGCCGGTGCCGTCGGCGAGCGCGCGCTGCTCGCGGAACAGGTCGCCGTAGTGGGCGGCGACGCCTTCGTCGGGGCCCTCGCCGGGGACGGCGCCGGGCAGCGACAGCAAAGGGCTCTTCATGAACTCAGCCTACGACCTGCGGGCTCGGCCCTCACCGGAGCGGTTCGCGGCGTCGTCCCCACCGTGCCGCGCGACCTCCCCATCGCGCCGCGCGCCCTCTCCACCATGCTGCCCGGACTCTCCGCCGCGCTGCCGGGCGGAGCAGGAGGCACACCGGCCGAAGATCGCGAAGTGCTTGAGATCCGTGTCGAAGCCGAAATCCGCCCGGAGCTGCCGGGTGAAGGCGTCGGTCACGGAGACATCGGCCTCGATCACATCCGTGCAGTCCCGGCACACCATATGGATGTGATGGTGCCGGTCGGCCAGGTGGTACGTGGGGGCGCCATGGCCGAGATGGGCATGGCTGACCAGGCCCAGCTCCTCCAGCAGCTCCAGCGTGCGGTAGACCGTGGAGATGTTGACGCCGCTCGCGGTGCGGCGCACCTCGGTGAGGATCTCGTCCGGAGTGGCGTGCTCCAGATGATCGACGGCTTCGAGCACGAGCTGGCGCTGCGGGGTCAGGCGGTAGCCGCGCTCCCGCAGATCGCTCTTCCAGTCGGTGGTCGCCACGGTGCAAGTGTAGGCGGGCCCGCGGTGACCGGCCGGACGCGCAGGGGCAGAACCGGACGCGGCACGGAAGAGCCGCACGTGTGGGAAGGAGCATTCGGAAGGAGCGCTCGGCGGAAGGCGGAGGACCTCAGCGGAAGAAGGCGATCCCGTCGTCCGGCAGGTCCTTGAGGTCCTTGGCCCACTCCCGGGGGTCCACGACCTTCTTCAGATGCGCGGACATGTACGGGCGCAGCTCGACCTCGGGGGTGGCCTTCTCGCCGACCCACATCAGATCGCTGTTGACGTAGCCGTACAGCCGCTTGCCGCCCGAGTACGGGGCCGCGTGGGCGGTGCGCGCCACCGCGTCCGTCGCCAGGTCGATCTGCGGCTTGCCCTCCGCGAGCTCGCCGTACCAGACCTCGACGATGCCCTGGTCGCGGCTCATCACGACCTCGACCTTGCGGTCCTTGTCGATGCGCCAGTAGCCGGACTCGGTCTCCAGGGGGCGCACCTTCTTGCCCTCGGAGTCCAGCACCCAGGTGTGCGAGACGTACTCGATGAAGTCGCGGCCGTCGTGCGTGAAGGTGGCCTCCTGGCCGAAGTTGCACTTCTCGGCCCCGGGGAAGTCCGAGACGCCGGCCCCTTCCCAGTTGCCCAGGAGGAAGGCGAGCGGCACGAGGTCCGGGTGGAGGTCGGACGGAATCTGGATCATGAATTCAGGCGATCTGTCGAGAGTCGAGCCGTGGCGGCGGGGCGGGAGCGGTTCAGCGCTGGCCCTGGTACAGCTTCTTCCAGGTCAGCGCGGCGAAGCCGAGCGTGGCCACGGCGACCAGGATCATCAGGGTGGTGAAGACTGCCTCAAGCACGAGCGCGCTCCTCGGAACAGATGACGGACGGCACCGAGTCTAGTCGGCGCCGGGACGGCCGGTGGAGACAGGTGGCCGTGCGGCGCGGGGCAGGGGGCGGCGTGCCTAAGGTTGACGCATGGCGAAGAAGCTGGTGATCAAGGTGACGGCGGGCGCGGACGCTCCCGAGCGGTGCTCCCAGGCGTTCACGGTGGCGGCGGTGGCCGCGGCGAGCGGGGTGACGGTCTCGCTATGGCTGACCGGGGAGTCGACGTGGTTCGCGCTGCCGGGCCGGGCTGCGGAGTTCGAGCTTCCGCATGCGGCGCCGCTTCCGGATCTGATCGACGGCATCCTTACGGGCGGCGGAACGATCACGGTATGCACCCAGTGTGCGGCGCGCCGGGAGATCGAGGAGAAGGACCTGATCGAGGGGGCCCGGATCGCGGGCGCTCAGGTCTTCGTGAGCGAGATCATGCCGGACGGCGTCCAGGCGCTCGTGTACTAGGTACTCCTCGTGTACTAGGTACCAGGGGGGCCGACGGATCTTGAAGCCCGCGGCGGGCTGTTCCCCTGCCCGCCCCTTCCC
>NZ_JAEEAP010000281.1 GCF_016103465.1 Streptomyces sabulosicollis
GCTCGGACGGGGTGGCGGACGGGGAGCGCTCCGCCCCCTCGGACCCCTGCGGGCCCGCTCCGGAGGCGGAGCCGGCCGACTCCTCGCCGCAGCCGGCGAGCAGGCCGATCCCGGCCGCCGCGGCCACCGAGAGCATGCCGCGCCGACTCGGCGGCGGTGTCCCCGGTCCCCCGCCGCCGTCGCCGCGCCGCAGGGCGTCCTGCCCGGCCGGTGCCCCGTCGGTCGTCGGCTTTCCGGATGTACTGTGAGCCACGTTCCCTCCGTCCGCGGTGCCGGGTCGGTGGACCGGGCACCGGTGGCGTTGTGCGGGCCGATGGGTTGTCCGTGCCAGGCAGCCTGTCCGGTATGACGAAGGCGAAACGGAATAGTGTCCACCGGGCGGAGGGCATGCGTCGCTTTCGGCCCCGGCAAGCGTCCGGTGTCCCGGTGCGGGACGTGTCAGCCGGGCCGGCCGGCCGCCGGGCAACGTCAACTCGCCCTGGGGTACGCCCCCTTGGCGCATCTCGCGATCGGTCCCGGCCGGGGACGCGGCTCCGGGGCGGTCAGCCGGCCGGTGCGGGCGGGGTCAGCCGGCGGATCGGCTCGCCTGCCAGATAGGCGCGGATGTCCTCCACCACGTCCCGGTAGAACCGCTCGTAGTTGCCCCGGGTGACATAGCCGAGATGCGGGGTGGCCAGCAGATGCGGCAGCGTACGGAACGGATCGCCCGGCGGCAGCGGCTCCCGTTCGAACACATCGACCCCCGCGCCCGCGATCCAGCCCTCCCGCAGCGCCCGCGCGAGCGCCGCCTGGTCCACGATCGCGGCGCGGGAGGTGTTCACCAGGAGCGCCGTGGGACGCATCCGCCTCAGTTCCCGCGCGCCCAGCAGACCCCGGGTGCGGTCGCTGAGCACCAGATGCACCGAGACAATGTCACTGGTCTCCAGCAGCTCCTCCTTGGAGTCCGCCGCCCGGACCCCCTCCGCCGCCGCGCGCCCGGCCGTCAGGTTCTCGCTCCAGGCGGCCACCTCCATGCCGAAGGCCCGGCCGACCCGCGCCACCTGGGTGCCGATCCTGCCCAGACCCAGCAACCCCAGACGGCGGCCGTGCAGATCGGCGCCGACGGTGCTCTGCCACGGCCCGCCGTCCCGCAGCGCCGTGCTCTCCTGCACCACATGGCGGGCGAGCCCCAGGATCAGCGCCCAGGTGAGCTCGGCGGGCGGTTGTGAGCTGCTGCCCGTGCCGCACACGGTGACGCCGTGGCGGGCGGCGGCCGCCAGGTCCACCGAAGCATTGCGCATCCCGGTGGTGACCAACAGCTTCAGCCGTGGCAGCCGGGCGAACACCGACGCGGGGAAGGGAGTGCGCTCGCGCATGATGACCACGATCTCGCAGTCCCCGATCGCCTCGGCCACCGCCTCCTCACCGGCGATGTGCTCATGGACCGGCACCACGTCCACCGCGTCGAGCACCCCCGACCAGTCGGCCGCCGACAGCGCGACGCCCTGATAGTCGTCGAGCACGGCGCAGCGCAACTTCATGGGACTACCTCGACTACCTCGGTTTCCTCGGACAGGTACGGTGTTTCTACCACCCATGTGGAGGCACCCCGGAAACGGGGGCCTGACACGTCGTCACCGCGTTTGCGGCGCCACCCTTCCGGATGACATCGATCGCGCGGTGGCGTTGCCACAGGCGTGTGTTTTCACCGAAAGTTGGCCTCTCATGGGGTGCTGAGACATGTGTGGTTGTTTTGCGTAGTGGCACACAGGGCACCGCACACCACTGACAGCAGGCATAATCGCTGCTGCGATGGGCGCAGACGCCCAGAAAGGGGACGAAGTGAAGTGAACGCGTTGAGCGCGGACAGCAGTGTCGGTTCGACCATCGAGGTACTGGAGGCCGAACTCCCCCAGCTGCAGAAGCAACAGGAGGCCCTCGCGGGTGATTTGGAGGCCGTCACCAAGCGGCTGGAGGCGGTCAGCACCGCCCTGAGCAGCCTTCAGGCGCTCTCCACCTCCGCGGTGCCCGAGCAGGGCGGAAACGGAGCCCCGGTGGCGGAGCCGGTGGCCGAGGCCACCGAGGCACAGCCGGCCGCGGAGCCGGCCACCGAGGCCACGGCCGAGGCCGCCGGGCCGGATTCCACCGAGGACACGGCCACCACCGGCCGTGGCGCCGCCACCCGCAAGGCCGCCATCGGCCGCCAGCGCGGCGGCGGCAAGGCGGGCAAGGCTCCGGCCACCGGACGGGCCACCAAGACGGCGGCCAAGAAGACCGCCGCCAAGAAGACCGCCGCGAAGGCCGTGGCGAAGGCCCCCAAGTCCGCCAAGGCCACGGTGAAGGCCACCAAGGCCACGACCAAGGCCACCAAGGGCACCAAGGCCGCGGAGAAGCCGGCGGAGAAGGCCACCAAGGAGACGGCCACCACCTCCGAGCGCTCCACCGGGCTCGCCGACAGCGTGCTGACCGCGCTGCGCAAGGCCGGCCGCCCCATGCGGGCCTCCGAGGTCAACGAGGCCCTGGGCCGCGACGAGACCCGCACCAATGTGAACTCGGTGCGCAACACCCTCGAGCGGCTGCGCTCCTCGGACCGGGCCCAGCGCTCCGGCCGTGGCCTGTACGAGGCCACGGCCACGAGCTGAGGGTGCCGTCAGTTCACCGCCACCCATGTGTAGCGGTGTTCGGGACGTCCGGTGTCCCCGTACTTGAGCGTGAGGCTGATACGACCCGCATGCTCGAGGTACTTCAGATAGCGCTGGGCCGTGGAGCGGCTGATACCGGTGCGCTCCGCCACCTCATGGGCGGAGAGCGGCTGGTCGGCCTGGTCCAGGACCCGGCGTATGAGGTCGACGGTGGGTGCGGAGTGGCCCTTGGGGAGGGCCGGGCCGGAGGTGTCGGCGGCTGCGAAGGCGCCGAAGATCCGGTCCACCCTCTCCTGGCCGGTTTCGCCGCGCCCGCCGACGCCCTCGAGGGTGCGGCGCAGTCCCGCGTAGCCGTCCAGCTTGGCCCGCAGCCCGGCGAAGCTGAACGGCTTGACCAGGTACTGCAGCGCGCCATGGCGCATGGCGGCCTGGACGGTGGCCACATCACACGCGGCCGTCACCATGATGACGTCGGCGTGGTGGCCGAGCTGGCGCATCCGCCGCACCAGCGTCAGCCCGGTCTCGTCCGGCAGGTAGTGGTCGAGCAGGACGAGGTCGACCGGGGTGCGTTCGAGGGTCGCGAGGGCCTGGGCGGCGGTATGGGCGCGGGCGGTGACCCGGTAGCCGGGCACCTGGGCCACATACGCAGCGTTGATCTCGGCGACATGGAAGTCGTCGTCCACGACAAGAACGTCGATCATCGTGACTCTCCTGCTGCGGTGAACTCATGAGTGGGTGTGTCGTCCCCGGTGAGGGCCTCGGGCAGGACGACGGTGAACACCGCCCCGCCACCCGCCCGGGCGGTGACCCGGGCCATGCCTCCGTATCGCTCCGCCAGCCGCCGCACCAGGGCCAGTCCGATGCCCCGGCCGCGCGGCGACACCGCGCCGGATCCCTCGGGCGAGTCGGGGCCGGCCTCCGGGGAGCCGGGACGGGCGGGCCGTTTGGTGGACCAGCCCTCGGTGAAGATCTGTTCGCGCATCCCCGGCGGCACCCCCGGACCGGTGTCGCTCACCCGCAGCACGGCGGTGGTGCCCTCGGCCCTCAGCTCGACCTCGATGAACGGGGTGGGCGAGGAGTGTGCGGCCACCGCGTCCAGCGCGTTGTCGATGAGGTTGCCCAGCACGGTCACCAGATCGCGCGGATCGACCACCCGCCCGGGCAGCAGCGTGGCGGGGGAGATGCGCAGGGCGACCCCGCGCTCGGCCACGATGGCCGACTTGCCGACCAGCAGCGCCGACAGCAGCGGATCGTGCACCCGTTCGGAGATCTGCTCGGCCGAGGCGCGCCGGGCGTTGGTCAGCTCGGCCACGAACTGCGCCGCCCGCTCGTGCAGTCCGAGTTCCAGCAGCCCCAGCAGGGTGTGCAGCCGGTTGGCGTGTTCGTGGTCCTGGGCGCGCAGCGCGTCCAGCAGCCCACGGGTGCTGTCCAGCTCGCGGCCGAGCAACTCCAGCTCGGTGCGGTCCCGCAGCGTCGCCACCGCCCCGCCGTCCTTGGTCGGCATGCGGTTGGCCACCAGCACCCGGCCGCCGCTGACGGTCAGCAGATCCGCCCCGTCCACCCGCCCCGCGAGCACATCGGTGGTGCGGCCCGGGGGCAGTGACTCCTCCAGGGTGCGGCCGGTGGCGTCCGGGTGGATCCCGAGCAACCGTCCGGCCTCGTCGTTGACCAGGCGGATCCGGCCCCGTCGGTCGAAGGCCACCACCCCTTCGCGGATGCCGTGCAGCATCGCCTCCCGCTCGTCCAGCAGCGCCGAGATGTCCGCGAACGCCACACCGTGGGTACGGCGGCGCAGTTGGCGCGAGACGGCGATCGCCGCGAGGACACCCACCGCGAGCGCCGCCCCCGCGTACAGCAGCAGCCGGGGCACCGCCGCCAGCAGCTGGTCGCGCACGCTGCCGTAGCCGATGCCCACCGACACCGCCCCGATGATCCGTCCGTCCCGGCCCCGCAGCGGCACCTTGGCGCGGGCCGAGCGGCCGAGTGTCCCCACGTCGATCTGCAGGACCTCCCGGCCGGAGAGCGCCTCGCCCGGATCGGTGGAGACGTGTTCGCCGATCCGGGCGGTGGTGGTGTGCGACCAGCGCACCCCACGGGGGTCCATCACCACGATGTACAGCGCCCCGGTGGCCCGGCGGATCCGCTCCGCCGCCCGCTGCACCGGACCCGACGGGGTGGGCTCGGTGGCGGTGAGGTCCCGGGCGATGTCCGGATCGGCGGCGGTGGTCTGGGCGATGGCGAGCGCCTGGTGCATCGCCTGGTTGTCGATCTCGGAGCTCAGCGGGGCCAGGAACAGCGCGGTCGCCAGCACCATCACCCCGGCGGTGATGGACAACTGCGCGGCGAGCACCTGACCGGAGACACGCCGGGGCCCTCGGATACGCATGATGGGCCCCCTGTCTCCCGTCCCGAGGTCCCGTGTGGTCCCGTACGCGAGCGGTAGTGCTTCGTCCGTTTATGGTGCTGTGAAGGCACGGTAAAGGCGCCCGGGGCGTATGCCCAGTCTCCGTAGCGTTTTCGTTGCGCGGGCGCGAGCAAAACGAGCAGAACGCGGTTTGTGCGCGCAAGGGCGGGTTGTGCTCACAAGACTGCCGCTGTGGCGCGGGTCACTCCTAGCCTCCCGGCCATGAGCAGCCACACCAGCCCCGCCATCGAGCTGCGGGGAACGAGCAAGGCGTTCCGGACTCCGTCCGGGGCCCTCCACACCGCGGTCAGGGATCTGGACCTGACCGTCGGGCACGGTGAGTTCGTCGCCGTGGTCGGGCCCACCGGCTGCGGCAAGTCCACGACACTGACGCTGGTCAGCGGGTTGGAGGAGCCCACCGAGGGCGATGTGCTGGTGGCCGGTGAGCCGGTCCGCGGCATCGCCTCCAACGTCGGCTTCGTCTTCCAGCAGGACGCGGTGTTCCCCTGGCGCAGCGTGCTGTCCAATGTGATGGCCGGTCCGCGCTTCCGCGGAGTGCCCAAGGCGGAGGCGAAGGAGCGGGCCCGCGAGTGGCTGGCCCGGGTCGGCCTCTCCTCCTTCGAGGACCGCTATCCGCACCAGCTGTCGGGCGGCCAGCGCAAGCGCGTGGCGCTCGCGTCGACCTTCGTCAACGACCCCGAGATCCTGCTCATGGACGAGCCGTTCTCGGCGCTCGACGTACAGACCCGCGCGCTGATGTCGGACGAACTCCTGGAGCTGTGGGCGGGGACCGGCGCGTGCGTCGTCTTCGTCACCCACGACCTGGAGGAGTCCATCGCCCTGGCCGACAAGGTCGTGGTGATGACGGCCGGACCGGCCACCGTCAAGGAGGTCTTCGAGATCGATCTGCCCCGGCCCCGCAAGGTGGAGTCGGTGCGGCTGGAACCGCGGTTCGTGGAGATCTACCGGGAGATCTGGTCCTCGCTCGGCGAAGAGGTCCGCATCACCCGGGAGAGGGGTGCCGTCGATGCCTGAGACCATCTCCGCCACGGCCGTCCCCGCCGTCGGCAAGACACCCGGGACGGAGCGCTCCAGGGCCCGGGCGCGCGCCGCCCGCAACCGCGCCATCCTCGTCCAGAGCACCCGCGCCCTGGTGCTCCTCGGTGTCCTCGGCCTGTGGGAGTGGCTGGCCCGCGCCTCCGTCATCGACCCCTTCAACTTCTCGATGCCCACGAAGATCTGGGACCAGCTCAAGCAGTGGGCGCTGCACGGCACCGCGCAGGGCTCGCTGTGGGAGCAGATCTGGTACACGCTCTACGAGGCGCTCCTGGGCTGGGGCATCGGCGTCGTGGCCGGTGTGGTCCTGGGGATCGCGTTCGGCCGGATCGCCTTCCTCGCCGATGTGCTCGGCCCGTACATCAAGGTGCTCAACGCGCTGCCGCGGATCGTGCTGGCGCCCATCTTCCTCATCTGGTTCGGCCTCGGCCCGGCCTCGAAGGTGGCCTCGGCCGTCGTCCTGGTCTTCTTCCCGGTCTTCTTCAACGCCTTCCAGGGCGCCCGGGAGGTCGACCGCAACCTGGTGGCCAACTCCCGGATCCTCGGCGCGAGCAACCGCCAGGTCACCCTCCAGGTGGTGATTCCTTCCGCCACCTCATGGATCTTCACCAGCCTCCATGTCAGCTTCGGCTTCGCCCTCATCGGCGCCATCGTCGGCGAGTACATCGGCGCCACCAAGGGGCTCGGACTGCTGGTGTCCTCCTCGCAGGGCACCTTCAACGCCGCCGGTGTGTACGCCGCCATGGTGATCCTCGCCGTGGTGGCCCTGCTCGCCGAGGGGCTGCTGACCTTCCTGGAGAAGCGGCTCTTCCGCTGGAAGCCCGCCCAGCCCGGTGAGGACCGCTGAGCCCCCGCCCTCTTCCTCCCCCGCTCATCACCGCTCACAAGGACGTGACCTCATGCGCAGCTGTGCCAAGTTCTCCGCCGCCGCGGTCGCCGCGGCGCTCGCTCTGACCACCCTCACCGCCTGCGGCGGCGACTCCAGCGCCTCCGGCGGTGAGAACGGCAAGGTCAAGATCATGGTGGGTGGCCTGGACAAGGTCATCTACATGCCCGCGATGCTCGCCCAGCGGCTCGGCTACTTCACGGCGGAGGGCCTCAAGGTCCAGCTGCTCACCGAGCCCGCCGGGGTGCAGGCCACCACCTCGCTGGTCGCGGGCGATGTCCAGGGCGTCGTCGGCTTCTACGACCACACCCTCGACCTGCAGGTCAAGGGCAAGCAGGTGGAGTCCGTCGTCCAGCTCGCCCAGGCCCCCGGTGAGGTCGAGGTGGTCTCCAACAAGGCGGCGGGCGAGCTGAAGTCCCCCGAGGACTTCAAGGGCAAGAAGCTCGGTGTCACCGGTCTGGGCTCCTCCACGGACTTCCTGACCAAGTACCTCGCGGTCGACAGCGGCGTGAAGACCAGCGAGTTCACCCCGGTGGCGGTCGGCGCGGGCCAGACCTTCATCTCGGCCCTCAAGCAGGGCTCCATCCAGGGCGGCATGACCACCGATCCGACGGTCGCCCAGATCGTGGAGCAGAAGATCGGCAAGGTGCTGATCGACATGCGCACGCCCGAGGGCTCCAAGCAGGCGCTCGGCGGTCTGTACCCGTCCTCCTCGCTCTACATGAACACCGACTGGGTGAACGGCCACAAGGACACGGTCCAGAAGCTGGCCAACGCCTTCGTGAAGACCCTCAAGTGGATGTCCACCCACTCGGCGGAGGACATCGCCGCCAAGATGCCGAGCGACTACGCGCAGGGCGGCGCGGAGCTCTACGCGGAGGCCATCAAGAGCACCCTGCCGATGTTCACCGAGGACGGGGTGATGCCGGCGGACGGCCCGGCGACCGTCGAGCGCGTCCTCAAGGCGTTCAACCCCAACCTGAAGAACGCCACGGTGGACCTGAAGAGGACCTACACCACCGAGTTCGTCAAGAAGGCGGGCTAGGCCCCGGGGCGGGTTGCGCGGATTGACGGTTCGGCGCCCGTGGCGGGCGGGCGTTTTCTCCCTGGTTCACGAAGACGTGCCGGGTGGCCGGGCGGAAGGCTGTGCGGCGTCACTCCGCATCCCTTCCGAGGAGGAACACCGCATGACCCGACACGGAAGCAGACGCGTCATCGCGCTGCTGGCCTGTACCGCGGCCCTCACCGGTGCCGCCCTCGGCACCGGTGGGGCCGCTCACGCGGCGGCCCCGGCGAAGGCGCTGACGGCGACCACCTGCACCGACCCCAAGACGGGCGTCCCGCTCACCGCCACGATCGAGGGGGACAAGAACGCCAATGCCATCTGGGGCACACCGGGCAGCGTCGTCAACGCCTTCTCCGGGGACGACTGGGTCTTCTCCGATCTGATCAGCACCTCCGCCGTGGTCTGCCTCGGCGACGGCTCGGACAACTTCAACCCCAGCGACCCGGCCAATGTGTCGGTGGGGACGTACTTCGGTGTCAGCGGCCAGAACGGCAACGACACCATCACGGGGGGCACCGGCAACGACTACCTCTTCGGCGACAGCCCCGACAACCCGTCCCACTCCGGCAACGACACCCTGATCGGCGGTCCCGGCCACGACGTGGCGAACGGCGGCCCGGGGATCGACCGGTGTGACGCCGAGGTCGAGATCAACTGCGAGCTCTGAGCACGGGGGCGGGGGCCTCGTAGGCCGCCGGGGAGCCCCGGGCGGCCTACGCCCCGTCAGCGCACCGGGCTCATGTCGTCCAGGCGCCGGAGGCGGCCCTGGCGACCACGGCGCTCAGGATGCGCACGCCACGGGCGGACCCGGGGTCGATGTCGGTGAGCCGGCGCACCCGCTGGAGACGGTAGTCCAGGGTCCGCGGATGGATGTTCAGCGCGGCGGCGGTGTTCCTGCGGTGCATGTCCTGGGCGTAGTACGTCTCCAGGGTGGCGAGCAGCTCCGGCCCCCTGGCGAGGGTCCGGGCCGTGCCGGACAGCCAGGCGTCGATGTCGCGGTCCTCGGCGACGGCCAGCTCGACGAAGACATCGGCCAGGGTGTGCAGACGGCGGGGGACCGGCTGGAGCGGGGCCGCCAGGCTGACGCGCCGGGCGCGGGCGTACGCGTCGGCCAGCGCACGGACCTGGCCGGTACTGGCGCCGACCGCGCAGGGCCGGGCCACCGCCTCGCCCGCGTCGCACACGAAGGCCAGCGCCCGGTCCCGCGCCGACCGGTCCCCGCCCGGCCGGGCCGCACCGGGAGCGCGTTCCTGGCCGGCGGGCACCAGGGCCACCAGCTCCTCCGCCCGGGGCCAGGCGATCGGTATCCGGTGGCGGGCCAGGAGGGCTTCGACGATCGCCTCGCGCCCTCCGGCGGCCGGGGCGGGACGGCCGGGGACGCGGACGACCACCACCTCGTACGACGCGGCCGGGGTCATGCCGACGGCGCGGGCGAGGCCAGGGGCCAGGGAGTCGTCGGCGAGGAGGGCCGTGGTGAGGGCGTGCACCCGGGCGACGAGGGGAAGACGGCGCTTCTGCTCCGCCGCGTGGCCACGGGTGTAGGCGTCGATGCCGCGGGTGCCCTGTGCGGTGAACCAGACCATGACCCGCATCAGCTCATCGGTGTTCTCCGGGCCGGACGCCTCCTGGATCTCCCGGAGCATGAGATGGGTGTGCAGACCGAGGACCCGCCGCCGGGACGCGGCGGACATCCCCGTCCTGGCCCGCGACGCGCCCATCGACGCGATGCGGTCGAGGTCCTCCTGGGTGAGGGGCGCTCCCCCGGGGGCTAATTCCAGGGTGCGGCGTCTGAGCCAGACCGCGTAGTCCAGCGCCTCGGCTCGTCGTCGGCCGTCGTGCTCCACGAACCGGTACTCGGGGATCTCCCGGCCATAGACCTCCACTTCGTGGCGCGCGTCGTCCAGGGTGCGCCGGGCCAGTTCGGCGAAGAGATGACTTTCCATCGGGCGGTGCCTCCGTCAGTCGTTCGGGAACTCCCGCGGGACCGCACGGGGACAACTCGCGCGCGGGGGGCGGTGCTCCACGCGGCGTTCTCGAGGTCGGATGGGTCGAGGCCGAGCATGCCACCGTTCGGCGGCGGACGGTCGGCACCGACGGCGTTCCGTGCGCGGAAGTTCACCTCGCGGCGGTCCGGGCGACTCACCTCGCGGCGGTCCGGGCGACTCACCTCGCCGCCGTCGGCGCGACCGCGTCGGCCAGCCGGACGGCGGCGTCGTCGGCGAACAGCCGGCGGCCCGCCGCGATCCGGCGCTCCCGCCACGCGGAGGGCTCGGTGAGCACATCGAGCAGCCGCACCAGCTCCCACGAGTCCCGCGCGTGGTCCGAGAGCCCCAGCGCCGCCATCCGCCGGACGCCCTCGCGGCCATGGCCCGGGATGGGGCGGTAGCCGATCACGGGCACCCCGGCGGCCAGCGCCTCCAGCGCGGTCTGACCGGCCGCGTTGTCCACCAGGGCCCGTACGGCGGCCAGCAGGCCCGGCATGTCCGGCTCCCAGCCGAGGGCCGCCACCTCCGGCCGGCGCGCCAGCTCGGCGCGCAGCCGTTCGTCCCGGCCGCACAGCACCACCGGCAGATACCCCGCCCCGGACAGCAGCCGCGCCGTGTCCGCCACCCGTGTGCCCGCGCCCCACGCCCCCACGGACAGCAGCACCGGCGGCCTCCCGGGCGCGAGCGCGTCCAGACGCCGCCGCCACCGCGCCGCCCCCGGCGCCGGGCCGAAGAAGCGCGACGCCACCACCGGTCCGGTGGCCACCGACGGACGTCCCAGCGCCCGGCGCACCGTGGCCGCGGCCTCCGGGGTGACGCACAGGTACAGGTCGTTGCCCGGGTGCAGCCACTGGCGGTGCACCGCGAAATCGGTCACCACGACCGCGCTGGGCACCCCCAGCGCCCCGCGCGCCCGCAGCCTGCCGGTCAGCTGCGCGGCCAGGTGGAACACCGGGACGACGGCGTCCGGCCGCTCCCGCTCCACCAGCGCCAGCAGCCGGTCCTCGGCGAGCGCGGCCAGCGGGGCGCTGCCCGGCCGGGGGCCCCTGCCGGGGCGGAAGAACGCCCGGTAGATGCCCTCGTACACCACCGGGGCCCGGCGGATGGTCGTCCGATAGAACGAACGCAGCCCCGCCCCGATCCCGTGCGGCAGCAACTCCAGCACATCCACCCGGCCGGCCCCCTGGCCTCGGTCCTCCAGCCTGCGGACCAGCTCAGCGGCGACCGCGTCATGCCCGGCTCCCATCCCGGCGCTGACAACGAGAAAGCGTGCCGACGGCGGCTGCATGACCACCTCCGATGGTGCGAGGCGCGGCTCCTCATGGCTCACTGGAGGTATCCGCTCCGCATGCCGTCAAACCGCGCGCTCGACGGCCGGTACCCAGGACAGCGGCCGGTCGGCGGCGAGACAGGGAGATGCCATGATCCGTCCCCTCCCGGACGCACCCCTCGATCGCGGCCGCTCGCGGGACGCCGGGTCTCCGGCCGCCACCCGGAGCGGGGTCGCGCTGGTGACCGGCGCCTCCTCGGGCATCGGGGCCGCCATCGCCGACCGGATCGCGGCCGAGGGCGGCTGGCGGCTGCTGGTCAGCGGCCGCCACCGGGAACGGCTCGACCGCGTGGCCGCCAGGACATCGGCCCTGTCTCTTATCCACATCTAAAAAAAAAAATACTGGGAGTACTATCGGCGACGATAGCTCAATAGACAACTAGAGTACAGTGAGA
>NZ_JAEEAP010000282.1 GCF_016103465.1 Streptomyces sabulosicollis
ACTCGACTAGTCGTCGGCAGCGTCAGATGTGTATATGAGACAGCTTCCCCGTGTCCCCCGAGCCCGCCTCAAGGGCGTCGGCCATCGCGAGCCGCAGCAGTTGCAGGCGATGGGTGGCCCCCGTCTTGGCGCGGATGCGTCGCATGTACGTGTCGACGGTGTGCGGGCTGAGGCCCAGAGCGCGCGCCACGGAGGGGTAGGTGTGCCCCTCCAGGACGCGGTCCAGCACCTCGCGTTCGCGGTCGCTGAGTAAGTCCAGCGGTTGACGGCCGGGCCGTCCGGCCTTCATCGGCCCGTCGGCAGAGCCTTGCCGTGCAGGCCCCAGCCGGTGTCGTCCTCGCCGGGCGACTTGGCACCGTCCATCGCCAGGGGCGACGCGTCCACGGCGACGGCGAGCGGGTGGAGGCCCCGGGTACCGGTTCCGGACCGGTCGTGTGCGGCCGCGCCCAGGAAGAGCGAGAGGGTCGGTGCGGCGATCGCGGTCATGACGGCGGTGAGGAACAACGTACGCATTCTGGCCTCCGGTTGAAGAGATCCGGTCGGGAATCGGCCCTGGGCTCGGACGGACCGATCATGGCTTGAACCCGGCCCGCGCACCACGCGTTCCGCCGCTCACCAAGGTGCCCGGCAACAAAACGAGGGGGGAGCATAAGGAGCACAACCGGACTCTTCGGTCGTCCCGCGTCGCCGCGGCGAGGCGTCCGTGGCCCATGACTGCCCCGCGGGGGCGGAGTCATGGTGTGGCGTGGAGCACCAACAGCAGCAGCCGGCACGGGGCCCAGGCTTCGGAGAGCGTGCAGAAATGGCGTGCGGGGACGAAGACCATCTCCCCGGCGCGCAGCCGCAGTTCGACTCCCCCGCCCTGGTGGTCCGCGGGGTCCGGGTCCTCGACGCGGCAGCGCACTCCGCCCCTCAGCGGGAAGAGCAGAATATCGGCGCCGACCCGCCCGAGGGGGAGCGTCGTCCCGGCCGCCAGCGGCCGTTCGTACGCCTCGACGGGATAGCCCATGACCTGGCCCAGATCGGCGGCCAGCCGGTGCGCACGCGTGCCGAGCGGCACGGGCCGCCATTCCGTGTCCGCCGCTTCCCCGCCGTACGTCCCGTCAAGGACCGGGAGGACGGTGTGGGCGCGTTCGGGCCACACCACCGCGGGGCCCCTGTCCTGGTACGTCGACAGGCACAGCGCCAGGTCACGGAGGAAGAGTTCCCAGTCGGTATCGGACACCCTTGCCCTTCGCTCTCGAAAGGTCGCTTCTCGTGACCGCCACCGGCAACGGACGACGCAAGCGCCCACGGAGGCGATCGAGCACCGATCGCACGGCGGGCTTGGGCAGCTGACGACAGGGAGCGGCCCGATGGGCCGCCGGATGTCTCGTCCGCGGAACCCCCGCGCAGGCGGCTGCCCATCCTCGCCCGCCGGCGGCCCGGTGTGCCAGTCCCGTAGCGGCGGTCCCGCGCCGACGTGACAGACAGATCGCGCCGCGTCCCGCCGGAACACGTGGGGCCGCGACGGCGTCCTCCGTCGCGGCCCCACGTCCCCGCCCACTGCCGGACGGGCGCCGAATTACCGGGCGGCCTCGCTCACCCCGGTGTCCGGTTCGCTCTCGTCATGGTCCAGCAGACCGGCGCGGGCGGCGAGGACTCCGGCCTGGAACCGGCTCACCGCGCCGAGGGTGTCCATGATGTCGGCGACGTGCTTGCGCGTGGTGCGCAGCGACATCCCCAGTCTGCGGCCGATCGCCTCGTCCTTGTAGCCCGCCGCGAGCAGGCGAAGGATCGTTCCGTCCAGCTCCTTGGCCACGGATTCCAGGCCGTCGGCGGCGGCGTCCGAGAAGGGCCGGGCGTGGGCCCAGGCGTTCTCGAAGACCGAGCAGAGATAGCTGACGACGGACGGCTCGCGCACGATCACCGCGCCCAGGCTCCCGTCCCCGTCGGGGATGAACGCCAGATCCCGGTCGAAGACGATCAGGCGGCCGAAGGGATCGTGGACGGTGCGGTATTCGGCGCCCAGGCCGGACATGACGGCCACGTACGCCTGGCTCGGCGCGTTGAACCGGGCCGTGTGGTTGTAGAGGGTGCGCATCCGCACCCCCCGGGCGAGCAACGCCGTGTCCCGGCTGATCGCCTCCTCCAGCACCTCCGGTGCCCGTCCGCCGCCCGGCTGGCTGCTCAGCACCTCCTCCTGGCACTCGTTGGAGGCGCGGTTCAAGGCGGCGCGGACCTCGTCCAGATGGCCGACCACCTCGATGCTCCCGGCCGCGTGGCGGCGCCTGCCTTCGAGGAAGTGGGCTCGCAGCCGTCCGAACTCGACGCTGATCTGGTCGAGTTGACGCCGCCGCTCCTGGAGGGACTCCTGGATCGGGGCGGTGAGCGCGGCGGCGGCCAGGTCGGGGTCGACGGGCACCAGGAGCGCCGGGTCCTTGGAGTGGGAGCGCAGCAGTCCCAGTTCCTTCAGCCGGTCGACCGCCGCGTCAAGCTCTTCCCCGGGGATTTCCAGCTCGGATAAGGTGCTCAGGAATTTCCTGGTCACCTGCTGGAACCGCAGTATGCAGGAATACACCGCGGCTTCGGTGTCGCTGACATAGGAGGAGCCGCAAGCGGCCCGCTGGAGGGGCAGCTTCACAGGCTCTCCCCTCGTTCGCCGAGGAGTCTTGTCGACGAGCCATCGGACGGGAATCCGACATCGGACAGCCGGTGTCTCTGCAGCATTTTGCTTTCTTTTCTCTTCTACCACTGGTCCTGTCAGAAGCGCTCTGGTGTGACAGACGGCCATCGCCGCGGGCGGGTTCACTCGGACCCCGTGCCGCCGTGCCGGACCGGCCCCAGGAGTGCGGCCACGGCCGTCGTGTGGCCGTCGAAGGCCAGCGCGACCGGCGTCTCGAGGACCTGCCACCCGGCCGTCTCGGGCATCGGCTCGGCCTCGGGCAGGGTGTCGGCGCCACGCACCGGCAGCAGGGCGAAGACCTCGATGGTGTCGCGCGTGGAGTGCACGTCGAAGAGGCGGACCCGGCCCGGATCGGCCTCGAGACCGGTCTCCTCCCGCAGCTCCCGCACGGCGCCCTCCTGCCAGGTCTCGCCGACCTCCACATACCCTCCGGGCAGCGCCAGCCGCCCCAGGGCGGGCTCTATGGCCCGGCGCACCACGACCACTCCGAGCCCGCCCGACAACGTTGCCACGGGCTGTAGGACCACCGCCGCGGGCAGTGGGTTGCGCCATAGGGTCTCACCGCAGCCGGAGCAGTCCCGCGGCCATCCGGCCCCCTCGGCGAAGGCGGTACCGCAGTAGGAACAGTGTGTGACGCGGCGTCCGCGCGTATACCCCATGAGCCTCCCACTCCGCTTCCTCGGCATGCGGCAGCAGGCAAGATACAACAACCGGGCCGCCGCACCAGTGGGAATGACCGCGACCGGCCCGGCTCCGTCCGCGCGGCCGGCCCGGCTCCGGCCCGGGCCCCGGCGGGCCCGAGTGACGGCCACGCGGGGAAAGCTCCGGTCATCGCGCGGTCATTTCCCCAACCGCCGCCGCCCTTTTCGCAGTTCCCGGCGAATTCCGCCCGATCCCTACAGTTGTCCGCGTGCTGAATCGACTTCTCCCCGCTTCGGGGCCGGGACGCGTTCTGGCCTTGGCGACCCTCTTCCTCACCATGGGGCAGGGCGCCTTCATGACGTGTTCGGCGCTCTATTTCACCACGGTGGTCGGAATTTCCGTGGCCCAATTGGGGCTCGGGCTGACCATCGCCGGAGCGGTGGGGCTGCTCGCCGGAGTTCCCCTGGGGCATGTGGCCGACCGACGCGGAGGGCGGGAAACGGCGGCGCTGCTGATCGCCCTCAACGGACTGGCGGCCGCCGGCTATCTCGTCGTCGGTTCCTTCGCCCAATTCACCCTCGCGGCATGTCTGTTCGTGGTGCTGGAGCGCGGCGGCAGGGCGGCCCTCCAGACGGCCGTGGCGAGCACACTGCGGGGTGCGGACCTGGTGGAGACCCGGGCCTATCTGCGCGCGATCACCAATGTGGGCGTGGCGGTGGGCGCCGGTCTCGCGGGCATCGCGCTGCAGTTGGACTCCCCCGCCGCGTTCCGTACCGTCCTGGTGCTGGACGCCCTGTCCTTCCTGGTGGCCGCGGCGGTGCTGACCGCCCTGCCGAGGGTGGCGCCGGTGGCCGCGGCCCAGGGCGGCCCCGGGCAGCCCCGGCTCGCCGTTCTGCGCGACCGGCCCTTCGCCCTGGTCACCGCCCTGAGCGCGGTGCTGTCCCTGCACGCGGTGCTGCTGGAGATCGTGGTGCCGCTGTGGATCGCCGGTCATACCGACGCCCCCCGCTGGATGGTGACGGCCCTGTTCCTGCTCAACACGGCTAACGTGGTGGCGTTCCAGGTGCGGATCGCCAAGCGGGTCTCGGAGCTTCCACTGGCGGTACGGGCCGTCCGGCAGGCCGGTTTCGTCCTGTGCGCCGCCTGTGTGCTGTTCGCGGCGTCGTCGGCGGACGGCACGGCCATGGCCGTGGCCTTCCTGCTGCTGGCCGGTGCCGTGCACGTGTACGGGGAGATGGTGCTGTCGGCCGGTGCCTGGGTCATCGGGTTCGACCTCGCGCCGCCGGACCAGCAGGGGCAGTACCAGGGGTTCTTCTTCTCCGGATACGCGGCCTCCGTCATGATCGCGCCCACCTTCCTCACCGCCACCGTCCTCCAGGGCGGTGCTCTCGGCTGGCTGCTGCTCGGCGGCCTGTTCATCCTCGCCGGCCTGGCCATGAAGCCGGTCGTCGGCTGGGCCGAGCGCACCCGCGCCCCGCAGCTCGCCCACAGCGGCTGACCCCCCAAGGAGCACTGCGATGGAACACCGATCCGCCCTCTCTCCCGTCCGGCCCCCGGTGCGGACCGCCGGGGACGGGCCCGCCCACGGCACCTTCCTGGCCGGCGCGGCCGATCCGCACAGCACACCGCGCGAGCGGCTGCTGGGGAACGGCGTCCCGCTGTCCGAGGTCACCGGCCGTCCCCGGCCGGATTTGACCGCCGGGCCGCCCGACGCCCTCCACCAGGAGGTGTCCGAGCAGCTGTGGCGCCATGGCCTGGCCGCGGTCCAGCTCGATGAGCCCCTGCCGAACGACCGGTTCACCGCGCTCGGCGCGTTCCTGGGCACGGCCATGCCCGAACGGGACCCGGCCGTCGCGCCGTACGTGGAGCAGGAGGTGATCCTCAACCTGCGCAGCGAGCACGCCCGGACCGACGACGTGTCCCTGCAGCCCTTCGCCGTCAACCACCTCTCGCTGCACACCGAGAGCAGCGGCGCGCCCGTCGACACCCAGCCGCGCTACATCGTGCTGATGTGTCTCGCCCCCGGGGACGCTGAACAGGGCGCCAGGACGGTGCTCGTGCCGATGCGGGAGGTGGCACGCCGGCTGGCACCGGAGACGCTGGCCGTGCTCTCCCGCACCCGGTACCGCGACCGGCCCGGCGTTCCGCCGATCGCGCGGCGGGTCGGGGACCGCTGGGTGTTCTCCTTCCGCGACTTCCTGGCCGATGAGCTCCAGTGGTCGTACGAGGGGCCGGAGGAGGACGCCACGGCCGTGGGCGACGCGCTCCGCGAGCTGCTGGCGGCCATGTACGCGCCCGAGCACGCGCAGGGGCTCCAGTGGCGGCGCGGGCTGCTCGTCGTCATCGACAACACCTACTTCTTCCACGGGAGAACCAGCGGTTCGGCCACGCCCGAGGCGCGGCGCCGGCACCTCAAGCGCCTGCGCGTCGTGTAGCCCGCCCATGCCATCCGTTCACGCTCGCCCACAGGGGCGGCCCACTCGGGGAAACGCATGAAACTCTTCGAATCCGTACCGTCTCCGCGTCCGTGTCACGCCCCGCCGGACGCGCGCGAGACCGCGGCGCGGCCACCGCATCCCGGTGGCATCCGCGACGTCTTCACACCCGCTGTCGACCACCGTGTCCTGGAGGTCTACGCCCGGGCCCGCGACCCCCACGACCCGCTGGAGCTGCGGGACCTGTGGCTGGGACGGGTGGAGCACGAGCTGGGTGGCGACGCCCTGCGCCCGGCGCTCGCCGAGACCTGGCGGGCCAGCAGGCCGCGCCGGGCCGTCGAGGCCGAGGAGGTGCTCTCCTCCCGCGCCACCGTCCGCTTCGTCAAGGAGCTCTTCAACTGGTTCTTCCGTGACGACCTCTACGGCGAGCTGCGGGACAGTGCCCGTTACATCCTCTCCAGCGGGTCGATCGACGAGGAGCGGTGGGGGCTGCCGCAGAGCCTGAAGGAGTGCATCCGCTACGCCCTCGACCGGGACTGGTACGGCTACTCCGACTCGCGCGGACGTGTCCCGGCGCGCGAGGCGATCGCCGCGTACGAGAACGCCCGCATCGAGGGGGTGCGCTACGGCACCGAGAACGTGGCCATCACCATGGGCGGCACCTTCGCCATCAGCACGCTCGCCGACTTCGTGCTGCACGGCGGCCCGCGGCCCGCCGCACCGGCACTGTGCGCGATCCCCAACTACCCGCCGCTGGTGGAGACGATAGCCCGCAGGCACGACGTACGGCTGGTGCCCCTGGCCTCCGAGGGCGGCCGGACCTCCCTCGAGCCGCTCATCGCGGCCCTCACCCCGGACACCCCGCTGGTGATGCTGCAGACGGTGGGCAATCCGACCGGCGCCGCGGTGGCCGAGGCCGATCTCGTCCGGCTGATCCGCGCCGCCTCGCCCTCCACGGTCATCGTGCTGGACGAGTGCCACGAGTGGCTCGGGGAGTACGAGAAGCGGTCGCCGGACCGCGCGGCGCCCCAGGTGGTGCGGGTGTCCAGCCTCTCCAAGACCTGGTCGGCGCCGGGTCTCAAGGCCGGGTGGTTCCTCGCCGATCCGGCCTTCATCGACGAGTACTACGAGTACGCGTCGTCCTCCTTCGGCGGCCCGCCCTCGTTCTTCTACACGATCATCGAGGTGCTCGCGCGCCTGGAGCGGTGGCTCATCACGGGCGTCGAAACACCGGGTCCGGCCGAGGCCAAGGAGTTCGAGTCCTCCTATGACATCGACCTGGAACGGCTGCGGAACGCCTACCGCGGCTATCGCGCCGAGCGGCTGCGGCGGGCCGAGGACCTGACCGTCCTGCGGGACGCGGCCACCGTACGGCTGGCGGAGATCCCGGGCCGGGTGCTTCCGCCGCGCTTCTCCATCAACACCGCCGTGGAGCTGCCCGGTTGGGACGACTCCTACCGGTGTTTCCGTGACGTCCTGCGGGAGACCGGCGTCTCGGTCTTCCCCGGGATCCTCACCTTCTGCCTCTCCGGCGGTGTCGTCCGTGTGACCACGGCGCGGCCGTGGGACGAGCTCGCCCCCGCCCTCGACCGGCTGCGCTCACACGCCGCCCCCGGACAGGGAGGCTGACCCATGGACGGATGGCTGACCGCGGGCGGCCGCAAGCTGGTCCTCGGCATGGTGCACCTGTCGCCGCTGCCCGGCACCCCCTTCCACGAGGACGGCTCCTTCGGCCGCACCCTGGACACGGCGGTGCGGTCCGCGCGGGCGCTGTACGAGGGCGGGGCGGACGGCTGCCTGATCCAGACCGTGGACCGGGTGTACACCGTCGACGAGGAGTCCGACCCGGCGCGCACGGTGGCGATGGGCCTGATCACACGTGCGGTGGCCGAGGCGACCGACGAACGGTTCCACGTCGGTGTGCAGCTGATGCGCAATGCCCTCAAGGCGTCCCTGGCGGTGGCGAAGGTGGCGGGCGGCGACTACATCCGCGCGGGCGCCCTGGTGGGGCAGACCCTCACCGCGCACGGCATGGTGCGGGCCGATCCGCTGGCGGTGATGGAGTACCGCCGCCGGATCGGCGCCGAAGACGTGCGGATCATCGCCGAGATCGACTCGATGCACTTCCGGTGGTCCGACGGGCAGAAGACCACCGCCGAGGTGGCGCGCGCGGCGAAGGGCGTCGGGGCCGACGCGGTGTCGCTGTGCCACCCGGACGAGGACACCGCGCTGGGAATGATCGCCTCGGTCCGCGAGGCCGCCCCCGGCCTGCCCGTGATCCTGGCCGGACACACCCGCCACGAGAACGCCGCGCGGCTGATGGCCGCGGCGGACGGGGCGTTCGTGGGCACCTGCCTGGAGCGCGACGGCTGGGGCGGCGAGATCGACCGCGACCGGGTGGCGGAGTACGTGGACATCGTACGGGGGCTGGAGCGGTGAGCGGCCGAAGCGATCCCACCCCGCGGGCGGGCGCCGGAATCCAGGCGCCCCCGCCGCCCCTGGACCCGGCCGTGCTGCTGCGCCAGACCGACGCCCTCGCCGGGGACCTCCGCGAGCGCACGGGGCCCTTCGACGAGCAGGTGCGCACCCTGCTGCCCGCGCGGTGGGCGGCGGTGGACACCGTCAGCATCGTGGGCGACGGCGACTCCTACCACGCCGCGTGCGCCGTGACGATGGCGTTCGCCTCGCTGGCCGGGGTGGACTGCCGCCCGGTGAACGCGTTGCGCTTCGTGGAGTACGACCACCCCGCCGACCACCCCGCCGGGCATCCCGCCGAGCGTCCCGCGGCCGCCGGCCCCCCGCCGCGCAACGAACTCACGCTCGCGGTCTCCGCCTCGGGCCGCACCCCGCTCGTGGTGCGGTCGGCCGAACTGGCCCGTGCGGGCGGGGCGCACGCCGTCGCGGTCACCGGGACGCCCGACAGCCCGGTGGCGCGGGCGGCCGGTGACGCGCTCCTGGTCACCCTGCCGGACACCGAGCGCTCGCCGGGTGTGCGCACCTACCAGGCCAGTGTGCTGGGCCTGCTGCTGATCGCCATCCGGCTGGGCGAGGCGCGCGGCCGCCTCACCGGACAGGAGGCGGACACGCTGCGGGGCGAACTGACCGCGCTGGCCGGACCGGTCGAGGCGACCGCCGGGGCGGCCCGCTCCCGGTGCCCCGAGATCGCCGGGCGCATCGCCGACGCGGCCGTGCTGAGCGTGCTCGGCAGCGGCCCCTCCCACGGCACCGCGCTCTTCGCGGCCGCCAAGGTGATCGAGACCTCCGGGGTCTTCGCCACCGGGCAGGACCTGGAGGAGTGGTGCCACGTCGAGCGGTTCGCCCGTCCGCCCGAGACACCCGTGATCGTGGTGGCCGCGCCGGGGCGCGCGTACCGGCACGCCGCTGAGGTGGCCGCGAGGGCGGCGGCGCTCGGGCGGCGTGTCATCACCGTGGCGCCCGCGGACGACCCCGGCGTCACCCGGCACGGCTGGGCCGCGCTGCCGGTGACCGGGCGGGTGCGCGAGGAGTTCTCACCCCTCCTCTACCACGTGTTCGCCGCCCCCCTTTCCTGCCATCTCGCCCAACACCTGGGACGGGCGCCGTTCCTGGCCGACCTGCCCCGCCCGACCCCGACCACCCCCCAAGACCGCGGAGGGACACCGTGACCCGGACCACGACGGAAGACCTGTCCACCCAGCAGATCATCTCCCTGCTGACGGAGGAGTTGCACGACCTCGACCCCGCCGAGCGCAAGGCGAAATCGCTCGAACTGCTCTCGGTCTTCGGCCGTGCCAAGGCCGACGCGCTGCCCGCCGAGGAGCGCCCCGAGGCACCCGGAACCCCGCCCGGCCCGCTGCTGATCTGCGACTGGGCCGAGGACCTCGGCCTGGACGGCTCGACCCAGCAACTCGGCATCACCGTCGAGCCCGGGCCGACGAAGGTGATGAAGACGGCCGCGGCCACCGGGCACTCCCTGGTGTCCAGCGGGCATGTGGGAGCCGACATCCTCCACGTCCCGGCGGGCAGCGGTTTCGCGCCCCACACCCACCCCGGGGACCATCTGCTGTTCGTGCTGGCGGGCACCGGCACGATCGCGGTGGCCGGTGAGATCGTGCGGACGCGTCCCGGTCAGGTGTACATGGTCCAGGGAGCCGTCACCCACGCCGTGGGCGCCGTCACCGACCACATGATCCTGTCCGTGGGCGCGCCGCACCGCCGCCTCGACAGCCCGGACCGGCAGGAGCTGACGGCCTACGCGGCGCTGCTGGGCGAGCTGGGGGAGATCACCTGCCGGCTCTGCGACATCCGGGCCACCAGCGGCGAGGAGCTCGCGGCGAAGGGCTGCACCCACTCCCCCCACCGGTTCGGGTGAGCGATGGGCTCCCCATCCCCGTCCCGCACCGGCCCGGTGGCTTTGCCACTCACCCGCACCGACGCCGAACTGGCCCACACCTACCGTGGCACCCCCTTCGGGGACCGGCTGACCCCGCGCCCCACCCTGGTGTCCTGGCTCGCGCACCATGCCAGGACCCGGGGCGGGGCCCCCTTCCTGACGACCGTGGCGGAGGACGGTGAACTCACCACGCTCAGCTACGGCGAGGCCGACCGGCTGAGCCGGCGGCTGGCCCGATGGCTGCGCGCCGAGCTGAAGGTGGCGCCCGGCCGGACCGTGGCCCTCGCCCCGGTCAATGACCCGGCCTCGATCGTGGCCGTGCTCGGAGTGCTGCGGGCGGGCTGCCCCCTGCTGCTGCTCGGCCCCCAGGACCCCGCCGACCGCAGACGGCAGCAGACCGAGGCGGTACGGGCGCGGGTGGTGCTCCGCCCGCCGTCGGTGTCCGCCGAGGCGCTGCCGGAGGCGGTCGTCCTCCCCGACCCGCGGAGCCTGGAGGAGCCGGGGGACGACGCCGACGGTCCGGAGCCGGACCCGGAGCAGGACGCCCTGTTCTTCGCCACCTCCGGATCCACCGCGGCCTCCAAACTGGTGGCCCAGTCCCACTACAGCGCCGCCGTGAACGCGGAGGCCCTCGGCCGCCACCACGGGCTGCGCCCCGGCGACCGGCTGCTGGGCTGCCTTCCCGTCCACCACGTCAACGGTCTGCACTTCACCGTCCTCGGCGTCCTCGCGGCCGGTGCCCATGTGCTGCTCGCGGACGGCTTCGACCCGCTGCGCTACCCCCGGCTGCTCCAGCGGTTCCGGCCGCGGATCGCCAGTGTGGTGCCCAGTGTGCTCGAGGCGCTGCTGGAGACCTGGCGGACGCCCGGACTCCCTGCTGATTTCGGGTACTTCGTTTCCGCCGCCGCACCGCTGACCACCCGCACCGCCCGGGCCGTACGGGACCGGTTCGGCGCCCGGGTGCTCCAGGGCTACGGTCTGACCGAGACGGTGAACTTCTCCACCACGCTCCCCGCCGACCTGTCCGAGGACACCTACCGGCGGCTCATGCTCGACACCGACATCCCCTCGATCGGCACGGCCCTGTTCGGCAACGAGGTGGCGGTGCTGACCCCGGAGGGGGAGCGGGCGGCTCCCGGGCAGGTGGGCGAGATCTGCGTGCGCGGCCACAACGTGATGTCCCGCTACGAGGGCAACGCGGCCGCGACCGGCGAGGCGTTCGCGGGCGGCTGGTTCCACACCCAGGACCTGGGGATGGAGGTGGCCGACCCGGACCGCCCGGAGCCGTTCGTCGTGGTCACCGGACGCCGCAAGAACATCGCCAAGGTCGGCGGCGAGACCGTCTCCCTGGACGAGATGGACCGGGTGCTGCGTGCCGTGCCCCGGGTCCGGGACGCCGCGTGTGCCGCGCTTCCGCACCGCTTCCTGGGCGAGGAGATCGTGGCGGCGGTCGTGCCGGCGCCCGGCGCCGACGGCCCGCCCGATGTGCTGCCCGCGCTGGCCGCGGCGTTCCGGCCCGCGGTGCTGCCACGCCGGGTGGAGCTGTTCGACGCCATCCCGAGGACCCGCACCGGCAAGGTCCTCCGCCGGGAGCTCGCCGACCGGCTGGCCGCCACGGCGCGGGACGGCGCCACCGGCCATCCGCACCCGGCC
>NZ_JAEEAP010000283.1 GCF_016103465.1 Streptomyces sabulosicollis
GCTGGGGGCGGTGGCGGGGGGTGAGTCGGCCGCGTCGGTGGTGTCGGGTTCGGTGGTGCGTGGTCGGTTGGGGGTGTTGTTCGCTGGGCAGGGGTGTCAGCGGGTGGGGATGGGGCGTGGGCTGTATGAGGTGTTCCCGGTGTTCCGTGAAGCTTTCGATGTGGTGTGTGAGGCGTTGGAGCGGGAGTTGAGCGCGGGTGGGGTGTCGGGTTCGGTGCGGGAGGTGGTGTTCGGAAGCGGTGAGCTGTTGGAGCGGACGGTGTTCGCTCAGGCGGGGTTGTTCGCGGTGGAGGTGGCGTTGTTCCGGTTGGTGGAGTCCTGGGGTGTGGTGGCGGATGTGGTGGGTGGGCATTCGGTGGGTGAGGTGGCGGCGGCGCATGTGGCGGGTGTGTTGTCGTTGGAGGACGCTGCCGTGCTGGTTGCGGCGCGGGGTCGGTTGATGGAGGGGTTGCCGGAGGGCGGCGCGATGGTGGCGGTGGGTGCGGGTGAGGAGCAGGTGCGTTCGTTGTTGGTGGCGGGGGTGGATATCGCGGCGGTGAATGGTCCTGCTGCGGTGGTGCTTTCTGGTGATGAGGGGCCGGTGTTGCGGGTGGCGGAGGAGTTGTCGGGGCGGGGGTGTCGGACGAGGCGTCTGGCGGTCTCGCACGCGTTCCACTCCGCCCGTATGGAGCCGATGCTTCAGGAGTTCCGGGAGGCGATCGCGGATGTGTCCTTCGCCGCACCGCTGATCCCCCTGGTCTCCAACGTGACCGGGGGGTTGGTGGATGCGGAGGTGGTGTGTTCGCCGGAGTACTGGGTGGGGCATGTGCGTTCGGCGGTGCGGTTCGCGGACGGGGTGCGAACGCTTGCCGAGTACGGGGTGAGTACGTATCTCGAGTTGGCGCCGGATGCCGTGCTGTCCGCGATGGTCGGGGACTGTCTGCCGGACGGGGCGGCCGGACAGGCCGTGGTGGTGCCGTCGCTGCGGCGGGAGGGGGACGAGCCTCGCGCGCTGATGTCCGCCGTGGCTCAACTGCACGTGGCAGGCGTACCCATCGACTGCGGCGCCCTGTTCGGCGGCGCCGTGCCGCCCCTCCACCTCCCCGATCTGCCCACGTACGCCTTCCAGCGCACGCACTTCTGGCTCCATGACACCCGGCCCGCCTCTCACCAGGGTCTCGTCGGTGCCTCCGGCGACACCGACGACACCGACGCCCGGTTCTGGGCCGCGGTCGAACGCGGGGACCTCGGCTCGGTCGCGGAGGCGCTGGACCTGGCCGACGCCGAGGGCAACCGTGCCGCTCTGGACGCCGTGGGCGGTGTGCTGGGCGTGCTGTCGGACTGGCGGCGCAAGCGCGGTGAGAAGTCTGCGGCGGACCGACTGCGCTACCAGGTCACCTGGAAGCCACTCCCCGGCGCCGCCTCCGGCGTACCCACCGGCACCTGGCTCGTCGTCCTGCCGTACGGCTGCCGGGACGAGGAGTACGCGGCCCAGGTGGTCCCACTGCTGAACCGCCAGGGTCTGCGCACCACGACCCTGCGGCTCGACGGCCCCGAACCGCCGGACCGCGCAGCCCTCGCCGAGATGCTGCGCGGCGCGCTGGCGGACCACGACGACATCGGCGGTGTGCTGTCCCTGCTCGCCCTCGACCAGCGGGTACGTCCAGGCACCGCGACGCTCACCGAGGGAGTGGCGGCCACGTTGGCGCTGGTGCAGGCCCTCGGCGACCTGGGCTCGGCGGGCTCGGCGGGCTCGACGGGATCGACGGGCTCGGCGAGTGCCGGACATCGCCTGTACTGCGCCACCCAAGGCGCGGTGAGCGTCGGCACGGCGGACCGGCTGAGCGCCACGGAACAGGCGGCGGTGTGGGGGCTCGGGCTGGCGGTGGCGCTGGAGCAGCCGGACCGTTGGGGGGCGCTGGTGGACCTCCCGGAGGTGTTCGACGACCGGGCCGCACGCACCCTGCTGGCCGCGCTGGCCGATCCGGGCGATGAGGACCAGCTCGCGATCCGCGCCACGGGCGCGTTCGTCCGCAGGTTGCGGAGCCATCCGCTGCCCACCGGGGCGGCGAAGCCTGAGTGGCGGCCGCGGGGCACCGTCCTGGTCACCGGCGGTACCGAGGGTCTCGGTCGGCATGCGGCGCGCTGGCTGGCCGGTGCGGGCGCCGAGCACCTGGTGCTGACCGTCGGGTCGGATCCGGAAGCGCCGCATGTGGTGGCCCTGCGGGACGAGCTGAGCGGCCTGGGCACGAAGGTGACGGTGTGCCCGGCGGACCTCTCCGACTGGGAGGCGGTGGAGCGGCTGATCACCGGCCCCGCCGCGCATCCCGAACTCTCCGGCGTCGTCCACACCGCCGACCTCGCACGGATCGCGCAGACCGACGCCACCAGCGCCGATGAACTGGCGGAGACGCTGGCGGCCAAGGTCGACGGTCTGCTGCATCTCGACACGCTCCTGGCCGATCGGGAGCTGGACCTGTTCATGGTCTTCTCGTCCGTCGCCAGCGTCTGGGGCGGTGGCGGCCAGGGGCTGATCGGGGCGGCCAACGCACAGCTCGACGCCCTGATCGAGCGGCGCCGCGCCAGGGGCCTGGCGGCCACTTCGGTGGCCTGGGGTGTGATCGACGGCTTCGGTGTGGCCGCCGATGCCACGGCCCAGGAGCAGCTGCGCCGCCGCGGTGTGCTGCCCATGGCGCCCGAGGCGGCCATGGCGGCCCTGACGCACGCCGTCCGCCACGACGACACGCGCGTGGCCGTGGCGGACATCGACTGGTCGGCGTTCGTCCCGGCCTTCACCTCGCTGCGGCCCAGCCCGCTGATCGGTGACCTGCCGGGCGTTCAGGAGATCGTCGACAGCCTTCGTACGGACGACGCCACCGACGCATCCGCCTCGGAGTTCCTGCGCGAACTGGCCACGGGCTCCGACGCCGAGCGGGAACGCGCCCTGATGAAGGTGGTGCGCGAGAACGCGGCGATCGCCCTGGGCCACAGCGGCGTCGAGGCCGTCAAACCGCAACGCGCTTTCCAGGAGATGGGGTTCGACTCCCTCGCGGCGGTGAACCTGCGCAACACCCTCGGCGCGGCTCTGGGCACCCGGCTGCCGGCCACCCTCGTCTTCGACTACCCCACGCCCGCCGCGCTGGTGGAGTACCTGCGCACCGAGCTCCTGGGCGACCAGGGTGAGGATGAGGCCACCGAGGCCGATGAGGAGGAGGTCCGCCGCGTGCTGGCCGCCGTGCCGTTCAGCCGGTTCCGCGAGGCCGGAGTGCTCGACGCGCTGCGGTCGCTGGCCAGGACCGAGGTGGCGGCACGGGACGGGAGCCGGCCGTCCGCTGATGAAGAGCTCGACCTGATCGATGGAATGGATATCGCCGGACTGGTCCAACGGGCGTTCGACGGAACCCAGTTGTGATCGCACTCGACGCGGTGGGAGGCAGCCATGAGCAGCAGCCAGAGCGAACAGATCGTCGAAGCCCTACGCGCCTCGCTGAAGGACAACGCCCGGCTGAAGCACGAGTACGACAAGGCGGTCGCGGCCACCTCCGCCCCCATCGCCATCGTCGGGATGGCCTGTCGGCTGCCGGGCGGGGTGAGCACACCCGAAGACCTGTGGGAGCTGGTGTCCACCGGCGGTGACGGCATCTCCGGCTTTCCGGTGAACCGCGGCTGGGACCTGGACAACCTCTTCCACCCCGATCCGGACCACCCCGGCACCAGCTATGCCACGGAAGGGGGTTTCCTGCACGACGCCGGTGAGTTCGACGCGGGCTTCTTCGGCATCTCGCCCCGGGAGGCCGTGGCGATGGACCCCCAGCAGCGGATCATGCTGGAGCTGTCCTGGGAGGTGTTCGAGCGCGCCGGGATCGACCCGACCAGCAGGCGGGGCAAGGACGTCGGCGTCTACTCCGGTATCGCGTTCCACGACTACGGCACCGGTCTCGCCGAGGTCCCCGAAGGGCTGGAGGGCTTCATCCTCACCGGTGGCGCGGGAAGTGTGCTGTCCGGACGGGTCTCCTACGCCCTCGGTCTCGAAGGCCCCGCCGTGACGATCGACACGGCGTGTTCCTCGTCGCTGGTGGCGTTGCACCTGGCGGTGCAGGCGCTGCGGGCGGGGGAGTGCTCGATGGCGCTGGCCGGTGGCGTCACCGTGATGGCGGCCTCCGACGCCTTCGTGGGCTTCTCCCGCCAGCGCGGTCTGGCCCCCGACGGCCGGTGCAAGGCATTCGCCGCCTCGGCCGACGGCACCGGGTTCTCCGAGGGCGCCGGTGTGCTTCTGCTGGAGCGCCTGTCCGACGCCGTCGACGCGGGGCACCCGGTGCTGGCGGTGGTGCGCGGCTCGGCGGTGAACCAGGACGGCGCGTCCAACGGCCTCACCGCGCCGAACGGGCCCTCACAGCGGCGCGTCATACGACGGGCGCTGAGCAGCGCGCGGCTGTCGGCCGCCGATGTGGACGTGGTGGAGGCACACGGCACGGGCACGGCGCTGGGCGACCCCATCGAGGCGCAGGCCCTGCTCGCCACGTACGGCCGGGACCGCGACCGCCCGCTGTGGCTGGGCTCGGTGAAGTCCAACATCGGGCACACCCAGGCCGCCGCCGGTGCGGCGGGTGTGATCAAGATGGTGATGGCGCTGCGGCACGGCGTACTGCCCAAGACCTTGCATGTGGACGCGCCCACGCCCCAGGTGGACTGGTCGGCCGGTGCCGTGGAACTGCTGACCAGCGAACAGCCGTGGCCGGAGACGGGACGGCCGCGCCGGGCCGCCGTATCGGGTTTCGGCATCAGCGGCACCAACGCCCATGTGATCATCGAGGAGGCTCCGGCCCCCCGGCCCGCCGAACCCGGCCCCGCGACCGGCGCGAGTGCCGTTTCCGGCCCGACCGGCGAAACCGGCGCCGCCGCCACCGATCCAGCCCCGTCGCCACCGGTACTGGACGGCGCCCCAGTGCTCCACGATGCCCCGGTGCCGCTCCTGGTGTCCGGGCGGGGCGAGCCGGGGCTGCGCGCGCAGGCCCAGCGCCTGCTGTCGTACCTGGACGAACGCCCCGACGTGGCCCTGCCGGACCTCGGCTGGTCGCTGGCGTCCGGCCGCGCCGCCCTGGAGCAACGCGGCGTGGTGCTGGCCACCGACCGGGACGGGGCGCTGCGCGGCCTGACCGCACTGGCCCAGAACACCCCCGCACCCGAGGTGATCCGGGGCACCGGCCCGGCCACCGGCCACATCGCCTTCGTCTTCCCCGGCCAGGGCTCGCAGTGGCAGGGTATGGCGGCCCAACTGCTCGCCTCCTCACCGGCGTTCGCCGCCCGGTTCGCCGAATGCGACGACGCGTTGGGCCGCCTCCTGGACTGGTCCGTCACCGAGGTGATCCAGGGGGCCGACGGAGCCCCCTCCCTGGACCGCATCGAGATCCTGCAACCCGCGCTGTTCGCGGTGCACGTGTCCCTGGCGGCGGTGTGGGCGGCGGCCGGGGTCGAACCGGCGGCGGTGGTCGGCCACAGCCAAGGGGAGATCGCGGCGGCGTATGTGGCCGGGGCGCTGTCACTGGAGGACGCGGCCAGGATCGTCGTCCTGCGCAGCGCCCTGTTCGCCGAGGAACTGGTGGGCAAGGGCGCGGTGGCCTCCGTGGCGCTGTCGCCCGACGCCGTGGAGAAGCGGCTGGTGGCCTGGGACGAGCGGCTGGTGATCGCCGGACGCAACGGCCCGTCGGCGGTGACCGTCGCGGGCGAGGTGGCCGCGCTGGAGGAGTTCGTGGCCGAGTGCAAGGCCGACGGTCTCCGGGCGCAGGTGGTGGGCTCGACGGTGGCCTCGCACTGCGCCCAGGTCGACCCGTTGCGGGACCGCATCCTGGCGATGTTCGCCGACATCACCCCGCGCCGCGGACACATCCCGTTCTACTCGACGGTCACCGGTGGTGCGCTCGACACCGGCGAGCTGGACGCCGAGTACTGGTTCCGCAACGCCCGCCACCCGGTGAACTTCGAGGGCGCCGTCCGCGAACTCCTCGCCGACGGATTCGGCTTCTTCGTCGAGTCCAGCGCCCATCCCGTACTGGTGACGGCCCTGCAGCAGATGTTCGAGGACGCCGGGGCCGACGCGTTGGCCGTGGGCTCCCTGCGGCGCGACGAGGGCGGTGCGCGCCGGTTCCTGGCCTCCCTCGCCGAGGGCCATGTGGGAGGACTGCCGGTGGACTGGGCAACGGTGTTCGCCGGTTCGGACCCACGCCGGATCGATCTGCCCACGTACGCCTTCCAACGGCGCCACTACTGGCTGGAGCCGACCGACACCTTCGGCGACGCGGCCGGGCTCGGCCTCGAACCGGCCCAGCACCCCCTGCTGGGCGCGGTCACCGAATTCCCCGAGTCCGGCGGGGTGCTGTTCACCTCCCGGCTGTCGCTGCGCACCCACCCCTGGCTGGCCGACCACGCGGCGGCGGGCACGGTGCTGCTGCCCGGAGCGGCGTTCGTGGAGCTGGCGGTGCGCGCCGGTGACGAGGCCGGCTGCGGTGTCGTCGAAGAGCTCGTCATCGAGGCACCGCTCACCCTGACCGAGGGCGACGGCGCGCGCCTGCAGGTGTTCGTCGGCGAGGCGGGCGACTCCGGGCGGCGCCCGCTGTCCGTGCGCTCCCGCGCGGAGGGAAGCGGACCGGGGGCGGCCTGGACACGGCACGCCACCGGTGTCCTGGCCCCCGCCGCCGTCACCACCCCAACCGACACCGGCCTCACCCAGTGGCCACCGGCCGGGGCGGTCGCGGTGGACACCGAGCGGGTCTCGGAGGCGTACGAGGACATGGCCGCCGCCGGTTACGGCTACGGACCGGCGTTCCGGGGACTGCGCGCGGTGTGGACCCGGGGCGAGGAGGTGTTCGCCGAGGTCGCACTGGCCGAGGACCAGGGCCTCTCGGCGGACGGCTTCGGCCTGCACCCGGTGCTGCTCGACTCCGCCATGCACGCGATCGCCTTCCGTGACCTCGGCGGCGCCCAGGCCACGCTGGCGCTGCCCTTCGCCTACCGCGACGTCGCCCTGCACGCCGCCGGGGCGTCCACGCTGCGCGTCCGCATCACACCGAACGGCCGCGAGGAAGTGGCGCTCGCACTGGCGGACACCGGCGGGGCGGCCGTCGCCACCGTCGGATCGGTGGTGTCCCGGCCGGTGGCCACCGAACTGCTGGACACCGGCACCAACCCCGCCCGGGAGCGGATGTTCCGCGTCGGCTGGGACGAGCTTCCGGCACCGGCGGCCGACCCCACACCGAACACCCCCCACCCCGTACCGGTGGCCACCGCCGAGGACATCCGCGAACTGGCCGAGACCGCCGACCTGGGCGTGCCCGACGCGCTGCTCCTGGACCTGGCGGGCGACGGCCGGGAGCCGAGCGCGAGCGGCGTACGGAAGGTGACCGGCCGGGTGCTGGAACTGCTGCGGACCTGGCTGGCCGCACCCGAACTCGAGGACACCCGGCTGCTCGTGCTCACCCACGGCGCGGTGGCCGTGCACCACGACCGGGAGCTCACCGACCCCACCGGCGCCGCCGTATGCGGTCTGCTGCGGTCCGCCCAGGCCGAGAACCCCGGACGGATCACACTGGTGGACACCGACCGGGCCCAGGCGTCGCTGGCCCTGCTGCCCGGCGTGTTCACCGTCGGAGAGCCGCAACTCGCCCTGCGCGACGGCATCCGCTACGCCCGCCGCCTCACCCGCGCGGACACCACCGGCGCACTGGCCCTGCCCACGGGCGCGGCGACCTGGCGGCTGGAGCCCGGCACCGACGGCACCCTCGAAGGTCTGGCGCTGCGCCCCGCGCCCGCCGCGCTGGAGCCACTGGCGGCCGGTCAGGTACGGATCGAGGTCCGGGCGGCCGGGCTGAACTTCCTGGACGTCCTGGTCGCACTCGACATGAACCGGGTCGACGCCACCATCGGCAACGAGGGCTCCGGAGTGGTCACCGAGATCGGCCCCGGAGTGGACGGGCTCGCCGTCGGCGACCGGGTGATGGGGCTGTTCCCCGACGCCGTCGGCCCGCTGGCCGTGGCCGACCACCGCACCGTGGTCAGGATCCCGCACGGCTGGTCCTTCCAGCAGGCCGCCACGGTGCCGATGGCCTTCCTCACCGCCTACTACGGGCTGCGCGACCTCGCCGGTCTGCGACCCGGTGAGTCCGTACTGATCCACGCCGCCGCCGGCGGGGTCGGCATGGCCGCCGTACAACTCGCCCGGCACTGGGGCGCAGAGGTGTTCGCCACCGCCGCCCCCGCCAAAGGCGACGCCGTACGCGCCACCGGAATCACCGAGGACCGGCTCGGCAACTCGCGCACCGTGGACTTCGCCCCGCGCTTCCTGGACGCCACCCAGGGCCGGGGTGTCGATGTGGTGCTGGACAGCCTGGCCGGGGAGTTCGTGGACGCATCGCTGCGGCTACTGCCCAGGGGAGGCCGGTTCCTGGAGATGGGCAAGACCGACCTGCGGAGCCCCGAGGAGGTCGCGACCACCCATCCCGGCGTCTCCTACCAGGCGTTCTCCCTCTACGAGGCGGGCAACGAACGCATCGGGGAGATGCTCCGCGAACTGGTCGAGCTGTTCGAACGGGGAGCGCTGCACCCGCTGCCGCTGAACACCTGGGACGTACGACACGCCCCGGCCGCCTTCCGCTACATGAGCCAGGGACGGCACATCGGCAAGAACGTGTTCACCCTGCCCCGCACCCCCGGTGCCACCGGCACCCTCCTGGTCACCGGCGGCACCGGCTCGCTGGGCCGCCTGGTGGCCCGGCGGATGGTCACCGAGCACGGAATGCGCCACGTGGTCCTGGCCGGACGGCGCGGCAGGGCCGCCACGGGCATGCCCGAGCTGGAGGAGGAGCTCAGCGCGCTGGGCGCCACCGTGCGCACGGTGGCCTGCGACCTCGCCGACCGCGAGGCGGTCGCCGCGTTGCTCGGCACGATCCCCCAGGACGCCCCACTGACCGCCGTGGTGCACACCGCCGGCCTGCTGGACGACGGCGTGATCACCACCCTGACCCCGGACCGCCTGGACACGGTGTTCCGCCCCAAGGTGGACGCGGTGCTCAACCTGCACGAGCTGACCCGCGACCTCGACCTCGCCGCGTTCGTCCTGTTCTCCTCCGGGGCCGGCACCTTCGACTCCCCGGGCCAGGGCAACTACTCCGCCGCCAACGCCTTCCTCGACGCGCTCGCCCGCTACCGCCACGCCCGGGGGCTGCCCGCCACCTCCCTCGCCTGGGGCCTGTGGGGGCAGGTCACCGACATGAGCGCACACCTGGACGACTCCGACCAGCGGCGCATGGCCCAGGGCGGCATGCTCGGCCTCTCCGTACCCGAGGGCATGGAACTGTTCGACACCGCGTTGCGCGGCCCCGACACCGTACTGGTCCCCGCCCACATGGACTTCGCCGCCCTGCGCGCCCTGGCCGCCTCCGGCTCGCTGCCCGCGCTGCTGCGCGCCCTCGTCCGCACCCCGCGCCGGGCCGTCGACAACGCGGCGGCGGACACGGACGACCTCCTGACCAGGCTGGCCAGGGCGACCGCGGGCCAGCAGGAGAAGATCCTGCTCGACCTGGTCCAGCAGGAGGCCGCCGCCGTCCTCGGCCACGCCTCGGCCGACCTGATCGAACCCCACCAGCCCTTCAAGGAGATCGGCTTCGACTCGCTCACCGCCGTGGAACTGCGCAACCGTCTCTCCCGGCGGGCCGGGGTACGGCTGCCCGCCACGCTCATCTTCGACCACCCCGCCCCCGCGTCCCTCGCCCGCTACCTCCTGGCGGAGCTGGGCCAGGAGGTCGACACCTCCGAGGTGCTGATGGCCGAGCTCGACACCATGGCCACGACCCTGGCCGAGGTGACCCCCGACGCCACGACGCACGCCACGGTGCTGGCCCGCCTCCACCTGCTGGTCGAGCAGTGGGAGGCCACGGCGGACACCACAACCGCCGACCAGGACGAGGAGTTCGACGTGGACACCGCGACCGACGAGGCCATGTTCGAGCTCATCGACCGGGAGTTCGGCGCCTCGTGACCGCCCGACCCCGTGCGATGACACGCCACACGCCGCCGACCCTCCAGCGGACGCCACCGTTTCCTTCGGGAGTGAACACCCATGGCAGATGACGGGAAGCTGCGCGAATACCTCAAGCGCGTGCTGGCGGACGCCCGCCGTTCCCAGAAGCGGATCCGCGAGCTGGAGGCCGAGAAGACGGAGCCGATCGCCATCGTCGCGATGGCCTGCCGACTTCCGGGCGGGGTGTCCTCCCCGGAGCAACTGTGGGAGCTGGTGGTGCACGGGCGGGACGGAATCACCGGCTTCCCGGAGAACCGCGGCTGGGACCTGGCGAACCTGTTCCATCCGGACCCCGACCACCGGGGCACCAGCTATGTCCGCCAGGGCGGATTCCTCCACGACGCCGGGGAGTTCGACCCGGGCTTCTTCGGAATCTCCCCGCGCGAGGCGGTCACGATGGATCCCCAGCAGCGCATCATGCTCGAGCTCTCCTGGGAGGCATTCGAACGGGCGGGGATCGACCCGACCGCGTGGCGCGGCAAGGACGTCGGGGTCTTCTCCGGCTTCGCGGGCAGTGACTACGGGGCCGGACTGCCCGAGCTGCCCGAGGCCCTGGAGAGCTATCTGATGACCTCCGACGCCGGAAGCGTGCTCTCCGGCCGGATCTCCTACACCTTCGGGTTCGAAGGCCCCGCCGTGACGGTCGACACCGCGTGCTCCGCATCCCTCGTGGCCCTCCACCTGGCGGCGCGGGCGCTCCGGGCGGGAGACTGCTCGATGGCGCTGGCCGGTGGCGTCACCGTCCTGGGCACACCCCGGGCGTTCATCGGCTTCTCACGCCAGCGCGGCCTCGCCGCCGACGCCCGCTGCAAGGCGTTCGCCGCGGCGGCGGACGGCACCGGCTTCTCCGAGGGCGCGGGAGTGCTGCTGCTGGAGCGGCTGTCGGACGCGGAGCGGAACGGCCATCGGGTGTTGGCGGTGGTGCGGGGCAGTGCGGTGAACCAGGACGGTGCGTCGAACGGGCTGACGGCGCCGAACGGCCCCTCGCAGCAGCGTGTCATCCGCCAGGCGCTGGCCCATGCGCGCCTCACCGCGTCCGAGGTGGACGCGGTGGAGGCCCATGGGACGGGTACGGCACTGGGCGACCCGATCGAGGCGCAGGCCCTACTGGCCACGTACGGGCAGGGGCGGCCGGAGGACCGTCCGCTGTGGCTGGGCTCGCTCAAGTCCAACATCGGCCATACCCAGGGCGCGGCGGGCGTGGCCGGGGTCATCAAGATGGTGATGGCGCTGCGGCATGGGGTGTTGCCGAGGACGCTGCATGTGGATGAGCCTTCGCGGCAGGTGGATTGGTCGGCGGGGGCGGTGGAGCTGTTGACCGAGCAGCGGGAGTGGCCTGAGGTGGGGCGTCCGCGCCGGGCCGGGGTGTCCGGGTTCGGGGTGAGCGGGACCAACGCCCACGTGATCCTGGAGCAGGCCCCGGAAGCGGCGGTTGAGGCGGCGCCGGTGGCGATGCCGGAGGCTGCGGGGGGTGTGGTGCCGTTGGTGGTGTCGGGGCGTGGCGATGCTGGGTTGCGGGCCCAGGCGCGGCGGCTGCTGGGCTTCGTCGAAGGCCACCCGGAGGTCGGGGTGGCGGAGCTGGGTGTGGCG
>NZ_JAEEAP010000284.1 GCF_016103465.1 Streptomyces sabulosicollis
CGCCGTCACCCACCCCCTACGACGTGACCGGGGCCGTGGGCGGCGCGGAGGGCCGAGTGTCCGTGCGCACCGGGCGTCGCGGGGTAGCGCCCGGCGCGCGGGACACAAGCGCCAGATGGCGGTAGTCGCTGGGCGGCATCCCGTACGCGGTGCGGAAGGCGCGGCTGAAGACGGCGGGGTGGGCGAAGCCCCAGCGGGCGGCGAGTTCGTGGATGCGCACCGTGAGCAGGCCGGGGTCGGTGAGATCGCGCCGGACGCGGTCCAGCCGCTGTTGCCGGATCCACCCGGAGACCGTCGTGTCGCGGGCCCGGAAGAGGCGGTGCAGATAGCCGACGGAGATGTGGTGCGCGGCGGCGATGGTGGCCGGTGACAGCCCGGGGTCGGAGAGGTTCCGCAGGATGAAGCTCTGCACCCGCAGGGCCAGGGCGTGCCGGTGGGTCTCGGGCGGCAGCGCGTCGTCGGCCTCGACCGCCTGGGCCAGCAGCGCCGCCGCCAGGTCGATCAGCACGGTCCCCAGGCGCGGCCCGTCGGAGGGGCGTAAGGAGCGGTCCGTCGCGAGCCGGGTGAGGAACCCCGTCAGCAGGGCGCCCACCCCTTCGTGCGCCGGGATGGGCCGGGCGAGCAGCCGGTCGATCCGGTCGTGGGGGACCGGGATCAGGGCCTTGGGGATCTCCAGGCCCACGCCTCCGGGAGGGCCGCCGAAGGCCAGACAGTCGAAGGGCCGTGAGGTGTCGACGACGTAGAGGCCCTCCGCGCTGTGCGCGGCCTCCTGGCGGGACTGTGAGACCTGGAGGTTTCCCTCCCGGATGAACGAGAAGTGGTACAGCTCGGGGTCGGACTGCCGGATCAGCTTGGGCGTCCGCCGGAAGCTCATCTCACGGAACTTCGTGGGCCACACGGAGGCGGCGCCGAACTCGAGGATGCGCACCTCGCCCCGGAAGTCCCGGGTGTGGTCGCTGGTCATCTCCATCGGCGCCATGAGCCGTACCATCTGCTCGCGCCAGAAGTCGAACCGATCCGCTCTGGGCAGGTCCTCGCAGCGGAAGACCGTTTCGATCATCGTGTGCCCCTCTGTGCGCCCCTTGCCGTGTTCCCTTCTGCGCCCCCTTGCTGTGCCTCCGTGATGGCCCCTGGGCGGGGAGGCGGGCGTGGGCCCCGAGGCCCGAACGTTCGTACGCTAGCAGGGCGTTGCGCGGCGCGACGAGGCCGCCACACCCCTTGTCTGATGGACCGTCAGATACGACCATGTCCGACGTCGGATACGACGATGACGGTCCACCGACAAGGAGGACCGCGTGCGCGTCGAAGGAGGCCCGGCATGCGCGTCCTGCCCCGGGGCCGGTTGAGCTACGGCATGCAGCTGCCCGTCCAGTCGCAGTCCACCCTCTACGCCGAGCCATGGGAGGCCGGGGCGGGCCCGGCCGAGCTGCTCGAGATCGCCCGCGCCGCCGACCGGCTCGGCTTCGCGTATCTCGCCGTCTGCGACCACGTCGCGATCCCACGGCGGCTGGCCGCGGCCATGGGTACCGTCTGGTACGACCCGGTGGCCACCCTCGGCTGGCTCGCCGCGGCCACCGAGCGGGTGCGGCTGCTCAGCCATGTGGCGGTCGCCGCGCTGCGGCATCCGCTGCTGACCGCCAAGCAGTACGCCACGCTCGACCACCTCTCCGGCGGCCGGCTGATCCTCGGGGTCGGGGCCGGGCACGTCCGGGAGGAGTTCGAGGCGCTCGGCGTGGACTTCGCCCGGCGCGGGGCGCTGCTGGACGAGACGGTCGACGCGCTGAAGGCGGCGCTGGGGCCGGAGGAGTTCCCCGGCTTCCGCGGGGAGCGGTTCGCGTTCAGCGGCCTCGGACAGGCCCCGCGTCCCGTCCAGACGCCGCGTCCCCCGCTGTGGATCGGCGGCTCCTCACCCGCGGCGGTGCGCCGGGCGGCGGTCCGGGGCGACGGCTGGCTGCCGCAGGGCGATCCGCGGGACCGGCTGCCGGGCCAGCTCGCCCGGCTGCGCGAGCTGCGGAAGGAAGCCGGGATCGAGGAGCCCGCCGAGATCGGCGCGATCACCGAGCCACTGTATGTGGGCGAGCCCGGCTGGGACGTGGGGCACCGGGCCCTGACCGGCGCGCCGGAGCGGCTGGCCGAGAGCCTGCGCGCCTACGGCGCGATGGGGGTGGACCAGATCCAGGTGCGGTTCCGCTGCCGGGACCACACCGAACTGACCGACCAGATGGCGGCGTTCGCCGCCGATGTCGCTCCGCACCTCGATGACGGGCGATGACTGGCGATGACTGGCGATGACTAGGGAGAGCGGAATGGGCAAGCTGGACGGGCGGGTCGTCATCATCACCGGGGCGGCGCGCGGACAGGGTGAGCAGGAGGCCCGGCTGTTCACGGCCGAGGGCGCGCGCGTGGTGCTCGGCGACGTACTGGACGAGCCGGGCGAGGCGCTGGCCAAGGAACTGGGGGAGGATGCCCGCTTCGTCCACCTGGACGTGGGCCGGGAGGACGACTGGACCGCCGCCGTCGCGGCCGCCAAGGACGCCTTCGGCTCGGTGGACGGCCTGGTCAACAACGCCGGGATCCTCCGCTTCAACGAGCTGGTCGGCACCCCGCTGGCGGAGTACCTGGAGGTGGTCCAGGTCAACCAGGTCGGCACCTTCCTGGGGATGCGGACGGTGGCGCCGGAGCTGGCGGCGGCGGGCGGCGGGACGATCGTGAACACCGCCTCGTACGTCGCCCTGTCCGGTATGCCCCTCCTCACCGCGTACGCCGCGACGAAGGCGGCGGTGGTGGGGATGACGCGGGTGGCCGCGATGGAGCTCGCGGACAAGGGCATCCGGGTCAACGCGATGTGCCCGGGCGCCGTCGACACCCCGATGACCAACCCGGCCCGGCTCGACCCGGCCGCCGACACCGCCGAGGCGACGGCGGCGGTCGACGAGCTCTACCGCAAGCTGGTGCCGCTGGGCCGGATCGGCCGCCCGGAGGAGGTGGCGCGGCTGGCGCTCTTCCTGTCCTCGGAGGACTCGTCGTACGTCACCGGCCAGCCGTTCGTCGTCGACGGCGGCTGGCTGACCGGCGTCTCGGTCTTCTGAACCCAGCCGCTGGGTCCGTGGTCCGGCCTCCGGCCCCGGCCCTTGACGGTCCGTGCCCGCGGTGCCAGAGTCAATCAAAATCTGACGATCCGTCAGATCGACGTTCGTCTGAGGCGGTGAACCTCCATGGAATTCGGACTCTTCGTGCAGGGCTACGTCCCCGAAAGCCGACGCCGAACCGATCCCCAGGCCGAGCACCACGCGCTCGTCGAGGAGACCGAGTACGTCATCCAGGCCGACCGGTCCGGCTTCAAGTACGCATGGGCCTCCGAGCACCACTTCCTGGACGAGTACTCCCACCTCTCCGCGAACGACGTCTTCCTCGGCTACCTCACCCACGCCACCGAGCGCATCCACCTCGGCTCCGGCATCTTCAACCCGCTGCCGCAGGTCAACCACCCCGTGAAGGTGGCCGAGAAGGTCGCGATGCTGGACCACCTCTCCGGCGGCCGGTTCGAGTTCGGCTCCGGCCGGGGCGCGGGCAGCCACGAGATCCTCGGCTTCCTGCCGGGCGTGACCGACATGAACGCCACCAAGGAGATCTGGGAGGAGACGATCGCCGAGTTCCCCAGGATGTGGCTGCAGGACGAGTACCAGGGCTTCACCGGCAAGCACTGGTCACTGCCGCCGCGCAAGGTGCTGCCCAAGCCGTACGGGGCCGCCCACCCGGCGATGTGGTACGCGGCCGGATCGCCGCCCTCGTACGCGATGGCGGGCAAGAAGGGCCTTGGCGTGCTCGGCTTCTCCATCCAGAAGGTCTCCGACATGGAGTGGGTCCTGGACTCCTACAAGAACGCGATCAAGGAGGCCGAACCGGTCGGCGGCTTCGTCAACGACAACGTGATGGTCACCTCGACGGCGATCTGCGCCGAGACCCACGCCAAGGCCGTCGAGATCGCCCTCGGCGGCGGGCTCAACTACCTCCAGTCACTGCTCTTCCGCTACCACGACACCTTCCCCCGCCCGGAGGGCATCCCGCAGTGGCCCGAACTGCTGCCGGAGTACACCGAGGAGATCATCGAACTCCTCATCGCCGAGGAGCTGATGATCTGCGGCGACCCCGACGAGGTCTTCCGCCAGTGCAAGCGGTGGGAGCAGGCCGGGGCCGACCAGCTGTCGTTCGGGCTGCCGATCGGGATCGGCTACGAGGACACGATGAACACGATCAAGCTCATCGGCGAGCACGTCATCCCGAAGATCGACACCGATCCGGTGCACCGCACGACCCGCTTCCGCCAGGCCGGGACCCAGTAGCCGCACCAGCCGCCACCCGGCAGCCGTCACCCAGCAGCCGCAGCCGCAGCCGCAGCCGCCGCAGCCCCAGCCGTAGCCGCAGCCGCCGCAGCCGTAGCCGCAGACGCGAGAAGGGACCTGTACCCGTGCTCGACCACCTGATCAAGGGCGCCACCGTGGCGGACGGCACCGGCGCGCCCTCGTACGTCGCCGACGTCGGCATCCGGGACGGCCGGATCGTGACCATCGCCGAGCCCGGGGCCGTCACCGAACCGGCGCGGTCCACCGAGGACGCCACCGGGCTCGTCCTCGCGCCCGGGTTCGTCGACCCGCACACCCACTACGACGCCCAGTTGTTCTGGGATCCGTACGCCACCCCGTCCATGAACCACGGCGTGACCACCGTGGCCGGCGGCAACTGCGGGTTCACCCTCGCCCCGCTCAACCCCGACCGGCCCGGCGACGCCGACTACACCCGGCGGATGATGAGCCGGGTCGAGGGCATGTCGCTGGTGGCGCTGGAGCGGGGTGCGCCCTGGAACTGGCACGGCTTCGGCGAGTACCTGGACGCGCTGGAGGGCCGGATCGCCGTCAACGCGGGCTTCATGGTGGGGCACTGCGCACTGCGCCGCTATGTGATGGGCGAGGACGCGATCGGCGGACAGCCCACGCCCGCCCAGATGGAGGAGATGCTGCGGCTCTTCCACGAGGCGATGGAGGCGGGGGCGTGGGGGCTGTCCACCACCCAGTCCTCCACCCACTCGGACGGGGACGGGCAGCCGGTCGCCTCCCGCCACGCCGGGCCCGCGGAACTCCTCGCGCTCTCCCGCGCCGTCGGCGACCACGAGGGGACGCAGATCGAGGCGATCGTGGCGGGCTGTCTCGACCAGTTCGCCGACGAGGAGATCGAGCTGCTCGTGGACATGAGCGCGGCCGCCGGCCGCCCGCTCAACTGGAACGTCCTGACCATCGACGCGGCCGTACCCGAGCGGGTGCCGCGTCAGCTCCAGGCCAGCGAACGCGCCCGTAAGGCGGGCGGCAGGATCGTCGCGCTCACCATGCCGATCCTGACCCCCATGAACATGTCGCTCGGCACCTTCTGCGCGCTCAACCTCATCCCGGGCTGGGGCGACGTCCTGGGGCTGCCGATCCCGGAGCGGATCGCGGCCCTCCGCGACCCGGCCGTACGGGAGGAGATGCTGCGCCGCGCCAACAGCCCCGAGGCCGGGGTCTTCCGGCGGCTCACCAACTTCGGGCGGTACGTCATCGGCGACACCTACAGCGCGGCCAACGCCGGGCTGACCGGGCGGGTCGTCCGCGACATCGCCGCGGAGCGCGGACAGGAAGCCTTCCACTGCCTGGTGGAGATCTGCGCGGCCGATGAGATGCGTACGGTGCTGTGGCCGATGCCGACCGACAACGACCCGGCCAGCTGGCGCCTGCGACGGCAGACCTGGGAGCACGAGGACGTCATGCTCGGCGGCTCCGACGCCGGGGCCCATCTGGACCGGATGTGCGGCGCCCCGTACACCACCCGCTTCATCGGCGACTGTCTGCGCGGACGGAAGCTGGTCGGCCTGGAGCGGGCGGTGCGGATGCTGACGGACGATCCGGCGCGGCTGCTCGGGTTGCGCGAGCGCGGCCGGATCGCCGAGGGCTACCACGCCGACCTGGTCCTCTTCGACCCCGAGCGGATCGACGCGGGCCAGGCGCGGCTGGTCCACGACCTGCCCGGCGACAGCCCCCGGCTGGACTCACGGGCGACGGGGATCGTGAGCGTCCGGGTCGGCGGCACCGAGACCATCCGGGACGACGAGATCACCGGCGCGGTGCCGGGGAAGGTGCTCCGGTCGGGCCGCGACACCGAGACGGTGAGCACGAGGGGCTGAGGCGGCGGTGAATGCCGCGGCCGGTCGTACGGGGCCTGGCGGCCCCACGGGCCCCACCAGCTCTGGTGGTCCTACGGCCCCTACCGGTCCCACTGGGCTCGGCGGCGGGCGTGGCGAGCCGGGCGGCCCCACCGGGCCCCGGCGTCCCACGGCCCCTGCCGGACTCACCGGACTCACCGGACCCACCGGACCCACCGGACTGGGCGGCGGGCGCGGGCGTGGCGAGCCGGGCGGCCCCACCGGGCCCCGGGGTCCCACGGCCCCTGCGGACTCGCCGGACCCACCGGACTGGGCGGCGGGCGTGGCGGTTTCACCGGCCGGGCCGCCCTGGACGAGGCGTCCTGATCACCGGCACGGACCTGGTCGTCGACGGCGGCCGCCGCGTCCGCGCGGCGCGCCGCACCGGCTGACGGGACGCGGCGCGGCCATCGGCTCCCGTCGGCCGACCGGACATATGGCCCCCGTTCCTCGACCGGGGCAGCCCCTCATCCGCTAGACGAGACGAGACGTTGCGTCTACTCTAGCGCCCATGACACGCACTCACACCCTTGCCGACCCCCGGGTCGAGACCGCCATCAGCCGCATGTTCGAGCTGGCCGAGCGGGACGAGACCGCTCAGACCCAGTTGCCGCCCGGCGCGCTGGAAACGATGGCCCCGCAGGAACTCGCCGACGCCGCGGCCGGGATCTACATGCCGATCTCCGCCGAGGGCGGGAAACTGCTCTACAACCTGGTGCGCGCGATCCGACCGGCCACGGTGGTCGAGTTCGGGATGTCCTACGGGATCTCCACGCTCCATCTGGCCGCCGCCGTGCGGGACAACGGCACCGGGCGCGTCATCACCACGGAAATGAGCAAGGAGAAGATCGCCGCGGCCCGCCGCACCTTCACCGAGACCGGTCTTGACGACCTGATCACCGTGCTGGAGGGGGACGCCCGGGAGACCCTCGCCGACCTCGAAGGCCCCCTGGAGCTGGTCCTGCTCGACGGCTGGAAGGACCTGTGCCTGCCCGTGCTGCGGATGCTCGAACCGAGCCTGCGGCCCGGCGCCCTCGTCGTGGCCGACGACATCGACCAGTTCGAGGGACCCATGCGGCCGTACCTCGACTACGTACGCGACCCGTCGAACGGCTACCAGAACGTCAGCTTCCCCATCGAGGACGGCATGGAGATCAGCTGCCGCCTCTGAATCGGCCTCCGAAATCCGCCTCCGAATCCGCCTCTGGACCCGCTCTGGACCGCGGGATCGGCCCGTCGGCCGGTGACACCTCACCGGCCGACGCCGTCGCGGACCTGTGCCCGGCGCCCCGGACCGCGCCGACGGCCCGAGGGACCGTCAGTGCTCACCCAGCCAGATCGGGTTCGTCATCGCCGCCATCGGGCCCGGCACACCCGATGCCCCGCCGTCCGCCGGGGCGTGGCGGACCTCGGCGCGGACATACGCCGCGTAGGACGCCGTCGTACGCCATTCGGCGGTGAGCTCGCCGGAGTCGGGGACCGGCGTTCCGTAGAGCTGGCCCTGGTCGGTGATGAACCGCACCGAGCAGCCGGGGCCCACGCCGGAGACCTTCAGCCGGACCGTGACCTCCTCGGCGCCGCCGACCTTCAGGCGCTCGCCGATACCGGCGTGCTCGCCGCGGCCGCCGACCGCCTCGAAGGTGAGGTCGATCTTCGAGGACTCCGCGATCCAGCTGCGGCCGGCCCGGATGCCCTCCTGGATGGCGGTGCGGGAGAGGTCGTCGGCGAGCACTACCGTCTGGGGCAGCCCCACGACCTGGGGTTCGCGGTGGGCGTCGCTGTGGCCGACGGCGGGCAGCCAGCGGCCGTCGCCGCGGGAGGCGGCGACCAGCGTGTTGTCCCACTCGGAGATCGTGACCTCGTCGTCCGGGGTGAAGTCCGCGTTCCACACCTCGACCGCGTCGGCCTCGTTGAAGCCGAACTTCCAGTTGCAGCCGACACAGGTGCCGTGTGGATGGGCCGGGATCACCAGACCGCCGGCCTGCCGGACCTTGCGGGCGAACTGGCCGAAGCGGTTGTCCCGGGCGCGGTAGCGCCAGTCGATGAAGACGCCGGGGTCGGTGCCGAGGGCGACCACATGGCCGTTGCGCGTGGTGATCTCCTCACCGGTGAGGATCAGCAGGTCATCGCCCCACAGGCCCTCGAACGCGCGATGCGCCGACGTGGTGTTGTGCTCGGTGGTGGTGATGAAGTCCAGCCCCGCGGCACGGGCGGCGGCGACCAGCTCGGCCGGGGTGCGCTTGCCGTCGGAGTGCACGGTGTGCAGATGCGAGTCGCCCCGGTACCAGGCGCGGCCCCGCCCCTTCGCCCGCTGCGGCGGATAACCGGGCTTCGGGGTGGTGCCGGGCGCGCCGTACCGCAGCGTGACGGTGACCTCGTAGTCCAGGCCCTGCGGGGCGACCGTGTACGGCCCCAGCACGACATGCCAGGTGCCCGCCCGGACCGGCCCCGCCAGATAGCCGGGCGTGGCCTCCTCGGCGCTGATGGCGAACTCCGTACGGGCCCCGCCGGACCAGCCGCGGAAGCCGCGGCCGCCCAGCTCCGTGCCGCGCTCGTCGAAGATGCCGATGTCGCAGGCATTGCCCTGCGTGCCGGCCGGGACGGTCGGCTTGTCATAGGAATACGACACGGCGATCTCGCGCACCCCGCGCGGCACCTGGACCGGTACGTAGACGAAATCGGGCGCGCCGGTGGGCAGATGGCCGCTGAGGGTCTTGGTCTGCTCCCGGCCGTCGGCCGTGCCCGCCGCGTCGGCCTGGGTGAAGGTCATGGGATCGAGTGTCAGCACACCGGCCGCGCCAGCAAGCGCGGAGAGCCTGAGTACATCGCGTCGCTGCATGAGGGACCCCCCAGAGTCGAGAGTGCCGTCCGACACCCGCGTGACACCGTTGTACGCGTGGGTGACACGCGCGGAAAGCCCTGTGGATAACTCCATGGCGGAGAGGGAACGGACGGCACCGCCCCGGCCCCGCCGCCCTCGCCCGGCGATCGGTGCCCCCGCCAAGTCCCGTCCGGGCGACCGCCGTCGGCGCGTGGTGCGTGTAGCCCGCACGTGCCACGGCGCCGTATTCCCGCCCACGGTCCGCGGCCGCAGTGATCAGACCCACAAAACCGCAGGCCCGGGCCGTCTGGCGGTGTCCCACACCGCTCGTATGCTCGGAGGATGACCACGAGCGCGCAGGGAAACGAACCGGGTGCCCCGACTGGCTCCGCCGCCCCCACAGCCAACGCGATGCGCCGTGCGCTGGGGCGCGCCCGCGGCGGGGTGGCGCTGGACACCGCCGAGGCGGCGGTGCTGCTCCAGGCGCGCGGCGACGACCTGAGGGAGCTGATGGCCTCCGCCGCCCGGGTCCGCGACGCGGGCCTGGAGGCGGCCGGCCGCCCCGGGGTCATCACCTACTCGCGCAGTGTCTTCATCCCGCTCACCCGGCTGTGCCGGGACAAGTGTCACTACTGCACCTTCGCGACCGTCCCCGGCAAGTTGCGCCGCGAGGGGCACGGGATGTTCATGGCGCCCGACGAGGTCCTGGCCATCGCCCGCCGGGGCGCCGAAATGGGCTGCAAGGAAGCGCTGATCACGCTCGGCGACCGCCCCGAGGACCGCTGGCCCGAGGCGCGCGCGTGGCTGGAGGCCGAGGGGTACGACGACACCATCGCGTACGTACGGGCCATGGCGATCCGCATCCTGGAGGAGACGGGTCTGCTGCCCCACCTCAACCCCGGCGCGCTGACCTGGACCGACTTCCAGCGGCTCAAGCCGGTCGCCCCCTCGATGGGCATGATGCTGGAGACCACAGCCGAGCGGCTGTGGAGCGAGCCCGGCGGCCCCCACTACGGCTCGCCCGACAAGGAGCCGGCGGTGCGGCTGCGGGTGCTGGAGGACGCCGGGCGCAGCTCCGTCCCGTTCACCAGCGGGCTGCTGATCGGGATCGGCGAGACCCATGAGGAGCGGGCGGAGTCGCTGTTCGCGCTGCGCCGCGTCTCGCGCGCCTACCACGGCATCCAGGAAGTCATCGTGCAGAACTTCCGCGCCAAGCCGGACACCGCCATGCGGGGGATGCCGGACGCCGAGCTGGACGACCTGGTGGCCACCGTCGCCGTCGCCCGCCACATCCTGGGCCCGTCCGCCTGCATCCAGGCGCCGCCCAACCTGGTGGACGCGGAGTACGAGCAGCTCATCGGCGCCGGTATCGACGACTGGGGCGGCGTCTCCCCGCTCACCCCGGACCACGTCAACCCCGAGCGCCCCTGGCCCCAGGTGGACGAGCTGGCCGAGCGCTCCGCGGCGGCCGGCTTCCGGCTGCGCGAACGGCTCGCGGTCTACCCCGAGTACGTCCGGCGCGGCGAGCCCTGGCTGGACCCCCGGCTGCTGCCGCATGTCACCGCCCTCGCCGACCCCGAGACCGGCCTGGCCCGCGAGGAGGCCATCCCCACCGGGCTGCCCTGGCAGGAGCCTGACGAGGCGTTCAGCGCCTCCGGCCGCACCGATCTGCACCGTTCCATCGACACCGAGGGGCGCACCGGTGACCGCCGTAAGGACTTCGACGAGGTCTACGGCGACTGGGAGGCGCTGCGCGAGGCCGCGGCCCCCGGGATGGTCCCGTCCCGCATCGACGCCGACGTCAAGGCCGCGCTGGCCCGGGCCGCCGACGACCCGACCCGGCTGACCGACCCCGAGGCGCTGGCCCTGCTCCACGCCGACGGCCCGGCGCTGGACGCCCTGTGCCGCATCGCCGACGATCTGCGCCGGGCGGCCGTCGGCGACGACGTCACCTATATCGTCACCCGGAACATCAACTTCACCAATGTCTGCTACACCGGCTGCCGCTTCTGCGCCTTCGCCCAGCGCCGCACCGACGCCGACGCCTACACCCTCTCCCTGAACCAGGTCGCCGACCGCGCCCAGCAGGCGTGGAACGTGGGTGCGGTGGAGGTGTGCATGCAGGGCGGCATCCACCCCGATCTGCCCGGCACCGCGTACTTCGACATCGCACGCGCCGTCAAGGAGCGCGTGCCCGGCATGCATGTCCACGCCTTCTCCCCGATGGAGGTCGTCAACGGCGCGACCCGCACCGGGATGTCCATCCGCGAATGGCTGACGGCGGCGCGCGAGGCGGGCCTGGACACCATCCCCGGCACGGCGGCCGAGATCCTGGACGACGAGGTGCGCTGGGTCCTCACCAAGGGGAAGCTGCCGACGGCCACCTGGGTCGAGGTCGTCAAGACGGCGCACGAGCTGGGCATCCGGTCCTCGTCCACGATGATGTACGGCCATGTGGACCAGCCCCGCCACTGGCTGGCCCATCTGCGGCTGCTGGCCGAGATCCAGCAGGAGACGGGCGGCTTCACCGAATTCGTCACTCTCCCCTTCATCCACACCAACGCCCCCGTCTACCTCGCCGGTATCGCC
>NZ_JAEEAP010000285.1 GCF_016103465.1 Streptomyces sabulosicollis
GACGGGGACGGGCGGTGCGGGGGGCGGGAGGCAGCCGGCGATGCCGTCAGCGCTGACGACGTCGCCGTATCCGATCCCATCGTGCTCGCCTCCGGGAACCTCGGCCTGGTCTCCTTCCCCGACGTACCGGGCCGGATGAGCCGCGAGCAGATCGACGCCCGCCATCCCGCGCTGCTGCGCACACTCGCCGACCACCCCGGAGTGGGCTTCGTGCTCGTACGCTCCGAGGCGCACGGGGCGGTGGTGCTGGGCGCGGACGGGGCCGAGCACCGGCTGGACACCGGGGAGGTGCTCGGGGCGAGCCCGCTCACGGTCTTCGGGCCCGGCGCCGAGAGCGCCGTACGGCGCACCGCGCACTTCCGGAACACCCCCGACATCATGGTCAACTCCTGCTACGACCCGGCGCGCGGCACGGTGCACGCCTTCGAGGAGCAGATCGGCTCGCACGGCGGGCTCGGCGGGGAGCAGGGGCACCCCTTTCTGCTGTGGCCGGCCGAGCTGACCCCGCCGGTGGCGGCGGGGGAGGAGCTGGTCGGGGCGGAGCGGGTGCACCAGGTGCTGCGGCGCTGGTTGGCGGAGGCGGACGGGCCGCAGGTGCCGGAGGAGGATGCGGCGGCCGCCCCCGTGGAGGTCGCGGCGGCAGAGGTCCCGGCCCCAGAGGTCCCGGCAGACGCCGAGGTGCCCGCCGACACACGGCCGACGGAGGCGTCCGACGCGGCGCGCACGGTGCAGGATTCCCGGTGGGACGGCGCTCCCGCCGCACCATTTACCGTGGTCAGCCGGGCCGTGCCGAACAAAACCCGGTGATTTGGGTGCACCATACACCTTCTGTGACCATGTTCCTATGCACGACCAGCCCCACCCCCGCCGCTTCGGCCTGCCCACGGCGACCGCGCTCGTCATGGGGAACATCATCGGCGGCGGCATCTTCCTGCTGCCCGCATCCGTCGCCCCGTTCGGCACCCTCAGCCTGCTCGCCTTCGGCGTCCTGACGCTGGGTGCCATCGCGCTCGCGCTGGTCTTCGGGCGGCTCGCGGAGCGCGACCCGAGCACGGGTGGGCCGTACGTACACGCCCGCGCGGCGTTCGGCGACTTCGCCGGGTTCCTGTCGGCGTGGTCGTACTGGACGATGACCTGGGTCAGCAACGCGGCGCTCGCGGTGGCGGCGGTCGGCTATGTGCACGTCCTGGTCCCCGGCCATGAGTCGAAGGGCGTGAACCTGGCCGTGGCGCTGCTGGCACTCTGGCTCCCGGCGCTGGCCAACCTCGCGGGGACGCGCTGGGTGGGCGCGGTCCAGCTGGTCTCCACGGTGCTGAAGTTCATCCCGCTGCTCTTCGTCGCGGTCGTCGGCCTCTTCTTCTTCGACCCGCACAACCTCGGCTCGTTCAACGCGAGCGGCGGCAGCGCGCTCGGCGGCCTGTCGGCGGCGGCCGCGATCCTGCTCTACAGCTATGTGGGCGTGGAGTCGGCCTCGATGAGCGCGGGCGAGGTCCGGGACCCGGAGCGCAATGTGGGACGGGCGAGCGTACTGGGCACGGTCGGCGCGGCCGTGGTCTATCTGCTCGGCACCGTGTCGGTCTTCGGCACCGTGGCCCACCGGGACCTGGTGGACTCCACCGCCCCCTTCTCGGACGCGGTCGACGCGATGTTCGGCGGGGGCTGGGGCGGCACGCTGATCGCGCTGGCCGCCGTGGTGTCGATCGTCGGCGCGCTCAACGGCTGGACGTTGATGAGCGCGCAGGCCCCGTACGCGGCCGCGCGGGACGGGCTCTTCCCGGCCGCGTTCGCCACCAAGCGGCGCGGGGTGCCGACCTTCGGCGTCATCGTCGGCGTGATCCTGGCGTCCGTGCTCACCGTGGTCAACTACACCTCGGGGTCGGGCGGGCTCTTCGAGATCCTCGTACTGATCACCACCGTCTCGGCGACGGTCCCGTATCTGCTGGCGGCGGGCGCGCAGCTGTACTTCCTGCTGTCCGGGCGCCGCGGGGAGGTGCGGACGGGGCGCTTCGTCCGGGACCTGGTGCTCGCGCTCGCGGGCTTCGGCTTCTCGTTCTGGCTGGTCGCGGGCGCCGGATACGCGGCGGTGTACCAGGGTGTGCTGTTCCTGTTCGCCGGAGTGCTGGTGTACGTGTGGATGGCGGCGCGGCGCGCGAGCCGGGCGGAGGGCGGGGACGCCCAGGAGGCCGCCGACGTCTCGGCGGCGAACCCGGGGGCGGCCCCGGCGGTCACGGCGGCGGGCCCCGCGGTCACGGCCGACAGCACCGTATGAACACACCGGGCCCCGATCGGGTGTAAGCAGGAGGTATGCGCGTCTCGCCCGACCTCACCCGCATCGGTGGGGGAACGCGGTCGAGCCGGGCGCTGTTCGGCGTCCCGCTCGTGATCATCCTGGTGATCACGCTGATCGACGTCCACGCGCCGCCCAACGTCCACCTGGGCCCCTTTCTGATCGCGGCCCCCGCGGTCACCGCGTCCTTCGCGGGCGCGGGCGGAACCGCCGTCGTCGGAGCTTTCGCCGTGGTGGCTCAGATCTTCATCGGTGTCTTCCACGGCGGTCTGATGACCGCCAACCACCAGGCGCAGATCGCCGCGCTGGTCGTGATCTCGGGGCTGGTGACGAGCTTCCGCTACGTCACCGACCGGCACCGGCGGCGGCTGAGCCAGGTGCGCTCAGTGGCCGTGGCCGCACAGGAGGTGCTGCTGCGGCCGCTGCCCGAACGGATCGGGGAGCTGAGGATCGCCTCGCTGTACCTCGCGGCCGACGAGGAGGCGCAGATCGGCGGCGATCTGTACGCGGCCGTCCGCACCGAGGGGGCGACCCGGGTGGTCATCGGGGACGTACGGGGAAAAGGGCTGGCGGCTATCGGGGACGCCGCCGTGCTGATCGGGGCGTTCCGAGGATCCGCCTACCGCAATCTCACGCTGCCGGGCATCGCCGTCCACATGGGCAGCGCCATACGCTGGAACTGGCAGCACATCGCCGATGACGAGCGGCACTTCCTGGAGTCCTTCGTGACCGCCATGGTGCTGGACGTCTATGACGACGGTCCGGTGGCAGGGATGGTGAACTGCGGCCACCCCCCACCACTGCTGCTCCACAAAAGCGGGATCGCGACGCTGGACGTGGGCGAGCCCGCGGTGCCACTGGGCCTGGAGGCGCCGAAGGAGCGGGACTACCAGGTCGAGATGTTCCGTTTCGAGTACGGCGATCTTCTGGTGCTGCACACCGACGGCGTCATCGAAGCCCGGGACGGGAGCGGCGCGTTCTATCCGCTCCCCGAACGGCTCGCGGCCTGGAAGGGCGGCAGCCCGCAGTCGCTGGTGGACTACGTCCACGACGATCTGCTCCGGCACACCGCTGGGGCCGTCAACGACGACGCGGCGATCGTAGTGATCGCCCGCTGCCCCTGAGCCGCCGTCCTCTCCCGTGCTACCTCCTCGTCTCGGTGATCTGGACGCGCTCCTCCCGCGCGGAGGCGGCCTCCGGCGCCCGCCGGGACCAGCGGCCCGCGATGATCGCGCACACCATCAGCTGCAGCTGGTGGAAGAGCATCAGCGGCAGGATCACCGGCCCGGCCGCGTCACCGAACAGCACCGCGGCCATGGGCAACCCCGTGGCCAGGGACTTGTTGGAGCCGCAGAAGACGATGGTGACGCGGTCCTCCCGGTGGAAGCCCAGCCGCCGCGCGGCGACCGACGTCGTGGTGAGGGCCAGCCCCAGCACGGCCGCGGCCAGCCCCAGCAGCGCGAGCAGCCGGGCCGGGGTGACCTGGTCCCAGATGCCCTCCGTCCGGCCCCGGCTGAACGCCGTATAGACCACGAGCAGGATCGAGCCACGGTCCAGCAGGGCGAGCACCCTCTTGTGGCGGCCGATGAACGGCGCGGTCCAGCGGCGCAGCGCCTGCCCGGCGACGAAGGGGAGCAGCAGCTGGGTGGCGATGGCCAGCAGCCCGTCGGCCGAGAAGCGGACGTCCGAACCGATCAGCCACGCCGCGAGCAGCGGGGTGGCGAGCATGCCGAGCAGGCTGGAGTACGTCCCGGCGCAGATCGCGGCCGGGACATTGCCCCGGGCCGTGGAGGTGAGGGCGACCGAGGACTGGACGGTCGAGGGCACCACACACAGGAACAGCAGACCGGTGGAGAGCTGGTCGGTGAGGAGGAACGGGGCGAGACCGCCCGCGGCCAGCCCCAGCAGCGGGAAGAGCACGAAGGTGCTCGCGCCCACCACCAGGTGCAGCCGCCACTGCCGCAGCCCGTTCAGCGCCTCGCGGGTGGACAGCCGCGAACCGTAGAGGAAGAAGAGCAGCCCGATCGCGATGTCCGCGGCGGTGCCCACGGCCGTGGCCGCCGCCCCGCTCGCGGGCAGCAGCGACGCCAGCGCGACCGTCCCGAGGAGGGCGGCGACATAGGGGTCCACCGCCCTCCCGAGCCGGCCCGGCCACGACAGCGGCCAGGACCTCCACCTCACATCAATCACCTCTTCCGGCCTGCCACGGCGGGTGGCCGATCTGCGGCAGCACCGGATCCGCGCCGGTGATGTCACCGGCCAGGACGTCGATGGCGCCGCCGCCCCCGTCGTGGTCGCTGCCCGCCGTGCCACGGCTCAGCAGCAGGGTGTTGAGGGTGCGGTCGACCTCCAGCCAGGAGTCCGCGGCGGAGTTGTCGATGACCACGAGGCCGTTGTGCTGGTCGGAGGCGGGTGCGGCCGCTTCTCCTTCGCAGTCCTCGTCGTGCGGGGTGCCCGCGGGCGGCGGCGCCGCCTCGGCGGGGGCCGCGGGGCCCGCGCACAGCACGCTCGCGGTGGCCGCGAGGACGAGCCCCGCCGTGGCCGGACGGATCGGAAGGAGGTCCTTGCGGGGCTTACGGGACTTGCGGGGCTTACGGCGTCGGCCGGGGCCGGGCCCGAGGAATGTCGAGGGCATGGGGCGCGGCCTCGTCATCCGACCCTGACGGGCTGACGGTCCCCGTGGTGCCTGCTGATGTTCTTCTCCAGCAGTTCCGTGGCGCCCTTGACCCCGACGGCCCCGCCCTCCCGGGTGTCCGGGAGCCGCCCGTCCGCCGTTTTGAGGTCGCTCAGCGCGCCGTCGATCGCACCATGGGCGGCGAACAGGCACGGAGTGCTGTAGATGGCGACATCCACCCCGAGTTCGGACAGCTCGGACAGGGACAGCCTCGGCGACTTCCCGCCCGCGATCTGGTTGAACAGCAGGGGCTTGTCGCCGATGACCTTACGGACCTTGCGGATCCACTCCACGCTGCGCACCCCGTCGACGAGGACCACATCCGCGTCGGTCTCGGCCAGCGCGGCCGCCCGCCGCAGGATCTCGGACTCCTCGGTGGCGTCCGTACGCGCCACCACCACCAGGTCCTTCCTGCTGCTGAGCACCAGCCGGAGCTTCTCGAGGTACTCCTCGAGCGGCAGGATCAGCTTGCCGTCGGCGTGGCCGCAGCGGCGCGGGCGCCGCTGGTCCTCCAGGATCACCCCGGAGGCGCCGGTGCGCTCCAGCCGCTGCACCACATGGCAGGCGACCTCGGGGTCCACATAGCCGTCGTCGATGTCCACGAGCAGATGGTGTTCGGGGAAGGCCAGCCGCAGCCGCTCCACGAAGGCGACCATGTCGGGCCAGGCGATGAAGCCGATATCGGGAAGCCCGTAATGCGATGCGGCGAACCCGAATCCGGATACGAAGAAGCCGTTGTAGTGCTGTGCGGCGATGGATGCCGAGTACATGTCGTAGATGCCGATGAGAGGAGTGGTGCGAGATGAACTGACGGCCTTTCGGAGGGCATTGCCGTAGAGCATGATGTCCCCTTGAGTTCGGCGCCTTTCGGCGCTGTGTGACGGTTACGCGACTGCGTGAACAGGTCTGGCGAAGGCCAAGAATCGGTAAAGCAACCCGCCGGGTTTTCCCTGAAGATGCCTGCCCCGGCTCGGGCCGGAGTCGAACGTTCCTGGAGCGCCGCGGCCCTCGTCATGGGTGGTCTGCGACACGCCGGGCATGCCGCGACGATCGCGGGGTATGCGCAACGAGCCTGTCCACTGAAAAGAGTTGCTTGTGCCTGTCCAAACCGATGTCGAAGCCTCCGCGCCCTCCCGGCACCGCCTGCTCTGGCGTGCCGTCCAGCGACGCAAGAACCCTCCACTGCGTCGGAGCGACATCACGGTCACCGAGGAGAGGACCGTCCGGAAAGCGGTGAAGGCCGCCGCGCTGGGAAACGCCATGGAATGGTTCGACTTCGGGATCTACAGCTATCTCGCGGTCACCATCGGCAAAGTGTTCTTCCCGTCCGGCAATGGCACGGCCCAGGTGCTCTCCTCCCTCGCCACGTTCGCGGTGGCCTTTCTGGTCCGTCCGCTGGGGGGTTTGTTCTTCGGGCCGCTGGGCGACCGGATCGGCCGTAAGAAGGTCCTGTCCTTCACCATGATCATGATGGCGTCCAGCACGCTCGCCATCGGGCTCATCCCCGGCTATGCCGCCATCGGCTTCTGGTCGCCCGCGCTGCTCATCCTGTTCCGTATGCTCCAGGGTTTCTCCACCGGCGGGGAATACGGCGGCGCCTCGACCTTCATCGCCGAATACGCACCCGACAAGCGCCGTGGCTACTACGGCAGCTTTCTGGAGTTCGGCACGCTGATCGGCTACACCGCGGCGGCCGGACTGGTGACCATCCTGACCGTGACGCTCGCCGACTCCTCGATGGATGCCTGGGGCTGGCGCATTCCGTTCCTGGCCGCCGCGCCGATCGGGCTGGTCGGCCTGTATCTGCGGCTGAAGCTGGATGACACTCCCGCGTTCCAGAAGCTGGAGGAGGAGGGCTCCACCAACGCGGCGGAGCGCGAAAGCCTGCCGTTCTGGCAGGTGTTCCGCACTCAGTGGCGCGCGATGGCGCTGTGCATCGCGCTGGTCGCCGCGTACAACATCACCGACTACATGCTGCTGTCCTACATGCCGACCTATCTGTCGGACACCCTCCACTACAGCAGCACCAGCGCCCTGGTCTCGATCATCATCGTGATGCTGGTGCTGATGGCGGCCATCACCTTCGTCGGCCGGTTCTCCGACCGCATCGGCCGCAAGCCCGTGCTGATGGCCGGCTCCGTGGGCTTCCTGGTGCTCGCCGTGCCCTCCTTCCTGCTCATCAAGCAGGGCGGGATCGTCCCGGTCTTCGCCGGGCTGCTGCTCCTGGGGCTGTGCCTGCTGCCGTATGTGAGCGTGATGTCCGCCTCGCTCCCCGCGCTCTTCCCGACGAACGTGCGCTACGGCTCGCTCTCCATCGCCTTCAACATCTCCGTCTCGCTCTTCGGCGGTACCACGCCGCTGGTGACCGAGGGCCTGATCAGCAGCACGGGGAACGATCTGATGCCCGCCTACTACACGATGCTCGCCGCCGTCGTCGGCATCATCGCCGCCGGCGTGATGAAGGAGACGGCCCGCAAGCCGCTGGAGGGCTCGCCGCCCGCCGTGGCCACCAAGGAGGAGGCCATCGCGCTCGTGGAGTCCCAGCGGTCCTGAGCCACACCAGGCGGTGTCCCCCGGCCTCCCTTACCTCGGCGGTCATCGACCCCAGCGCGCTGCGGCGGCAGGGTGGGGGCATCGGGTTCCGGGCCGGCGCCCTCCGGTCCGGGATCCGGTTCCGTCTCGGCCACGGACCGCGCAGCGGGCCGGTAGTCTCCTCGCGGCTTCCCGGACCCGCTTCCCCGCCACCGGCTGACGCCGCGTCCCTAGGGCCGGTCGAACCGGCCCAGGGCGGCGGCGGTCTCCGGGTCGGCCGGGAGGAAGGTCTCGATGGCCAGCTCGGAGACCGTGACGTCCATCGGGGTGTTGAAGGTCGCGATCGTCGAGATGAACGACAGCACCCGCCCGCCGTGCTCGATCAGCATCGGCAACGCGAAGGGCGGGGCGTCACCGGCGGCCGCCGTCTCCCGGCCACCGGTCTCGGGCAGCGGATAGGCGGCCACCTCGTCGTACAGCGCGCGCAGCGGCGAGGAGCGCATCAGCGCCAGCTGCCGGTCCATCTGGTCCAGCAGATGGCCACGCCATTCGAGGAGGTTGCGGATGCGCGGGGCGAGGCCCTCGGGGTGGAGGGTGAGGCGCATCGCGTTCAGCGGGGGCTTCAGCAGATGCTCCGCCACCCCCTCCAGGAGCGCCGCGATGCCCCGGTTGGCCGCCAGCACCCCATAGGTTCCGTCCACCACGAGCGCCGGATACGGCTCGTAGCCGGTCAGCAGCCGCTCCAGGGAGTCGCGCAGGGCGCTCATCGACGGGTCGTCCACCGACCGCTCCGGATAGTGCGGGGCGTAACCGGCGGCGATCAGCAGGGCGTTGCGCTCGCGGACGGGGACGTCGAGGTGGTCGGCGAGCCGGAGCACCATCTCCCGGCTGGGCCGGGACCGGCCGGTCTCGATGAAGCTGATGTGGCGGGCCGAGGAGTCGGCGCGCAGCGCGAGCTCCAGCTGGCTCATCCGGCGGCGTCCCCGCCACTCGCGCAGCAGTGTGCCCACCCGGGGCGGCGCGGCAGTCGTCATGCCCAGAAGGTAGCCGACGCCGGGCGGGGCCCATGGCAGGGTGGAGGGACCACCGGTCGCCCGCACAGGGCCTCCGGTCACCCGCGACGAAGGGATGTGTCATGGCGGTCGAGCCGCTCACCGACCAGGAGATCCGGCGACGTCTGGAGCAGCTTCCCGGCTGGTCGTTCGCGGACGACCGGCTTGTCCGGACGTACGTCTTCAAGGGCCATCCGCAGGCGGCCGGGCTGGTGGCGGAGATCGCCACGATCCAGGAGGAGCTCGACCACCACTCCGACCTCACCCTCGGCTACAACAAGGTGGGCGTCACCGTGAACACCCACAGCGTCGGGGGCAAGGTGACCGCGCTCGACTTCGAGCTCGCGGGCCGGATCGAGGAGATCGCCCCGCAGCACGGCGCCCGCGCCGACTGACCACGCTGACCGGCCGCTGACCGGCCGCGCGGACCCGGGGCCGTCCCCGGCCGTCCCCGGCCGTCGATGTCGCCCGCTTACGCCGAGGGGAACGTCAACAGGATCAGCGGATCGCTCGTCGGGGCCTTCGACCCTCCGGCGGGCTCGACCGTCACCCCCATGGCCGACGCCTTCCCGACCGCGCCGCTCATGACCGCCGCCGTGCTCCGGCCGGAGGAGTCCAGCAGACCGGCGGGGCGCATCGTGCCGCCGTCGCTGAACCACAGCTGGTAGATCCGCCCGGCGGGCGGCTCGGGCAGCCCCGAGGCGAGGAACACCGCCTTGTTCAGCCCGCGGGAGACCACCACCGTGCCGGTCGAGCCGTCCGTCATCCGGCCGCTGCGGCTGCGCGCGTCGGGCGCGGCCAGCACCTGGGTCAGCTCCTCCGCCCGGGCCACCCGCTGCTCGGAGCGGCGGGCCGCGTCACGGGCGTCGGACGCCTGCCGGTACTGCCACACCGCGGCCCCGCCGCACACGGCGGCAGCGGCCACACAGGCCGCCAGCGCGAAGTTCATCGCCCGCCGACCGGTGCGCCGCCGGGGGCCCGCGTGGGATTCCCGGGCCTCCCGCGCCGCCACCCGGGGCGGCTCCTGGCGGACGGTGGCGATCCGCCGCAGCACATCGTCCTTCATCGTCGGGGGCGGGGTCAGGGCCGTGGCCACCGCCAGCTTGGCGGCGGTCTCCCGCAGCTCCCGCACCTCCTGGCGGCAGGCGTCACAGACCGCCAGGTGCCGCTCGAACTCGGCCAACTCCCGCCCCGAGAGGGCGTGCACCGCGTACGCCCCGGTCAAGGTGTGCAGATCCGCCCTGGTCATGCGCCGACCCCCATGCAGTCCCGGAGCCGGATGAGCCCGTCCCGGAGTCTGGTCTTCACGGTCCCGAGCGGCAGCGACAGCAGCTCCGCCACCTCACGGTAGGAGCGGCCCCGGTAGTAGGCGAGCGTCACCGACTGGCGCTGCAGTTCGGTCAGCGTCCGCATGCACCGGCGCACCTGCTCGCGCTCCAGTCTGGCCTCCACCTGCTCGGTCACCTCGTCGAACGCCGGGGTGCGGGACAGCAGCGCGGCGCGCTCCTCGCGGTCGGAGGCGGCCTGCGCCGAGCGCACCCGGTCCACGGCGCGCCGGTGCGCCACCGTCATGATCCAGGACATGGCGCTGCCCCGGCCCGGTTCGAACCGCGCCGCGGACCGCCACACCTCGACCAGGACCTCCTGTGTGACCTCCTCGGCCTGGGCCGGGTCGCGCAGCAGACTGCGCGTCAGCCCCAGGACCGGCCCGCTGACGGCGTCGTAGAGGGCTCCGAACGCGTTCTGGTCCCCCCGGGCCACCATCTGGAGCAACTCCTCGAGGTCCGGTCCGCGCGCGGCCGGTCCGCCGATGTACACGGGTTCTCTCACAGGCCGTCCTTCCGGGAACGATGCGGCGCACACGGAGGTGTCGTACCTCATTCGTCGCCCGGACGGGTGTGGATTGGTCAAGGTGCTCGGAACACGTCAAGTGCCGGTGAACGCCGAGGCGCTCCGGACACGCGGGAGGCCGCCGCCGGTCCGCTCGGCCGCGGCGGCCTCGGCGCCCGGCGTCAGCCGGTGGTGAGGGTGAGCCCGTAGGCCGTCAGGATCGGGTTCACCGGCTGGTAGTACGTCGTGCCGCCGACGGTGCAGTTGCCGGAGCCGCCCGAGGTGACGCCCTGCGCCTCGCTGCCCGAGATGAACGAGCCGCCGGAGTCACCCGGCTCGGCGCAGACGCTGGTGCGGGTGACGCCCCTGATCGTGCCCTCGGGGTACTGCACGCTGGTGTCGTGCTGCTGGATGGTGCCGCAGTGCCAGCCGGTCGTCGAGCCGGAGCGGCAGACGGAGGAGCCCACCGGCGCTTCCTGGGAGCCGGTGACGGTGACGTTGGTGCCCTCGGGGCCGATCACCCACGGCTGCGGGGCCCAGTCGGCGTTGGTGGCGACCCAGGCGTAGTCGTTGCCGGGGAAGCTGGAGCCCTGGAAGGTGCCCTGGGCCACCCGGTTGAAGCCGGCGGTGGTGTCGCCCTGGCTGCCGCAGTGGCCGGCGGTGACGAATCCGTTCTGCTCGCCCTGGGTCACCGAGAAGCCGATCGAGCAGCGGGCGGAGTCGTTGATGTAGAACGCCTCGCCGCCGCGCAGGTCGTACAGCGGGGCCGGCCGCTCGGCCGACTCCACGACCCGCACCACCTCGCGGTCCGCGCCGCTCGCGGCGACGAAGGCGGCCGCCTCGTCGGGCTCGGCCGACTGCACCACCACGCCGTTGGTCTTGACGTCCACGTACCAGGCGGAGGCGACGTCGGTCGCCGGGGGGCGCTCGGAGGCGGCCCGGTCCAGGGCCTGCTTGGCGTCGACGAGGGCCTTGAGGCTGTGCTTGACGACGGCGGCCTTGGCGCCGCCGGCCGTGATGGTGCCGCTCTGCTCCTCGTCGGTGGTGGCCACCGTGAGTTCGGCGGTGTTGCCGGACACCCACGCGCCGCCGTAGGCGCTGCCCAGGCTTTTGCGCAGGCCCGGTTCCGCGGCCCCGGCCCGGTACTCGTTGGATATCCGCGTCCGCGCCTCATCGGCCGTCAGGCCCAGATCGCGCTGCATCGAGGCGAGCATCTCGGGCGGCACCTCCCTCCGGGGG
>NZ_JAEEAP010000286.1 GCF_016103465.1 Streptomyces sabulosicollis
GGTCGTCCTTGTCCTTCCAGGAGCTGCCGCCCTGGCCGTAGCCGTCCTCGGAGGACTCCTGGCTGCTCGAGTACCCACCGTGACCGCCCGGGTCCGAGACGTCGGCGGCGAACGCGGCGGCGTGGGCTCCGGGGAGCTGGGCGAGTTCGATGACCAGGACGGCCGTGAGGCCGGCGAGGTGGCGAAGTTTAGGTGTGCGCATGAAAAGGAAGCTAGGTGCGCTCCGCACCACTCGCCACTTATGTCCTACTAGTCATCTATGCCCAGGATTACGCCATTTGGCGGCCTGACCACCCGTACCCGACCCCACGGCGGCGCGGCCCGCGCCGGCGCGCAGTACCGCGGCGCCGCGATCGGCGCGGCTCATTCGAGTACCCGGGACGCCCCGACCGGCAGGTCCCACAGCTCCTCGCGCGGGCGGCCGGTGGCCTCCCAGGCCGCGCGGATCCGGTGCAGCGGCTCCAGGGGCGGCTCGGCCGAGAGCAGGAAGGTGGACCAGTGCATGGGCGCCAGCACCCGCGCCCCCAGGTCCAGATGCGCCTGTACGGCCTCCTCCGGATCGGTGTGCACCCCGCCCAGCATCCAGCGCGGCTCGTAGGCGCCGATGGGCAGCAGCGCCACGTCGATGCCCGGGTAGCGGCGGCCGATCTGCCGGAACCAGTGGCCGTAACCGGTGTCCCCGGCGAAGTACACCCGCTGGCCGTCGGGCGCGGTGATGACCCATCCGCCCCACAGCGTCCGGCAGGTGTCGGTGAGGGTGCGCTTGCTCCAGTGGTGGGCCGGGACGAAGTCGAAGCGGACCGGGCCGTCCCCGCCGGGCAGTTCGGCCGCCTCCCACCAGTCGAGCTCGGTCACCCGGGTGAATCCGCGCGCCCGGAACCAGCGGGCGAGCCCGGCCGGGACGAAGACCGGCGTCCCCTTCGGCAGCCGTTTGACCGTGGGCGCGTCCAGGTGGTCGTAGTGGTTGTGGCTGATGACGACCGCGTCGATCGCCGGCAGGTCCTCCCAGCGGACCCCCACCGGAGTGACCCGGGCCGGGGTACCGAGGATCTTGCGGGCCCAGACCGGGTCGGTGAGCACGGTGAGCCCGCCGATCCGCACCACCCAACTGGCGTGCCCGGCCCAGGTGAGCGCGGTCCGGCCGGGGCCGATGAGCGGCAGCGGCCCCGGCTCGAAGGGCAGCTCGGGGATCTCCCGGAGGGTCTCCACGGGCGGTCTGAGCCGCCCCTCCCGGGCCAGCCGGGCGAGCGCCCGCACCCCCGGCAGCGGGGAGGTGAGCCGGTCGGCGAACGACGGCGGCCAGCCGCGGATCTCACCCGGCGGCCGCAGGGCGCCCGGCTCAGGCGCACCAGGCCCAGGCGCACCCGGCCCAGGGGCCCCCGGTTCGGGCGCACCCGGCCCAGGCGCACCCGGCTCGGGGGTGGCCGGGGCCAGCCGGTGGCGGGCGGCGGTGCCGGGACGGGCGCGGCGCCACCCGGCCGGTTCCGCCGGCTCCGCCGGTTCCGCCTGCTCGGCGTGGTCGGTCATGGCCTGGCTCCCTTCCGTATCTGGGCCGACCCCTCGCTGCCCGGGTCCGGGGCGGCTCAGGTCACCGCACTGCTTTCGATCAGGTCGCGGAAGGCCGCCTCGAAGGCGGCCAACGCCGTGGCCACATGGGGCAGTTCCAGCGGGTCCGGCGCCCGGAGCGCCCGTAGCCGCGGCTCCTCCGCCGCGCCGAGCAGCGGCAGCGTCGCCAGCCGGAGCCGCAGGGTGTGCGGGGGGTCGCCGAAGCGGTGGCCCCCGGCCACGCTCGGGCCGAGCCGCCGCGCCAGCTCGCGCTCCAGCTCCACCGAGTCGGTGATGCCGCGGGCCGCGAGCACCCCCCGCAGCTCGTCGAGGTCGGCATAGAGGTGCCGGCCGGCCTGCGGCGGCCGGGCCAGCGCCCCGACGGCGGTCAGCGCGCGGTAGGCGGCCACGGCCACGGCCCCGTGCGCCCGCGCGGCGGCGGCCATCCGGTCCCGGACCGGCTCGGGCTCGCCGAGGGCGTACGCGGCGGCCGCCGCGATGGGCGCGGGCAGCCCGGAGCGTACGGCGGTGAGCAGGGACAGCACCCGGCCGCGCAGCTCGGCCCCGCGCGCGGTGGCGGGGAACCGGGCGATCGCCGCGGGCCAGCCCGCCGGGGTGAAGGCGCCCACCAGATCGGAGAGCACGATCACGTTCTCGGGGGACATCTCGGCGGGGCTGAGCAGCACCGTGCCCTGCGGATGGTGGACGGTGTCCCGCCAGGTCTCGTCGCTGACGATCAGCAGCCCCTCGGCCACCGCCGCCTCGCACACCTCGTGCAGCAGCTCGGGCGGGGCCACGGTGCCGGTGGGGTCGTCGGCCGCCGACAGCAGCAGGACCCGGGGCGCCCCGCCCTCGGCCCGGATCCTGCAGACGATCTCCAGCAGCGCGAAGGGATCGGGCAGCCCACCGCACTCGGCCGGGGCGGGCGCGTGGTGGGCGCGCCGGTCCACCAGTCGCACCAGCGGCGCGTACCAGGCGGCGCAGGGGCGGGGCAGCAGCACATCGCCGCCGGGGGCGGAGGCGAGCAGCGCCAGCAGCAGCGGCTCGGCGCCGGGGGCGACCACGACGTGTTCCGGGTCGGTCCACAGCCCGCGCCGCGACCAGTAGCCGCAGGCGGCCGAGCGCAGCCCGGCCGGGCCGCCGACCGGCTCCGGCGCGGTGTGGCCGGCCGCCGCGACGAAGCTGTCGAGCAGCTCCGGGAGGACCGGCATTCCGCCGTCGTCCCGGTCCGCCGGTGCCGGGGCGGTCCACTGCCGCTGCATTCCGTCCACACCTCCGCACGTGTCCGGCGCGTCACCGCCCACGTATGTCCACCTTCGCAGATCTCCGGCGCCGTTTCGCGGAAGGGGCCAGGGGGACCCGGGCGCCATGACAGCCATGCCGGAACAACACGATGTGGTGGACCTGCTCACCGCGCACCACCGCGCGGTGCGCGACCTCTTCGAGGGGTACCGCGCCGCCACCGCCCCGGAGCAGCGGCGGCAGCTGGTCGACCGGATGACGGTGGAGGTGGTGCGGCACTCCGTGACCGAGGAGGCGCATCTGTACCCCACGGTCCGCAAGGCGCTGCCGAACGGCGACCGGATCGCCGACGAGGAGATCGCGGAGCTGGCCGAGGCCGAGCGGATCCTGTCCGACCTGGACGCCGTGGACCCCGGGGACCGGCGGTTCGACCCGCTGGTCCGGGAGCTGATGGACGTGGTGTCCATGCACATCCGCGGCGAGGAGGACCTGGTCTTCCCCGAGCTGCGGGAGCGGCTCACCCCCGAGGAGCGGATGGCGCTGGGCCTGCGGGTCGGCGAGGCGACGGCCGCGGTCGGGGGCGTGCCCCCGGTCAGCCCGGAAGGTCCAGGTCCGGGCCGGACGCTGGCCGATCGGGTCCGGGAGCTGCTGACCGGCCGAACGCGATGAGGTCCCGCTCCAGGCCGCGGCCGCGGGTGCGCACCACCCTCTCGGCGAGCTCGCCCAGCTTGCGGTTGGTCCGCTGGGAGAGCCGGCGCAGCAGGTCGAACGCCTGGTCCGCGTCACAGCCCAGGACGTACATGACGATTCCGCACGCCTGGTCCACCACCGGCCGGCTGCGCAGCGCCGTGTCCAGCTGGTCGACCTGGACCAGGGCGGCGCGGTAGAGCCGGTCCCGGGCCATGCTCTCGGTGGCCAGGTCGCCGAGCGGCCCGGTGGCGCCCTGGGCGGCCTTCCGCAGGGGCCCCGGGCGGAGCCCGTAGACCGAGACGGTCACGGTGAGCCCGTCGCAGGCGAAGGGCAGGGCGGCGGAGGACCGGATGCCCGCGTCCAGCGCCCGGGCCCGGTAGCGCGGCCAGCGGTCGTCGTGGAGCAGGTCGTCGGCGCCCGCGGGGCGGCCGGTGTTCAGCGCCGCGAGAATCGGGCCCTCCCCCGCCCGCAGCTGGACCGACACCAGCGCGGACAGATCGGGGTGGGTGGCCGCCGTGGTGCGGTCGGCTTCCACGCCGCCGGAGCGCTCCTCGGTGACCACGGCGGTGGCGGTGGCCCCGCAGCTTTCGGGTGTGCCCGCGGCTGCCTGCTCCGCCAGCTCGGCCAGACCGCGCCCGAGGGAGGGTGCGTCGGCCTGGAAGGTCGCGCGGGCGTACGTACGGTCGGGCATCGCCGAGTCCACTCCTTTCGCTCCGGTGCTGTGTGCTGTCCGGCCCCGTCCTTCCGGGACCCCGATTTTTTCGTCTCTCCACGTCATTGAGTGGAAAACATCGCCCCTGCGGCCCTCCGGGGCCGGGCAGGCTACCGTGTGCCCATGCCAGGCGCACAGGAGTTTGGTGCGGAGCTCTCAGACTTCCGCAGACGTGTGGACGAGTTGCGGACGGCGCGGGCACTGCCCTCGCAGGAGCGGCCGTCCCTGTTGGATGCCGCTCTTTTCGAACTCCAGCATGCGGTGGATGTGCTGTGGCCACGGTACGAGGAGCTGACGGCCGCCTCGTCCCGCCGCCCCGGCGGGGGCCGGGGCGACTCGCAGGAGCAGCAGCTGCTGCGGGCGCTGTTCCAGCGGCTGCCGATCGCGACGGTGCTGCTGGACCGCGATGCCGTCGTGCGGCGGATGAACTTCACCGCCACCCAGCTGTTCCACACCCGCGCCGGGTATGCCACCGGGCGCCCGCTCACCGCCGCGCTGCGCCGCGACGGGCAGGCGGCGCTGCGCTCACAGGTGGCCGCGGTCGCGCGGGGCGAGGGCGACCGCAGTCTGACGGTGTGGCTTTCGCAGCCGCCGGTCCACGGTGAGGTGCGGGTGACCCTGGCCGCGCTGCGGCCGCCGGGCGAGCCGCATCCGGCGGTGCTGGCGGCGTTCCAGCCCGGGGTGGCCGGCCCGTCGGCGGGCGAGGGGGCGGCCGGGGCGTGGCCCCAGGAGTCCCGGCCGGACCTGGGCGAGGTGTCCCGCCACGCCGAGCTGCTGGACCTGGTCGACGACACGGCGGCGGCGCTGCTGAGGGTGACGCCCGCCGGGGGCGGTCCGGAGGCGGCGCCGGCCGCGGCCGCGGAGGTGCTGCACGGCCGGTTCGCGGACTGGGTGATCGCCGACCTGGCCCCGGAGGCCGGTCCCGGCGCCCCGCGCCGGGTGGTGGCGCTCGGCCCGCGGGACGCGGTGGGCGACCGTACGGCGTCCCTGGCCGAGCAGGACCCGGCCGACTGTCCCCTGGTGGTGGACGCGCTGTACGACGGGGCCTCCGCGCTGCGGGTGGGCACGATCGACGCCGACGCCTTCGGCCGGGACGCGACGGGCGCTCCCGTACTGGTGCGGGAGGAGGTCACCTCGCTGCTGTGCATACCCCTGCGCACCGGCGCGGGCCCCGTCCTGGGGGCGCTCACGCTCTTCCGTACGGGCGGGCGCGGCGCCTTCGAGATGGCGGAGGCGGGCGTGGCGGACCGGATCTCCCGCCATATCGCCCTGGCCATGGCGCACGCGGCCCGGCGCACCCCGGCGCCCGGGGCGTGAGCCGCGTACGGTCCCGGCTCAGGCCGCACGGGCACCGGTCTGCCCGTCCGCGCGGGCGCGGGCAGCACTGATCAGGCGGGACGATGTCCCCGGGCGGGACGACGTCCCCTCCGTCGGCGCGGCGGTCCGGTGGAACGCGGCGCAGTGATCGGGGGCGTCGTCGTCGGGGGCGTCGTCGTGCGGATGCCCGGAACGTGCTCGGGGGTGTGCTCCTGCGGACGTCATCCGCCGTGTCTCCCTAGAACTGCCGCCGGTCCCACCACGGGAGCGGACGGGACGGACAGGACGACCCGGCGACACGCCGTCGGAGCCGGGTCGCTCCCCGGCATGCCTCCGGTCCGAAGCGCCCGGGGCGGGTGCCCGCGCCACACCATGTGAAACGAGGTTTCCTTCCCCGGGCGCCGGTTACCCGTCGCATCTGCCGGAATCCGCGCTCGAGGAGGCCCCATGACCGAGTACGGCTACTTCCTGGCCGCCGAAGAGCACGGGCCCGCGGACCTTGTCGAGCAGGCCCGGATGGCGGAGCAGGCCGGTTTCAGCCAGTTGTGGATCTCGGACCACTACCACCCCTGGAACGCCGCCCAAGGCCAGAGCTCCTTCGTCTGGTCGGTGATCGGCGCACTCGCGCAGGCCACCAGCCTGCCCGTCCAGACCGCGGTGACCTGCCCCACCATCCGTATCCACCCCGCCATCGTGGCCCAGGCCGCCGCGACCAGCGCGGTGCTGCTGGAGGGCCGCTTCCGGCTGGGCGTGGGCAGCGGCGAGGCGCTGAACGAGCACGTACTGGGCGACCGCTGGCCGCCCGCGCCGGTCCGGCTGGAGATGCTGGAGGAGGCCGTGATGGTGATGCGCCAGCTGTTCGAGGGGCGCCGCGTCACCCACCACGGCAAGCACTACACGGTGGAGAACGCACGGCTGTACACCGTGCCCGAGGAGCCGGTGCCCATCGACATCGCGGCCTTCGGTTCGGCCGCCGCCGCGCTGGCCGGACGGGTCGGCGACGGCTTCATCACCATGACCCCGGACGCTGAGCTGGTGGCGCGGTTCCGGCGCGGCAGCGGCGCCGGGGGCAACAGCAAACCGGCCCGCGGCGGGCTGAAGGTCGCCTACGGCCCGGACTCCGACGAGGCGCTGCGCACCGCCCACCGGCTGTGGCCGACCGAGGCGCTGCCGGGCGAGGTGCTGTCGACGCTGACCACCCCGGGCCAGTTCGAGCAGGCCGCCCAGCTCGTCACCCCCGAGCGGCTGGCCGAGGAAGTGGTCTGCGGCGATGACGCGGAGGCGCATGTGGCCGCGCTGAACGCGTACGCCGAGGCCGGATTCGACACCGTCTACGTCAACCAGATCGGCCCCGACCAGCGCGGCTTCTTCGACTTCTACCGCACCAAGGTGCTGCCGCAGGTGGCCGGTTAAGAGCGATCACCGAGAGGAGCGATGACCCACCATGACCATGAAAGTGGCCGACTACATCCTCGCCCGACTATCGGAGTGGGGTGTCGAGAATGTGTTCGGCTACCCGGGGGACGGAATCAACGGTCTGCTCGCCGCATGGGGGCGGGCCGACAACGAGCCCCGGTTCGTCCAGGCCCGGCACGAGGAGATGGCCGCGTTCCAGGCCGTCGGCTACGCCAAGTTCAGCGGCCGCCTCGGCGTCTGCGCGGCCACCTCGGGCCCCGGCGCGATCCACCTGCTGAACGGGCTGTACGACGCCAAGCTGGACCATGTCCCGGTGGTGGCCCTGGTCGGCCAGACCCACCGCAGCGCGATGGGCGGCTCGTACCAGCAGGAGGTGGATCTCCACAGCCTCTTCAAGGACGTGGCTTCCGACTTCCTGGAGACGGTCACCGTCCCCGAGCAACTGCCCAACGTCCTGGACCGGGCCATCCGCACCGCCTACGCCCGCCGCGCCCCCACCGCCGTGATCATCCCGGCGGATGTGCAGGACCTCGACTACTCCGCGCCCACCCACGAGTTCAAGATGGTGCCCTCCAGCCTGGACCGCAGCGGCTGGTCCGCGGTGCCCTCCAACAGCGCGGTGGAGCGGGCCGCGGAGGTGCTGAACGCGGGCGAGCGGGTGGCGATCCTGGTCGGCCAGGGCGCGGCCGGGGCGCGCGAGGAGGTCCAGCAGGCCGCCGAGACCCTCGGCGCCGGGGTCGCCAAGGCGCTGCTCGGCCTGGATGTGCTCAGCGATGAACTGCCCTATGTCACCGGGTCCACCGGGCTGCTGGGCACCCGCCCCTCGTACGAGATGATGCGGGACTGCGACACCCTGCTGACCATCGGCTCCAGCTTTCCGTACAGCCAGTTCCTGCCCGAGTTCGGCAAGGCGCGCGGGGTCCAGATCGACCTCGATCCGCACATGATCGGGATGCGCTATCCGTACGAGGTCAATCTGGTCGGCGACGCGCGCGAGACCCTGCTGCGGCTGCTGCCGCTGCTGGAGCGCAAGGAGGCGCGCGACTGGCAGGAGGAGATCGTCTCGGGCGTACGGCGCTGGCGCGAGGTGATGTCCTCCCGCGCGGAGGTGTCCGCCGACCCCATCAACCCCGAGTACGTGGCCCACTGCCTGGACCCGCTGCTGCCCTCCGACGCCATCGTCACCTGCGACTCCGGCTCCGTCGCCAACTGGTACGCCCGCCACCTGAGGATGCGCGGCCAGATGCGCGGCTCGCTGTCGGGCACGCTGGCCACGATGGGCTGCGGGGTGCCGTACGCGATCGGCGCCAAGTTCGCCCGTCCGGACCGGCCGGCGGTGGCGCTGGTCGGGGACGGCGCGATGCAGATGAACGGCCTGGCGGAGCTGATCACGGTGGCCAAGTACCGCCACTTGTGGGAGGACCCCCGGCTGGTGATCGGCATCTGGAACAACCAGGACCTCAACCAGGTGACCTGGGAGATGCGGGCGATGGGCGGGGCGCCGCAGTTCCTGGCCTCACAGGCGCTCCCCGATGTCTCCTACGCGCGGTTCGCCGAATCGCTCGGCATGACCGGCATCCGGGTGGAGAAGCCCGAGCAGGTCGAGCGGGCGTGGCGCGAGGCGCTGAGCGCGGAGGGCCCGGCGGTCGTGGAGTTCCTCACCGACCCGGACGTCCCGCCGATCCCGCCGCACGCCACCCGGGAGCAGATGGAGGCCACGGCCGAGTCGATCATCAAGGGCGACCCGGACCGGGCGGGCATGGTCCGCCAGGGCCTGAAGGCGAAGGTGCAGGAGTTCCTGCCGCACCGGAAGAAGGCTTCGGACGACGCCTGACGCATCTGATGTTTCCGTTTCGACCCCGTCCGCGCTGGCTACCCGCCGCACCGGACGGACGCGATACCCGGCCCGGAAGGACGTGAGCAGCAATGAAGGTCGCCTTTCTCGTCGCCCCGGAGGGCGTGGAACAGATCGAGCTGACCGACCCCTGGCAGGCGGTCCGGGACGCCGGGGGCACCCCCCGTCTGGTGTCCACCAAGCCCGGCCGCATCCAGGCGTTCAACCATCTCGACAAGGCGGACACCTTCGAGGTCGACCAGGTCGTGAAGGACGCCACGGTCGAGGAGTACGACGCCCTGGTGCTGCCCGGCGGGGTGGCCAACCCCGACTTCCTGCGCCTGGACGGGACGGCCGTCGCCTTCGCCAAGGGGTTCTTCGACGCGGGGAAACCGGTGGCCGCGATCTGCCACGCCCCCTGGACGCTCGTGGAGGCGGACGTGGTGCGTGGCCGCACCCTTACCTCCTGGCCGAGTCTGCGCACCGACATCACCAACGCCGGCGGGACATGGGTGGACGAGCAGGTCAAGGTCTGCTCCGGCGGTCCCAACACCTTGATCACCAGCCGTAAGCCGGATGATCTCAAGGCGTTCTGCGAGGCGTTCCTGGAGGAGTTCGCGAAGACGACGAAGGGATCGGCACGATGACGGAGGACCGCAAGGAGCGGCAGCGCGAGAAGTACCGCGCGCCCGACCCCGCCGAGGGGCCGCTGACCACCGACCAGGGCGTGGCCATCGACCACACCGATGACTCCCTCACCGTGGGCGAGCGCGGCCCGACGCTGATGGAGGACTTCCACTTCCGCGAGAAGCTGACCCATTTCGACCATGAGCGCATCCCGGAGCGGGTGGTGCACGCGCGGGGCGCGGGCGCGTACGGCTACTTCGAGCCGTACGAGTCCTGCGCGGAGTTCACCCGCGCCGCCTTCCTCCAGGATCCGTCCGTGCGCACCCCGGTCTTCGTGCGGTTCTCCACCGTGCAGGGGCCCCGGGGCTCGGCGGACACGGTGCGGGACGTGCGGGGCTTCGCGACGAAGTTCTACACCTCGGAGGGCAACTACGACCTGGTCGGCAACAACATGCCGGTCTTCTTCATCCAGGACGGGATCAAGTTCCCCGACTTCGTGCACGCGCTCAAGCCGGAGCCGCAGAACGACATCCCGACCGGCGCCTCCGCCCATGACACCCTGTGGGACTTCGTCTCGCTCCAGCCCGAGACCATGCACATGATGATGTGGCTGATGTCGGACCGGGCGATTCCGCGCAGCTACCGGATGATGCAGGGCTTCGGGGTGCACACCTTCCGCTTCGTGGACGCCCAGGGCCGCGGCACCTTCGTGAAGTTCCACTGGAAGCCGAAGCTGGGCGTCCACTCGCTGGTGTGGGACGAGGCGCAGGAGTGCCAGGGCCGCGACCCGGACTTCAACCGGCGCGATCTGTGGGAGGCGATCGAGGCGGGTCAGTACCCCGAGTACGAGCTGGGGGTGCAGCTGATCCCGGAGGAGGACGAGTTCAACTTCGACTTCGACCTGCTCGACGCCACGAAGATCATCCCGGAGGAGCAGGTGCCGGTGCGGCCGATCGGCCACATGGTCCTGGACCGCAACCCGGAGAACTTCTTCGCGGAGACCGAGCAGGTGGCCTTCCACACCGCGAACGTCGTCCCCGGTATCGACTTCACCAACGACCCGCTGCTGCAGGCCCGGAACTTCTCGTACCTGGACACCCAGCTGATCCGGCTGGGCGGGCCCAACTTCTCGCAGCTGCCGGTCAACCAGCCGGTCGCCCCGGCCCGGACCAACCACCGGGACGGGTACCACCAGAGCGCGATCCACCGCGGCACCAACTACTCCCCCAACTCCCTCGGCGGGGGCTGCCCGGCCCTCGCGGGGGCGGACGGCTATGCCTTCTCCCACTACGCGGAGCGGGTCGACGGCCACAAGATCCGCAAGCGGAGCGAGTCCTTCAAGGACTTCTATAGCCAGGCCGCGCTGTTCTGGAACAGCATGAGCGACTGGGAGAAGCGCCATATCGTGGAAGCCTTCCGCTTCGAGCTGGGCAAGGTCGGCGCGGTGCACGTGCGGGAGCGCACCGTCCAGCAGCTGGCCCATGTCGACTACGACCTGGCCTCGCAGGTCGCCCATGGCATCGGGGTGACGCAGCCGGCGCCAGGCGCCAACAACCACAAGCCGCAGGCTTCGCCCGCGCTGAGCCTGGAGAACCTCCAGGGCGACGGCTCGATCCGCACCCGCCAGATCGCGGTGCTCGTCATGGACGGCGTGGACACCGGCCAGCTCACCCAGGCCCAGGAGGCGCTCACCGCCCAGGGAGCCATCGTCGAGGCCATCGCCCCGCACGACGGCAAGGTGCTCGGCGCCGACGGCAACGGCTACGCGGTGGACCGCGCCCTCCCCACGGTCGCCTCCGTCCTCTACGACGCCGTCCTCCTCCCCGGCGGCCCCACGGGCACCCCCGGCCTGGCCTCGGACAGCGCGGCCATGCGCTTCGTCCGCGACGCCTACCGCCACGGCAAACCCATCGGGGCCCTCGGCTCGGGCGTCGGCATCCTCTCCTCCCTGGACCCCGAGGGCCTCCACATCGCCTCCGGCCACGGCCACGTCTGCAGCGACCGCGGCGTCGTCACGGACACCACGACGGGCACGGCGAGCGAGGAATTCACCCGAGCCTTCACCGAAGCCATATCCGCCCACCGGCACTGGGACCGGCCGCGGGTCCGCTGCTGACTTCCGCGGGGCGCGGTAGGCCGATATCCGGGTGGGGGTGTTGGCGGAGTCCCTCCGCCAACACCCCCACCCGGATATCGGC
>NZ_JAEEAP010000287.1 GCF_016103465.1 Streptomyces sabulosicollis
TTCATCGCGCTGAACATCGTCTCGATACGACCGGGACATCGTTTATCCCAGTCATTTAACATCTCATTTTTTTTTTTAGATGTGAATAAGAGACAGGTGCTGCGGGGCGGTGGGGGCCTCGTCCCCGGGCAGACCGAACGCGCCCAGCGGGCGCTCCGCGCCGGAGGAGACGGCCTCCAGACTGAGGTACGCCGCGTCCAGCGGCCATGTGGCCTCCGCGTGGCTGAGGTCGATCCCGACGATCGTCAGCGTGGAGTGCTTGCCGATCATGTACTCCGCGTACCGGCGCTCGAACCCCGCGTCCTGCGCGGATTGCGGCGGAATGCGCTCGATCAGGATGTCGATCTTGGTGATCAGCTCGCTGAGCTGCCCGCTCTGCTCGACGAGCGAGGCCAGGCCGCGGTGGCCGAGCCGCACCGCCTGGACGTCGTTCATGTCGAGGTCGCCGAGTGCGTACAGCGTGGTGGCCAGCTGCTCGGCGACGAGTTCGGCCTCGTCGGCGGGGCACGGCCGCTCGCCGGGGCCCGCGTGCCGGGTGGCCTGCGCGACGAGTTCGGCGGCGAGCTTGTTCAGGTCCTTCTCGGTCAGGGTGCGCTTCTCGCCCCGGAACGAGATGAGGGAGGAAATGCGGACCGGCTGGTTCACCAGCCCGGCGCCCGGCCCCTCCTTGACGAACAGCTTCTTGATGAGCGGTGCGACGACGCTCGACGCGAGCCGAGCGCCGATGGCTGCGGGATCCACGCCCCATTCCCCCCGGTCGTTGTGTGTCCCCGGCCGCAGCGGGCCGCGGACAGCGTACAGCCGGATAAGGCCCTTGGTCCCGAATCGGACATCCGAAAGTCCCGGCGAAGGTGACATCCCACACAGGCCGTCCCGGGCCTACTACGGAAAATAGGGGATAGCGCAGGTCAGGGGTGGGGTGGAAGGTTCTGGGAATTCCGTGCGGGAAATCCCTCCGCATCACCAATTCACTACGTAGGCACTTAGTAGTTTAGCGCCTTGGCCTATGAACGAGAACGGGATAACAAGGGGCGTTCCGAAGACGCTTCTGGAGGTACTTCCCATGGCCCCGCGCGCCACAAACCGCCGATTCTCGCTTACGTCCGTGTCCAGGGGACGCGCCGCCGTGGTCGCCGTGGGCCTGGGGGCCTCGCTCGCGCTCGGCGCCGCCGGCACGGCGTTCGCCGTGGGGGCGGGCACCGCCGCCTCCGCCCCGTCCGTCAGCCAGGCCGCCGCGCAGGCGCCCGCCCCGAAGGCCCCCGCGAAGGCGAACGGCTGGGAGACCCCGGTCGACAAGTACGCGATAGGCGCCGCCTTCGGCCTGGCGGGCAACCTGTGGTCGCACAACCACAGTGGTCAGGACTTCGTCGTGCCGACCGGCACCCCGGTGCACGCGGCCCACGGCGGTGTGGTCGTCAAGGCGGGCCCGAACGGCGGCGGTGACGGCCCCGCGTACGGCAACGCGATCGTGATCAAGCACGACAACGCGACCTACTCGCAGTACGCCCACCTGTCCCGGATCGACGTACGGATCGGCCAGTCCGTGAGCACCGGTCAGCAGATCGGCCTGTCCGGCAGCACCGGCAACTCGACCGGCCCCCACCTGCACTTCGAGATCCGTACGACGCCGAACTACGGCTCCGCCGTCGAGCCGCTCAAGTTCCTCCGCGACCACGGCGTCAAGGTCTGACGCCACGGCGTCAAGGTCTGACGCTCACCCCCGACGCGCCACGCGTCATCCGTGGGTCGATGACGCGTGCGCCTGCTTCAGCAGATCGAGGGCGACCTCCAGGACAGCTTCGCGCTTGTCCTCGGGGTCGCCCTCGACCGTCTGCAGCGCGAACATCCGCGCATGCATGCTGAACAGCGCGGTGACGCTCCTGACCTGGTCGACCAGGGGTGCCTCGGGGTCCCGGACCAGGGCGGACATCGCGAGCATCCGGTTCTTGAAGATCTGGCCGATGCTCAGCTCGCGCACCGTCGCCTGGTTCTCCTGCATGAAGCGCATCAGCGGCTCGCCGATGTCCAGGGCCGCGCTGTAGCGGCGCAGCAGCTCCTGCTTGGTCTCCAGGGTGCGCGGCTGCTGCTCGCCCCACGCGATCAGGTCGTCCAGCGGCCGGCCCAGGTCCTGGAACAGGCTGAGGACGATGTCCTCCTTGGTCTTGAAGTGGTAGTAGAGGGCCGCCTTGGTGACCTCGAGCTGCTCGGCGATCTCGCGCAGTGACGTCTTCTCGTAGCCGTGCTCGGCGAAGAGTTCCAGGGCGACGTCCTGGATGCGCTGACGGGTGTCGCCCCGCCGCGGTGTGCTGCCCATGGTGCTCTCCTGATGCTGGTGTGGCTGCCGTCGGCAGGCCGAACGTAACTTACTTGACGCCCGGCTAGTTGGCGCCTTACCGTCTCCACTGTACTGAACTAGCCGGGCGGCAAGTAAGTGGGCGTCAGGGCTCTCATCATCCAGGGGGAGACGGAGAACATGGTCCGTAAACAATCAGACGACGAAGCGTCATCCGCTTCGGCACTGGCTCAGGCCGCCCGGGAGGCCCAGCAGCCCCCGGCGAAGGCCGGGCCGAAGCAGCGCAGCACCAGTGTGGTGATATTCGCGTTGATGATCGCGATGCTGCTCGCGATGCTCGACAACATGATCGTGGGCACCGCGATGCCGACCATCGTCGGCGAGCTCGGTGGCCTCGACCACCTCTCCTGGGTGGTGACCGCCTACACCCTGGCCACCGCCGCCTCGACCCCCATCTGGGGCAAGCTCGGCGACATGTACGGCCGCAAGGGCATCTTCCTCACCTCCATCGCGATCTTCCTCGGCGGCTCGGCGCTGTCCGGTATGGCGCAGAGCATGGGTGAGCTGATCGGCTTCCGGGCCATCCAGGGCCTGGGCGCGGGCGGTCTGATGGTCGGCGTCATGGCGATCATCGGCGATCTGGTGCCGCCCCGGGAGCGCGGCCGTTACCAGGGCATCATGGCCGGTGTGATGGCCGTGGCCATGATCGGTGGCCCGCTGGTCGGCGGCACCCTCACCGACCACCTCGGCTGGCGCTGGATCTTCTACATCAACCTGCCGCTCGGCGCCATCGCCCTCGCGGCGATCACCGCGGTGCTGCACCTGCCGAAGAAGCGCTCGGAGGGGCGGATCGACTACACCGGCGCGGCCCTGCTGACCGTGGGCATCACCGCGCTCGTGCTGATCACCACCTGGGGTGGCAACGAGTACGCCTGGGGGTCGGGCCAGATCATCGGGCTCGGGGCGGTCGGTGTCCTCTCGCTCGCCGCGTTCCTCTACGTCGAGACGCGGGTCGCCGAGCCCGTCCTGCCGCTGCACATCTTCCGGAACCTCAACTTCACGCTGGTCACCGCGATCGGCTTCCTCACCGGTTTCGTGATGTTCGGCTCGACCACCTTCCTGCCGCTGTACCAGCAGACCGTCCAGGGCGCCACGGCCACCAACTCCGGGCTGCTGCTGCTCCCGATGCTGCTGGGCATGCTGGTCGTCTCGCTGGTCGCGGGCCGGGTCACCACCGCGACCGGCAAGTACAAGATCTTCCCCATAGTCGGCGGCCTGCTGATCACCGTCGGGATGTTCCTGCTGTCCACGATGGACACCGAGACCACCCGCTTCACCTCCGGTCTCTACATGGCGGTGCTCGGCATGGGCATGGGCTGCCTGATGCAGACGACCATGCTGGTGGCGCAGAACAGCGTCGAGATGAAGGACATGGGCGTCGGCAGCTCCTCCGCCACCCTCTTCCGCACCCTGGGCGGCTCCTTCGGCGTGGCCATCCTCGGCGCCCTGTTCACCAACCAGGTGCGGGACACCATGACCGAGCGGGGCGGGGGCAAGGCCGCGGCCATCACCTCCGGAAGCGCCCAGCTCGACCCGGCCAGCCTCAAGCTGCTGCCGCCGCCCATCCGGGACGCGTACACCCACGCGGTGGCCAGCGGTGCCCACCAGGTGTTCCTGTGGGGCGCGCTGATCAGCATCGTCGGTGCCGTCGCCGCCTGGTTCGTCAAGGAGGTCCCGCTGCGCGGGGCCGCCGCCAAGTCCACCGACGGCGACGGGGCCGCGGCCGAGACGGCGCCGATCGCCGAGACCGTCTGACCGACGGCCCGACACCGTCTGACCGACGGCCCCGCTCGGCTCGGGGGGCCGCTGTCAGTGGGGCGTGACAGCATCGGCCCCATGGTGACCTCGCCGGACGAGGCGCGGCTGGCGCATCTGCGCCGGCTGCGCCTCGCGAAGGACGTGATGGACCGCGACTGGGCCGAGCCGCTCGACCTGGACGCGGTCGCCGCGCACGCCGGCTATTCGCGCTTCCACTTCATCCGCGCGTTCAAGGGCGCCTACGGAGCCACGCCCGGCCAGTATCTGACCCGGCGCCGCATCGAGCGGGCCGAGGAGCTGCTGCGCTCGGCCAACCTCTCGGTCACCGAGATCTGCTCGCTCGTCGGCTTCAGCAGCCTCGGCACCTTCTCCACCAGCTTCAAGAAGCAGACCGGGCTCACCCCCAGCGCCTACCGGGACCTGCACGTCGGCCGGGCCGCGGCGGTCATCCCGGGGTGTTACGCGATGCTGTGGTACGGCGGGCGCGACGCCCGCGCACCCGGCTCCGGCCCCGGCGCCGAGGACCGCAATTCTCAAGAAGCGGAATGAATCCGCCGCTGCCTACCGTGGCGACGTCGCGACGACGCGCGCGGCCCCACCCCGATACCTCCGGAGGCAGCAATGATCAAGGGGATGTCCATCGTCACCGTCTGGGTCCTCGACCAGGACCGGGCCAAGGAGTTCTACACCCAGAAGCTGGGCCTCGAGGTCCGCACCGACATGACCATCGGCGGGGACGGCGACGGCGGCGGCATGCGCTGGCTGACGGTCGGCGCCAAGGACCAGCCGGATGTGCAGCTGACCCTGATGGTGCCCAGCTCGCCGGGGCTCGACCCGGAGTCCGCCGAGGCCCTCAGGACGCTGGTCGCCAAGGGTGTGCTCGGCGCCGGGGTGTTCACCACCGATGACATCCACCGCGACTACGAGGCGCTCAAGGCGAAGGGCGTGGAGTTCGTCCAGGAGCCCCAGGAGCGCCCGTACGGCACCGAGGCGCTCTTCCGCGACGACTCCGGCAACTGGTTCTCGTTCACCCAGCCCCGCGAGGAGATGGACTTCAGCAAGCCCTGGGACGGCTGCGCCTCGAGCTGAGCGCTCGGTGCGAGCACGCCGGGCCGAGGGCTCGGTCCGGCGAGGGCCGAATCCGGCGAGGCCGAATCCGGCCAGGGCTCAGTCCGGCACCTCGATGATCGGGAAGCTGCCGGTGTTGGTGGGCGCGGACTCCGGCAGCCAGAGCACGGCGACCGCGCCCCGGCACTCCCCGTCGGCCTCGTCGCCGCTGTCCATCAGCGGATCCGCGTTGCGGAACGTCAGCCGGGCGCCCAGCACCCGCGCCTGGCCCGCGGCTATGGTCAGCCCCAGACCGTGCCCGGTGCCCGCGCGGTCCTTGCTGCCGGTGCGGAACCGGCTCGGCCCGTCCTTCAGCAGCTCCTCCGGGAAGCCGGGGCCGTGGTCGCGGACGCGCAGTATCCGCCCTTCGACGGTGACCTCGTAGGGCGGTTTGCCGTGCCGGGCGGCGTTGGCCAGCAGATTGCCCATGATCCGCTCCAGCCGCCGGGGGTCGGTGGAGACATGGGCGTCGCGCACCACGTTGACCACCGCGTCCGGGGCCACCGCCAGGACCCGGCGGGTGATGAACTCGGCCACGGCTATCTCCTGGAGCTCCGCGCGCTCCGCGAAGCCGTCCAGACGGGCGACCTCCAGGACGTCCTCGACCAGGGTGCGCATCGCCTGCGCCCGGTCCCGGACCAGCTCGGTCGGGCGGCCCGGCGGCAGCAGTTCGGCGGCCGTGAGCAGCCCGGTGACCGGGGTGCGCAGCTCGTGCGCGATATCGGCGGTGACCCGGCGCTCGGCCTCCAGCCGCTGCTGGAGCGCCTCCGCCATGCCGTCCACCGCCCGCGCCAGGTCGTCGGTCTCGTCGCGCACCCGGCCGCCGATCGCCTCGCGCACCCGGACCTCGGAGTCGCCCTCGGCCAGCTTGCGGGCGGCGGTGGCCGCCTTGCGCAGCCGCCGGGAGAGCTGATCGCCGATGAGCACGCCGAGCGCGATACCGCCCAGCACCACCGCCACCGAGCCGATGATCAGCACCCGGTCCAGGTCGTCCAGGACCGCGAACCGGTCCTGGAACTTGGTGTGGACGGACAGCACCTTGCCGTTCCGCAGCGGCACCGAGGCCCACACCTCGGGGGTGCCGGTGCCGGAGTCCTCCAGATAGGTGGCGCGCTGGCCGCGCCACGCCTCCTTCTTCAACTGCTCGGGCAGATGGGGGTCGTCCAGCTTGGCGCCGAACCCCAGCACCCGGGACTGCTCGTACCACCGCTGGGCGACCTTCACCCGCTCGTCCATCACGGTGCGGCTGTTGTCGAGCATCGAGACGCGGGCCGCGTTGTGGACGACGAGGCTCAGCACCACCGCGACCAGCGTGCTCACGGCGGCGATGGCGAGGCTGACCTTCCACCGCAGCCCGGTGCGCAGTGCGAACCGCCGCAACGCCGCTCAGCCCTTGAGCTTGTAGCCGAAGCCGCGGACCGTCTCGATCCGGTCCTGGCCTATCTTGCCGCGCAGCCGCTGCACATGGACGTCCACGACCCGGGTGTCCCCGCCCCAGCCGTACTCCCAGACCCGCTCCAGCAGCCGGTCGCGGGAGAGCACGGTGCCGGGCGCGGCCGAGAACTCCAGCAGCAGCCGCATCTCGGTCGGGGTGAGCGCCACCTGCCGGCCGCCCTTGCGGACCTCCATGCCCTCGGGGTCGACCTCCAGATCGCCGAAGCGCAGCACTCCGCCGTCGGGCTCCTCGGGGGCGGGCGCCGAGCCGCGCCCGCCGGGGCCGCTGGCATGGCCGAAGCGGCGCAGTACGGCCCGGATGCGGGCCACCAGCACCGCGCCGTCGAAGGGCTTGGTCACATAGTCGTCGGCGCCGGCTTCGAGGCCGAGCACCACGTCGATGGAGTCGGCTCGCGCCGAGAGCATGATCACGGGAACGGTGGACTCGTCACGGATCCGGCGGCACAGGCTGACCCCGTCCAGGCCCGGAACCATCACATCGAGCAGCGCGATATCGGGGCGGTCGGCGCGGAAGCGCTCCAGGCCGGTCAGCCCGTCGGGCGCGGCCGTCACGAGAAAGCCGTCGCGCTCCAGGGCGAGCTGCGTGGCTTCACGGATGACATCGTCGTCCTCGACGAAGAGCACATGGGTCTCGGCCACAGCCTCGCTTCAGCCTTCCGTTCCGTCGCCGGCGCGCGCGGTCGGCACCGGGGTCGCCTCTTGCTTGGGCACATTCTTGCTGTAGTCGGTGCGCTCACGGGACCGCACCGTGAACGACCGGTCCGCCCCGGACCAGCCGTAGGTGATCACGGTCTCGCTCGAGGGGCAGCAGACCGAGTCCCCGGAGGCGTAGGAGAGCTTCGTCACACGCAGCTCGTCCTTGGCGACATCGGCGTAGACGGGCGGCTGCTCGTCGCTGAAGACGTTCTCGTACCGGTCGCCCACCTTGCGGTACACATACGAGCCGATGCCGAAGCCATCGGTGCAGCTCATGACGTTGATGACCAGGTCGGAATCGGCGGTGCCGGTCAGCCGGCCGGGCGTCACGTCCACCGGATAGCCCTTGATCTCCTGCTTGCCCTCGCGCTCCTTGGCCGTGGGGCACGGCTTGAGGGTCGCCTTCAGATCGTCGCTGACGCGCGGATCCGCCTTGACCAGCTTGATGGCGTCGACCTTCTTCCCGGCAGCCTGGGACGGCCGCCCCGATCCACGGCCACCCGCGTACGCGCCCGAGTCCGCCGCGGCCGAAGCCCATTCGGTGCTCGCCGGTCCCTCCTTGCGCACCCCCTGGCTCGCGGCACCGCATCCGGCCAGCATCCAGCCGCCGGCGGCCGCGAGGCCCACGACCGCGCCACCGGTGAGCATGACTGTCCTGCTGGGAGAGGCCCTGGTCAGGCCGCGCACCGTTCCTGCCCCCGCTCCTGGCGGGCGCGCCGGACCCGACCCGTGTGCTGCCGGACGTTGGTGGCCGGCTTGGCGTCCCCGTCCCGACGGCCGAGCGCGCGGGCGTCCAGATCGCGGCTCTCCAGCTCCTGCCGCAGCCGGGCCAGCGCCCGGTGCAGCGTGCTCTTGACCGTTCCGGTCGACATTCCGAGCGCCTCCGCGGTCTCTTCGGTCGTCATCTGCTCCCAGTGTCGCAGCACCACGACACTGCGCTGCTTGGGAGCGAGCACCGAAAGGATGTCCATCAGCAGGGCGCGGTCGGCGTGCTGCTCGGTGCCGTCCTCGACGCTCGCCTCCGGGAGCTGCTCGGTGGGCACCTCGTCCAGCTTGCGGGCGCGCCACCACTCGGTACGGGTGTTGATCATCACGCGGCGGAGATAGGCGTCCGCGAGCGACTTGTCCGCTATGCCGTCCCAGCGGCCGTAGGTGCGCACCAAGGCGGTCTGGAGCAGATCCTGTGCCTCGACCGGGTCGGGGATCAGCCGACGGGCGCTGCGCAGCAGCGCGTCCTGCCGATTCCGCACGTACTCCTCGAAGTCCAGAACATTGCTGCTGCTCATGATGTGCAGCCTCCATCCGCCTTTATTGGGCTCGGTTCGCCTCCGGGGCGCTTCGCGTCGCTGTCGACGGTCGACCGTGCTCGGCCGCTCGTTCCTCGCGGCCTGCGCGCTCTCCCTCACGACAGCGACGCGCCCCTTCGGCTCACTCGCCGCTGTTTCCCCGCCGTCTGTGTGTCCGGCTTCTCGCTCGGCACGGGGAGGACGCTACGGAGGCGCTGTTGCGGCGCCATGCGCAACTGCGCCTCGGCAAACGCACAGCTACCCATAGGTTGTGTAACAACGGAACCCGGTTCGACCGAGTGTCAGAACCGGGTCCTGGGCGTGTCACAGGTCTGTCACAGACAGGGCCGTGACGAGGGATGTTCTCAGGTCAGCGGCAGCCGGTAGAGGCCGCCCGCGAGCGGCTCCACCAGCCCGTCGGAGACCAGTCCGTCAAGCGCGCGGGCCCGCTGCACCGGCTCGTCCCACACCTGGTCCAGCGCCGCCTGCGGCACCGGTGTCACGGCCTCCCGCAACACCGCGAGCAGCTTGCCCCGCGCCTGGCGGTCCGTACCGGCGTAGGTCTGGCCGCGCCGCGGCGGCCCGTCGTGCTCCGGGGAACCGGCCTGGCGCCAGGCGCACAGTGCGGCGATCGGGCAGCGTGCGCAGTCGGGGGTGCGGGCCGTGCAGACCAGCGCGCCCAGCTCCATCGTGGCCGCCGCCCAGCGCGCCGCGGTCGGCTCGTCCTCGGGGAGGAGCGTGCGGGCCAGCCTGCGCTCGGCGGCGGTGGTGGCGTTCGGCGGGTACTGCGTACCGCTGACCGCGCGCGCGAACACCCGGCGGACATTGGTGTCCAGAACCGGATGGCGCTGGCCGTACGCGAACGAGGCCACGGCCGCCGCCGTGTACTCACCCACGCCCGGCAGCGCCAGCAGCTGGGCGTGGTCGCGCGGTACGTCACCGCCGTGCCGCTCCCTTATGGCGGCCGCGGCGCCGTGCAGCCGCAGCGCCCGGCGCGGATAGCCCAGTCGGCCCCAGGCGCGGACCGCCTCGCCGGGCGGTTCCGCGGCCAGGTCGGCCGGACGCGGCCAGCGGGCGAGCCACTGCTCGTACACCGGCAGCACCCGGTTCACCGGGGTCTGCTGGAGCATGAACTCGCTCACCATCACACCCCAGGCGCCCGCCTCGGGGCGGCGCCAGGGGAGGTCGCGCGCGTGCGCGTCGAACCAGTCGATGACGGGCCGGTGCAGAACGGCTCCGTCGGGGTCGGAGGATGCGGCGGCCGGGACGGCGGAAGCGGAAATGGCAGTCATCGCTCTCGATCCTGACATGACGGGACGGCTCGCGGGGCCCAGGGCGCGGGCGTTCGGGTTTCAGCCGCGCCAGTCGTTGCCAAATCGTGCGATACGGCGCCCGTACGGGAACGGATGGCCGCTTGCCGCGCCCGGGTGCGGACTTCCAGGTGCCCCTGGGGTGACCTCGGGGCGCCTCGGGGGCGCCTGTTGGACCCCTCGTGTGCGGGATCCGGTCGGATCATGAGAAAAGTAGGGCCTGGAGCGAGGGTTATTGGCCGGTAGTCCTCCCGATCTCTCGTAGAGTTTCCGCGTGGGATCTCTGCGCAATCCGATCGGGCCGCTTCCCTCCTCCATTTACTGGCGGCGGAGGGCCGTTGCGCTGGCCCTGCTCGCCGCCATCGTTCTCCTGGTCATCTGGGCCTTCGGCTGGGGTGGTTCGGGCGGTGGCGGAAGTGACGAGGGCAAGGGATCGGGCGGCGGGGGACCCGCGAGCACGATCACCCCGGGCCCCTCTTCGTCCGGGCCGGTCAACAGCGAACGGCCGGGCGGGCGCGACGAGTCGGACGGCGGCGGCTCGGGCTCCGGCGGCAGCGGGGGCAGCGGCGGCGGCTCGGACGGCGGCGGCGCGGACGCGAGCGGCGGTGGCGCGGGCGGCGGCAGCGGCTCCGGCGGCAACGGCGGCTCCTCCGGCGGCGGCGCGGGCGGCGGCATCGGCACCGGGACCGGACAGGGCCTGCCCGCCGGGTCGAGCCTGCCGGACTGCCGCCCCGGCGACACGGAGTTGACGGTGCGCAGCGTCAAGGACTCCAAGGTCAAGAACGCCTGGGCGCCGGGGGAGAAGCCCACCTTCGAGATCGTCGTCAAGAACACCAAGTCGAGCTCCTGCAAGGTCGACTTCGGGCGCGCGGCGGCCTCGCTGACCATCACCGACGCCCACAACGCCCACGTCTGGGCCTCCGACGACTGCCCGGAGGGCAGCGCCGCCGCGCTGGTCGAGGTGCCGGGCTCCGGCCAGACCAAGCGCACCGTGGAGTGGGACCGCAAGCGCAGCGCCGAGCACTGCGCCACGCCGTCGGGCAGCGCGTCGGCCAAGCCGGGCACGTATCTGGTCGAGGTGAAGGTGGACGGGCTCGGGACGGCCAAGGTGTCGTTCGTCCTCGAGAAGGACTGACCAGCGGTAGGGACCGACCACCGGCTATCGGGGCCGCCGTGACGCGGGGCTACGCTCCGCCCCGGCCCCCGAAACCGGGGCTCCGCCCCGGGCCCCGGGAGCTGGGCTCCGCCCCGGGGCCCCGGAACCGGGCTCTGCTCCGGGCCCTGAAACCGGGCTCTGCCCCGGGCCCTGAAACCGGGCTCTGCCCCGGATCCCTGGAACTGAGGCTCTGCCCCGGGCCCCGGAACGGGGCTCTGCCCCGGATCTCGGCAACTGGGGCGCTGCCCCAGACTCCGAACGGGGGCTCTGCCCCGGGCTCCGGAACCGGGCTCGTCCCTCGGCCCCCGAAACCGGGGCTCCGCCCCAGACCCCGGGGCCCAACGGGTCCGCCCCTCCCCGCGGCATCGATATGCGGGTCCGGCGCGTGGTGGGGCTCTGCCCTGTCC
>NZ_JAEEAP010000288.1 GCF_016103465.1 Streptomyces sabulosicollis
CGGCGCGCCCGGTCCGTTCGGCGCGCCCGGTCCGTCCCGTCCGTCCCGTCATTCCGGTCCATCCGGTCCATCCGGTCCGCCCGGTCCGCCCGTCGTCCCACCGTCGCCGGCTTCCGCGTCGCCCTCCGGGTCCGGGCACGGCCGTCCCGTCAGGGCGTCGACGAATCGCTCCAGCAACTCCCCCCAGGGCGCCCCGCAGTCGCGCAGACACGCCTCCTGGTCCAGGGCGATCTGCTCCTCCAGCCGGGCCAGGAACGCCCACGGGGGCTCGGTCGCGGCCGGAGAGGCCGGGTCGTCGGTCATCGGGCGGCTCGCTGACTGGTGGGTTACGGGCACGGATACAGAGGGTCTCCTGCGCATCCTGCCCCGCCCGGGCGCCGGTGATCCATCGCGACGCGGCCTCCGCCGCGCACTGGCAGCAAGCTGTTACCCCGCTGCCCCAACTCGCCTCCGGCCGCCCCGGATCCGCTCCCCGAGGCCGCCCTGGCACCTTCCTGAAAGGGACATTGAGGCGCGGGGTGGGCCTGGTTAGAAAGGTGTCCAGGGTCCTCCCGCCCGCCGCCGAGCGGGCAGCGGAGTGCGACCCGGCGGCGGGACCCTTCCCCGCGACCCGCCGCCGACACCTCGCGGGCGTCGGCAGCGAGCCCACCGGAGCGCGTCCGGCCCCGGCAGGCAGCCGGGCCGGTCGCCGCGAAGTCGCCGCCCCGGCCGCGGGAGACGCGGGAGACAGCCACGAGGAGAGCGACGATGACATCGTCCGGCAGTGCCCGAACCCGGTGGTTCCGGCGGTACCCGGCGGCCGGACGGCCGCGGGCGCGGCTGGTCTGCCTGCCCCACGCGGGCGGGACCGCGACGTTCTTCCACGCCTGGGCCGGTGCGCTGGGCCCCGACGTCGAGGTGCTGGCCACCCGGTACCCCGGCCGTCAGGAGCGGATCGCCGAACCGTGCGCGACCAGCATGGCGGAGCTCGCCGACCCGCTGGCCGCGGAACTGCTCCCCTTCCTGGACGTCCCGGTGGCCTTCTTCGGCCACAGCATGGGGGCGTCGCTCGCCTACGAACTGGCCCTGCGTCTCCAGCCGGCCCACGCGGACCGGCTGGCCGGGCTCTTCGTCTCGTCCCGCGAGGCTCCCCATCTGGTGACCCCCAAGAAGGTCCACCTGGGCACCGACGACGAGCTGATCGCGGAGGTGGTGCGGCTCGGGGGCGCGGACGCCGCGCTGCTGGCCGACCCCGGGATCCGGGACATCGTGCTGCCGTCCGTACGGGCCGACTTCCGGATCGCGGGCACCTACCGGGCCGAAGCGCCGCACCCCGTCGGCTGTCCGGTCGTGGCCTATGCCGGGGACCGGGACCCGGGCGCCGGGGAGAACGAGATGAGGCACTGGTCCGAGGTCGCCGGACATTCCTTCGACATGCGTGTCCTGCCCGGTGGCCATTTCTACCTGAATGCCGAGCGGGATTCCCTGACAAGGGACATCAAAAGGCGCCTGGACGAAGCAGTGTTGGCACCTTCCTGACGCAGGGCGTGCACATCGCATAACCGTACTGCGATGGTTTCGAGTGCGGGAACGCAAAAGGAGCGCCGAACGGGGGGATTCCCGCCCGGCGGCAATGACCGAGAGGTTGAATTCATCATGCCCACCCTTACCGAAGAGCGCGCTACGAAGATCAAGGAAATCGTCTGCGAGATTCTCGAGCTCGAGGAGGACGAGGTCACCGAGACCAGCCTCTTCCGCGAGGACCACGACGCGGACTCGCTGCGCGCCATCGAGATCCTGGCCTCCCTGGAGAAGGAGTTCAAGGTCGTCATCGACCAGTCCGAGCTCGCCCGCATGGTCAACCTCAAGGGCGTCTACGAGGTCGTCGCCGAGTCAGCCGGCTGGTAATCCCGTCCGCTGTTCAAGCCGAGACTGGTTGGAGGTTTCGATGACTGCTCCCGCGCGCGACGGTTCCACCGTCGCGGCTCACAGAGTGGTTCTTACCGGGTTTGGCGTTTTCTCCAGCATTGGAGTGGGCGCCGCCGAGTTCGCCGAAGGGCTGCGCTCCGGCCGCAGCGGAGCGAAGCCGATCACCGCCTTCGACACCAAGGGGTTCGCCCACGCCAACGGCTGCGAAATTGTCGACTTCGAACCGGAGAAGTGGATACGCAATCTGGACGTGGCGGAACTCGGCCGGGCCAGTCAGTTCTCGGCAGCCGCGGCCCGCATGGCCGTCGAGGACGCGAATCTCGACGTCGACGTACTGCGCGAGCAGCGCGGCCTCATCTCCATCGGCACCACCGACGGGGAGTCCTTCGATCTGGACCAGCTGGTGGAGAGCGAGATCGCCCACGGGCCGGAGAAGATGGACTCCACCATCGCGCGCCGGGTGCGGGCCGGCCGCCTCTCCGCGGCCGTCGCCCATGAGCTCGGGCTGACGGACGTCGAAGCGGTGACGATCCCGACGGCCTGCGCCGCGGGCAACTACGCGATCGGCTACGGCTTCGACGCCGTGCGCACCGGCGAGGTGGACTTCGCCCTCTGCGGCGGCGCCGACGCCATGTGCCGCAAGACCTTCGCCGGCTTCTACCGGCTCGGCACCATCGCGCCCGAGCGGTGCCAGCCGTTCGACGTCGACCGCAAGGGCATCCTCACCGGCGAGGGCGCGGGCGTGCTCGTCCTGGAGAGCCTGGAGTCGGCCCTGGCCCGCGGCGCCCGCATCTACGCGGAGGTCCTCGGCTACGGCCTCAACTGCGACGCCTATCACCAGGTGGCCCCGAACCAGAGCAGCGTCGCCCGCTGCATGGAGCTCGCCCTGGAGAACGCCGGGGTCAAGCCCGGCGAGGTGGACCTGGTGTCCGCGCACGGCACCGGCACCAAGGCCAATGACATCACCGAGGCCCGCGCCATCCGCGAGGTCTACGGCGCCGCCCCGCCGCGGACCATCTCCATCAAGTCGATGCTCGGCCACACCATGGGCGCCGCCAGCGCCCTCGCCGCGATCGCCTGCTCGCTGGCGATCGTGCACCGCTTCATCCCGCCGACCATCAACCACACCGCCACCGACCCCGAATGCGAGGTCGACTGCGTGCCCAACGAGGCGGTCGAGGCGGATCTGCGGATCGTGCAGAACAACGGCCTCGCCTTCGGCGGCAACAACGCGGTCGTCATCCTGGGCAAGTACGAGGAGCACCGATGAGCCGCTGGCCCATCACCGGAGTCGGCGCCGTCGCGAGTGTCGGAGCCGACCCGGCGGAGATTTTCGACAGCCTCTGCCAGGGCCGCGGCGGGCTGCACAGCCTGCGCGGCTTCAACCGCGACTGGTACAACGCCGACCTGCTGTACGAGGTGGACGACCGGCCCGCGCCGGGCACCGATGTCGTGGGCCGGGCCACCGCCCTGCTCACCACGGCCATCGGGCAGGCGCTGGACGACGCCGGTCTGCCCCCGGACCTGCGCGGGGTGCCCGTCCTCATCGGCACCGGGCTGCGCGAGCTGCGCTCGCTGGAGCTGTGGTGGCGCGACGGACAGGACTTCGACGCGGGAGGCATGCACTTCGGCACCGCGCTGCGGGAGCGGTTCGGCGCCGATGACACCACCACCATCTCCAACGCCTGCTCCGCCTCGCTGTACTCGCTGGCCCTCGGCGTGGACCTGCTGGAGTTCCGGGAGGCCGACACCGTCGTGGTGGCGGGCGTGGACGTCATCACCGAGAGCATGTTCGGCCTCTCCGACCGGCTCCAGCTCGACCCGCCGGACGCGCTGCGCCCGTTCGACCGGGACCGCAAGGGCACCGTGATGGGCGAGGGCGCCGCCGCGATCGTGCTGCGCCGCGCCGCCGACGGCGGCGGGCACGGCTGGGTGCGCGGCGTGGGGGTCAACTGCGACGCCTACCACGCCACCGCGCCCGACCCCGGCGGAATCGCCCTGGCCATCAGGGACGCCCACAGCCGGGCGGGCGTCAAACCGGAGGACGTGGAACTGGTGATGGTGCACGGCACGGGCACCCCGCTCAACGACGCCGCCGAGGCCACCGCGCTGCGGGAGGTGTACGGCGACCACCTGGGCCGCCCGGTGATGACCGGGATCAAGTCGATGACCGGGCACACCTCCGGTGCCTCCGGCGTGCTCAGCCTCATCGTGGCGCTGCGCGCCATGCGGGAGCACCGCGTGCCCCCGATCACCGGTCTCGACCATCCGGCCGCGGAGACCGAGGGGTTCCGGCTGGTGCGCGGCACCGCCCAGCGGGCGGATGTCTCCCTCGCCCAGATCGACGCCTTCGGCTTCGGCGGCATCAACGCCGTGGCGGTAGTGGAGGCGGCCCGATGAACGCCGTGCTGACCGGAGTCGGGCTCGCGCTGCCCGGCGTCACCACCCCGCGCGACCTGCTGGCCCTCGTGCCCGGCGGCGCGGAGCCGGTGGACCCCGCCGCCCGTATCGGCAAGAAGGGGCTGCGCTTCAAGGACCGCGCCACCCAGCTCGCGCTGGCCTGCGCCGATGAGGCGCTGGCGGACGCCGGGCTGCTCGGCCCCGAGGGGCTCACGGTCCCCGGGGAGACCGTCGCCGTCCTCGTGGCCTCCAACTACGGCAACGTGGACACCGTCTGCTCGGTCGTGGACACCATCGCGGCCGAGGGGACCGCGGGCGGTGTCAGCCCCATGGACACCCCCAACGCGTCCAGCAATGTGATCGCCTCCACGCTCGCCATCAAGTACGGGCTGCGCGGCCCCAACCTGATGGTCTGCAACGGCGCCACCTCCGGTCTGGACGCGGTCCGCTGGGCCGCCGCCCTCGTCGGCGCCCGCCGCGCCGACCGGGCGCTGGTCCTGGCCGTCGAACCGGACAACGAGATGGTCCGCCGCCTCACCGGGGCCGACCGGATCGTGGACGGCGCCGCCGCCGTCGTCGTGGAGCGCCGGGCGGCCGCCGCCGTCCGCGGCGCCGAGATCCGGGCCCGGATCAGCTCCGCGGTCCGCGCCGCAAGCGTCGAGGCGTGCCTGGAGCGGCTGGCCGGGGACGACCGCACCCCGCCCGCCGCCTGGTTCGGACCCGGTGGCGAGCCGGGGGCCGACTGCTCGCTGCTGCCGTCCGGCACCGTCCACCACGCGCTCGCCGACACCTTCGGCGAGGCGTCGGCGGTGCTCGGCGTCCTCCAGTGCGCCGGGACCATCGGCTGGTACGCCGACGGCGGCGCCGGGCCCGTCTACGCCCTCGCCGGCCGCGACGGTGACGACGCCACCGCCGGACTCGCCCTCCTGGCCCCGGGCCGGTCCTGATGGCCCAGGGTGAGACCGGCACGGCCGGGATCCGCGGCACGGCGCGGCAGCCCCTGCTGCTGCGCCACCGCCCCGCGCGGGACGCCACCCGGCTGCGCGCCCTGTTCCTGCACGGCCTGGCCAGCAGCGGGACGGTCTGGGACGGGCTGGCCCCGCATCTGCCGCCGGACCTGGAGACCTGGACCGCCGACCTGCCCTGGCGCGCCGACCACGTCCAGCCGTGGAGCCGCCGGCCGGAGCGGACCGACTGGATCGTCACGGCCCTGGAGCGGCTGCCGGACCCGCCCGACCTCGTCGTCGCCCACTCGTTCTCGGCGAACCAGCTGCTGGACCTGCTCAGCCGGGAGGCCGAGGCGGGCAACGACGTGCGCGAGCGGTACGGGATCCGGGGCGTCGTCCTCGTCTCGCCCTTCTACCGGCGCTCACCGGACGACTTCGCCTGGGACTCCGTCTCGGGCATGCAGCGGGACTTCCTCCACATCATGGAGGAGGGGCTGCGCACCTACTCCGCCCGCCGGATCACCCCGACGGTCCGGCGGCACATGGCGGAGCGGGTGTGCGAACGGGTCGGCCCCTATGGCTGGGTGCGGTTCTTCGAGCACTATCTGCGCACCCCCTGGCTCCGCACCGAACTGATCACCGTGCCCGGCCTGGTCGTGACCGGCCAGGACGACTTCGCCGCCGCCGAGAGCGCCCTGCTCGCGGCCGACCTCCCCGGGGCCGAGCTGCATGCGATCCCCGGGTGCGGTCACTACCCGATGTCCGAGCACGCGGAGTCGTTCTCCGCCCTGGTCGGCGCGTTCCTCCGGCGGCTCTCGGACCGGGCCGCCCCACACCTCACGGAGAAGTGATGTCGCAAGCCGTCAAGTCGCTGCTGAACGAGTCGACCACGGTCGTCCTCAGCCCGGGATACGAGGGTGCCAACATCGGCACCATCATCGGTTTCAAGCACGTCAACTACCTGGTCGAGAAGGCCGTCATCGCGCACTTCCGGCGCAGCGGGCTCCCGGTCGGCAGGCTCTACGAGGAGCACGGCCTCGGATTCGACATCGTCGACCTCGACTCCCGCCTCCAGACCGCCCTCGTCGTCGATGACGAGGCGTCCATCGAGGTGACCCCGGTGACCAAGGACGACGCCACCGAGCTGTCGTTCAAGGTCGCCATCACCGTCGAGCGCGACGGTGCGTCCAAGAAGGCCGTCGCCTCCAAGGTCAAGGCCGTGCTGCGGCGCGACGAGAACGACGTGCGGATGCTGCGCAGGCTGCCCGTGCCCGAGGGCCTGGAGCGGTTCGTCACGGCGCGCATCGGCGGCGCCGAGCCGGGGGCGGCGGTGCCCGCGGTCACCGAGAAGCTGATCTCCGGCGCCTGCGCCGAGACCGACGCGGTGCTGGAGCGGCTCCTGGCCGGACAGAACGCCTACGGCTGGAAGTTCCGCATCCCCTACCCGTTCGTGCACTTCTTCGAGCGGCTCCAGATGTCGGGCTACCTGCGCCTGATGGAGGAGGCCAAGTACCGCTTCGTGGACGCGCGCGGTATCTCCATCCGGGCGCTGCTGGAGGAGAAGAACTGGATCCCCGCCGTCACCCACTCCCGGGTGACGCTGCTGGACGAGGCGCTCCTCGAAGAGGACCTCTACGTCGTCTACACCGTCGACAACGTCTTCAAGAACCTGCTCTACACCTCGCGCCTGGACACCTATGTGGTCCGGGACGGCCACCTGGTGCAGACCTCCACCGGCACCATCACCCACGCCTACGGCGTGGTCGAGAACGGCAAGGAGGGCCGCCTGGTCACCTTCGACGAGCGGGTCCTGGACGCCTTCGGCGACGGCCGGAACCAGCCGTGAGCGCGCCGGCCACCGCGACGCGCGGCCCCGTCATCGCGGGATGGTCGGCGGTGTCGCCGTACGGCATCGGCCGGGACGCCTTCGTCGAGGGCGCCCGGTCGGGCCGGTCCACGGCCACCGTGGCGGAGCCCGGCGGCGAACCGGTCCCCGACGAGCGGGTGTGCCTGGCCCGGGACCTGGTCATCAAGGAGGTGCTGGGCCGCAAGGGGACCCGGTCCATGGACCGGGTCACCGGCCTGGCCGTGGCGACGGTGCGGGAACTGGTCACGGGGGCCGACGGCGCGGCCGAGAGCGGCGCCGACGTGGGCCTCGTCCTGGGCACGACCACCGGAAGCGCCCAGAGCATGATGGACATCACCCGCGACACCCTCATCCACGAGAAGCCCTTCTACATCGACCCCTCGCACATCCCCAACGCCATCATGAACTGCCCCGCCGGGCAGTGCGCCATCTGGTACGGGCTCAAGGGGCCGAACACCACGGTCGCCGCCGGACGCTCCTCCGGGCTGATCGCCCTCAACTACGCCCGGAGGCTGCTCGCCTCCGGGCGCGCCATGACCGTCCTGTGCGGCGCCGTCGAGGAGTACTCCCCGGCCCGCGCCTGGCTCGAATGGCACACCCGGGGCGAGGACGAGACCGGTGTCGTGCTCGGCGAGGGCTGCGCGGTGCTGCGGCTGCGCCCCGCCGAGGCCGTGGCCGACGGCGAGGGGCTCGCCGAGGTGCTCGCGGTCGAGGCCGGAGTGGCGGGCCCCGACGGGGCGGGCCCCTCGCTGCGGTCCGCCGTGGAGCGCGCGCTGCGCCGGGCCGGGGCGTCGCGCGAGGACGTCTGGGCCGTGTCCCCCTCGGGCCCGGCCGGACTCCTCGGCGAACAGGAACGGACCGCGCTGCGGGCCGGGTTCGCCGGTCACGAGGTGCGCTGGATCCCGCAGCCGGACACGATCGGCGACACCGCCGCCGCGACCGCCGCCTTCCAGATCGTCGCCGTGCTGACGGCGGCCCAGGACGACGACCGGGCCGCGGGCCGGCTGGCGGTGGTGACGTCCGTGGACCGCGACGGCGCGCTCGCCTGCGCGCTCCTGCGCCTGTTGTGACCCCCTTCCCGCTGTGTGAAAGGAACCCCATGTCCGTCACCTACTCCGACCCGGCCGGCGCGGCCCCGCTCGACATGGACGAACTGCGCGGCATCGTCGCCGACATCCTGGAGGTCGACGCCACCGACGTCGCCGACGACGCCGACTTCATGGAGGACCTCGAAGTCGACTCCCTGATGGCGCTCGAGGTCATCGTGGTCCTGGAGAAGAAGTACGGCGTCAAGTTCGCGGAGGCCGAGCTGCGCCAGGTGGTCTCGCTGCGCCAGGCGCACGAGCTGCTGACCCAGAAGCTGCGCGCCCGATGACCGGCAACACCACCAACAGTCCGGTGCGGGCCGTGCCCGAGGTCGTGCGGCGGGCCTCGGCGGACGCCGGGCGGCCGGGGCTGAGCAGCGAGGTCCGCTTCCACATCACACCGGAGGAGCCGGTCTTCGCCGGTCACTACCCGGACTTCCCGATCTTCCCCGGGGTGTGCGTGGTCGAGTGCGCCCACCGCGCGGCCCTCGCCACCGCCCCCGGGGGCGGGGCCATTTCGCTGCGGGCCCTGGAATCGGCCCGCTTCATCGGCCCGGTCTTCCCCGGCGACGTCCTGACCGTCCGCGCCGACTGGAAGGCGGCCGACGGCGGCTGGACGTACACGGCGACGGCCGCCACCGAGCGCGGCACGTCCGCCAAGGTGCGGCTGGGCTTTCGTACGGAGGTCACACCATGATCGACGCGGCCGGGATCAAGCGCCTGCTGCCGCATCGCCACCCGATGCTGCTGATCGACCGGGTGGTGGAGCTCGTCCCCGGCGACCGGCTGGTGGCGCTCAAGGCCATCACCTGCAACGAGCCCTGGTACCGCCACCTCGGTGAGGACGCGGCCCCGGAGGAGTTCGGCTATCCGCGGACCCTGCTGGTCGAGTCCTGGGGCCAGGCCGCGGGGCTGCTCGCGGTGTGCGGCGCCGAGGCGGCCGGCGGGCCGACCGGCCAGGTCATGCTGGCCGGATCGATGTCCGGGGTGGAGTTCCACCGCCCGGTCCACCCCGGAGACGTGCTGGAGCACCGGGTGCGGCTCTTCCGGGCGCTCACCGACACCGTGATCTTCGAGGGCGAGACGCTGGTCGGCGGGGAGGTCGCGCTGACCTTCTCCCGCATGGTGATGGCGTTCCGCCCCGGGGACCAGCTGCGCCCGTCGGCCTCCGCCGACCAGGTCGCGGCCCCCGCCGTGCCATAGCCCCGCCGGCCCGCCCCGCCGGTCCACAAGCCGACCAGGAGGGCCCGCGGCCCATCAGGAGAGGGAACAGTCGTGCACAACAGTGAATCCAGGGTCGCCCTCGTCAGCGGCGGATCCCGCGGCATCGGGCGGGAGGTGGTCCTGCGCCTGGCCCGGGACGGCTTCGACGTCGCCTACTGCTACCGGTCCGACGAGGCCGCGGCGGGCGTCCTGGAGAAGGAGGTCCGGGAGCTCGGCGTCAGGGCGCTGGCCGTCCGCGCCGACGTCTCCGACATGGAGTCGGTCCGCTCGTTCGTCACCCGCACCGAGGAGACCCTCGGCCCGGTCGACGCCGCGGTCACCTCCGCCGGGATCACCCGGGACAATCCGCTGCTGATGATGGCCGACGAGGAGTGGAAGCAGGTCATCGGCACCAACCTCGACGGGGTCTACCACGTCTGCCGCGCCGTCATCTTCGAGATGATGAAGCGGAAGTCGGGCGCCATCGTGAACCTCTCGTCGGTGGCGGGGGTCTACGGCAACCCCACCCAGACCAACTACTCGGCCTCCAAGGCGGGCATCATCGGCTTCTCCCGGTCGCTCGCCAAGGAGGTCGGCCGGTACGGCATCCGCACCAATGTGGTCGCCCCCGGCTTCATCGAGACCGACATGACGGCGGAACTGAGCGACCAGGTGCGCAAGAAGGCCCTGCAGCAGATCCCGCTGAAGCGGCTGGGCCGGCCGGAAGAGGTCGCCGACCTCGTCTCCTACCTGGTCTCCGACCGGGCCGCCTACATCACCGGCGCCGTCTTCCAGATCGACGGCGGCATCACCATCTGAGCCATCTGACCCCGGCCGGTGCACCACCGGCCCCTGACCGACCCCTACCGGAAGGCGGAGCATCACCGTGCCCAAGCCCAAGAAGCCGCCGAGGTGGTACTTCTCGCTGCGCAGCCCGTACTCCTGGTTCGCCTACCTGGACCTGATCGAGCGCTACCCCGACGTGGCCGACGGAATGGACTGGATCCCCTTCTGGGAGCCCGACGCCATCACCCAGACAATGCTGGACGAGGCCGATGTGGAACTGCCCATCGTCGCCATGTCCCGCGCGAAGAACTTCTACATCCTCCAGGACCTCTCGCGGATCTCGAAGGCACGCGGTCTGCGGATGACCGTGCCGGTCGACAAGGACCCCAACTGGGAGGTCTCCCACCTGGCCTACCTCGCCGCCCACGAGGAGGGCCACGGCCGCCGCTTCATCGAGCTCACCTACCGGGCGCGCTGGCAGGAGGGCCGGGACATCACCCGGCGCGAGACGATGGGCGAGATCGCCGTGGAACTGGGGCTCCCGGCCGAGCAGCTGGCGAACGCGTCGGATGACCCCGGGCTGCGCAAGCGGGGACTGGATTGCCTGATCCAGTCGTATCAGGACGGCCTGTTCGGCGTTCCGTTCTTCATCTACGGACGCGAGAAGTTCTGGGGTGCGGACCGGCTGACGCCCTTTGTCGCGGCCTTCCGCGGCCAACCTCTCGAGGAGGTCGAGAAAGGCTGGCAGCATCATGACGAGCTGCCCCGGTTCTCCGCCCCCGGTGGAGATACTGGACACGCAGGAGGCTGCGGCTAGACCGCTCGGTCACCACACCCGCCGAGAAGAATTCGAGGCCGGGGCGGACGGGTCTCCCGCGGATTGTCCGAGCCGTAGGGGAGGAACCCTCCACCCCGGCCTTGTTGTGCCGTGAATTCCGTACGCCGTTCGTCGAATCCTCCACTAGCCACGCTCTTTTCGAGGTGTTCAGCTCATGTCCGATCGCGTTCAGACCGCCACGCTTCCCGAGCTGTTCGAGGCCCGGGTGCGGGTTTCGGCGGAGAGTGTCGCCGTGGTCTGTGGCGAGGAGTCCTTGTCGTACGGGGAGTTGAACGCGCGGGCGAATCGGCTGGCGCGTTTGCTGGTGGCGCGGGGGGTGGGTGTTGAGGACCGGGTGGGGCTGGTTTTGCCGCGGTCGGTGGATCTGGTGGTGGCGGTTCTCGCGGTGCTGAAGGCCGGTGCGGTGTATGTGCCGGTGGATCCGGGTTATCCGGCGGACCGGGTGGCGTATGTGTGGGCGGACGCGGGTCCGTCGCTGGTGGTGACGGTGGCGGGGGTGGGGGT
>NZ_JAEEAP010000289.1 GCF_016103465.1 Streptomyces sabulosicollis
GGTGTATAAGAGACAGGGAGAAGATCCTGGCCAACCCCGGATTCGGCCGCCACTTCACCGATCACATGGTGACCGTCAAGTGGACGGAGGGCCGTGGCTGGCACGAGGCCCAGCTCGTGCCGTACGCCCCGCTCTCGCTCGACCCGGCGAACATGACGCTGCACTACGCCCAGACGATCTTCGAGGGGCTCAAGGCGTACCGCCGGCCCGACGGCACCGTGGCCACGTTCCGCCCCGACCAGAACGCCGAGCGGTTCCAGGCGTCCGCGCGCCGCATGGGCATGCCGGAGCTCCCCGTCGAGACCTTCATCGAGGCGTGTGACGCGCTGGTCACCCAGGACAAGGCGTGGGTGCCGGGCCACGGGGAGCAGTCCCTCTACCTGCGGCCCTTCATGTTCGCCACCGAGGTCGGGCTCGGTGTCCGGCCCGCGAACGAATTCCTCTTCGTGGTGATCGCCTCCCCGGCCGGGGCCTACTTCCCCGGTGGTGTGCGGCCGGTCTCGGTCTGGCTCTCGGAGGAGTACGTCCGCGCCGCGCCCGGCGGCACCGGCGCGGCCAAGACGGGCGGCAACTACGCGGCCTCCCTGGTCGCCCAGGCGCAGGCCGCCGAGCAGGGCTGCGACCAGGTGGTCTGGCTGGACGCGATCGAGCGCCGCTGGATCGAGGAGATGGGCGGGATGAACCTGTACTTCGTGTACGGCAACCGCGTCGTCACCCCCGAGCTGTCCGGTTCGCTGCTGCCCGGGATCACCCGCGCCTCGCTGCTGGAGATCGCCGCCGACCTCGGCTACGAGGTCACCGAGGGCCGGATCTCCGTCGACGACTGGCGCCAGGGCAACGCCGACGGGACCCTCACCGAGGTCTTCGCCTGCGGTACGGCGGCCGTGATCACCCCGGTCGGCTCGGTCAAGTCCACCCGGGCGAGCTGGACCGTGGCCGACGGCGAGCCGGGTGAGGTGACCACGCGGCTGCGCAAGGCGCTGCTGGACATCCAGACCGGTGCGGCCCCGGACCCGCATGGCTGGATGCACCCCCTGGGCTGATCTTCGGGCGTCACCTCGTTGACGCCGAGGGTTCGCATCCTGAGACGGATGAGAGCGCGGGGGCGGAATGTGCCAGACTGCCTCCGTGCTCTCGTTCGCCATGATGATTGGCAGCAGGCGCGCCGGTCCGCAGTGACCGCCCGTACGACCCGGTACGGGGCGGCCACCGTGCCCCAGACCCGCGCGCAGACCTCTCGCACCCGCGAGGGGTCTTTTCGTTTTCCGGACCATCCCGCCGGACGCGAAGCGTGAGGGATCATAGGAGGGCGCGGAACCGGATATTCCGGTAGACCGAGATCCATCCGACAGGAGCCAGACCAACCATGAAGGATCTGCCCGACGACGGTTTCCACGTCTTCGACACCACCCTGCGCGATGGAGCGCAGCGCGAGGGCATCAACCTCACGGTCGCGGACAAGCTGACCATCGCCCGTCACCTGGACGACTTCGGCGTGGGCTTCATCGAGGGCGGCTGGCCAGGCGCCAACCCGCGCGACACGGAGTTCTTCGCCCGGGCCCGCGCCGAGATCGACTTCCGCAACGCCCAGCTGGTGGCGTTCGGCGCCACCCGCAAGCCGGGAGTGCGCGCCGAGGACGACGCCCAGGTCAAGGCGCTGCTGGACTCCGGGGCGCCGGTGATCACCCTGGTGGCGAAGTCCCACGACCGCCATGTGGAGCTGGCCCTGCGCACCACACTGGAGGAGAACCTCGCGATGGTCCGCGAGACCGTCGCCTATCTGCGGTCCCAGGGCCGCCGGGTGTTCCTCGACTGCGAGCACTTCTTCGACGGCTACCGGGCCAACGCCGGTTACGCCAAGCAGGTCGTCTCGGCCGCCCACGAGGCGGGCGCCGAGGTGGTGATCCTCTGCGACACCAACGGCGGCATGCTCCCCGCCCAGATCGAGGCGGTGGTCCGCACCGTACGGGCCGACACCGGGGCGCGGCTGGGCATCCACGCCCAGGACGACACCGGCTGCGCGGTCGCCAACACCCTCGCCGCCGTGGACGCGGGCGCCACCCACGTCCAGTGCACGGCCAACGGCTACGGCGAGCGGGTGGGCAACGCCAACCTCTTCCCGGTCGTCGCGGCCCTGGAGCTCAAGTACGGCCGCCGGGTGCTGCCGGAGGGCGCCCTGGAGGAGATGACCCGGATCTCGCACGCGATCGCCGAGGTCGTCAATCTGACGCCGTCCACCCACCAGCCCTATGTGGGTGTTTCCGCCTTCGCCCACAAGGCCGGACTGCACGCCTCCGCGATCAAGGTCGACCCGGACCTGTACCAGCACATCGACCCCGAGCGGGTCGGCAACACCATGCGGATGCTCGTCTCCGACATGGCCGGCCGGGCGTCGATCGAGCTCAAGGGCAAGGAACTGGGCATCGACCTCGGCGGCGACCGGGCGCTGGTGGGCCGGATCGTGGAGCGGGTCAAGGAGCGGGAGCTGGCGGGCTACACCTACGAGGCCGCCGACGCCTCCTTCGAGCTGCTGCTGCGCCAGGAGGTCGAGGGCCGTCCCCGCCGCTTCTTCCGCGTCGAGTCCTGGCGGGCGATCGTCGAGGACCGCCCGGACGGCACCCACGCCAACGAGGCCACCGTGAAGCTGTGGGCCAAGGGCGAGCGGATCGTCGCCACGGCGGAGGGCAACGGCCCGGTCAACGCCCTGGACCGGGCGCTGCGGGTGGGGCTGGAGCGGATCTACCCCCAGCTGGCGACGATGGAGCTGGTGGACTACAAGGTCCGCATCCTGGAAGGCAAGCACGGCACCGAGTCCACGACCCGGGTGCTGGTCTCCACCGCGGACGGCCAGGGGGAGTGGTCGACCGTCGGCGTCGGGGAGAACGTGATCGCCGCGTCCTGGCAGGCCCTGGACGACGCCTACGCCTACGGGCTGCTGCGGGCCGGGGTGGACCCGCAGGAGTGACGCGCCGGCCGTACGGTGCGACGAGGCGGACGGGGTGCCCCGAGGCGGTCGGGGTGCCCCGAGGCGGACGGTGCGGTGCCGGCGGCGGCCGGAGTAAGGTGCGGGGAGCGGAGCGCCGGGCCGACGCGCGCGGGGCGATGTGCTCCGTTCCCCGGTCCGGCCGCACGGCCGCTCCTGTGGACGCCGCCCATCCGGGTGGTCGAGCCCGCCCCTCGCACCGTCGCGGCCTGGAGGTTTGTGGGGTGCCGACAGGGCCGATAGTCCTTTAGGACACCAGGTAGTGAGAAAGCCGCTGTCCAGTTCTGTTCCGCCTGCCCACCAAAACGCCCCTGACGTTGTAGGGAATTGACATGCGTTTCCGGGGGTCCGGGAACGTACCGTCATTGCATGACCAATCTCGAAGGTGCGCCTGCTGAGGCGAGTGACGTTCGCGGGCGCGTCGCCGAGCTGCACGCGATTCGCGAGCAGGCTCGGCGCGGCCCGAGCGAGCGGGCGACCGAGGCCCAGAAGGCCAAGGGGAAGCTGACGGCTCGCGAGCGGATCGATCTGCTGCTTGACGAGGGGTCCTTCAACGAAGTGGAGCCGCTGCGGCGGCATCGCGCGACCGGGTTCGGTCTCGAGGCCAAGAAGCCTTACACCGACGGTGTCGTCACCGGCTGGGGGACCGTCCACGGACGGACGGTGTTCGTCTACGCACACGACTTCAGGATCTTCGGCGGGGCACTGGGGGAGGCCCACGCCACCAAGATCCACAAGATCATGGACATGGCCATCTCGGCCGGGGCGCCGCTGGTGTCCCTCAACGACGGCGCCGGTGCCCGTATCCAGGAGGGCGTCTCGGCGCTCGCCGGTTACGGCGGCATCTTCCAGCGGAACACCAAGGCGTCCGGCGTCATCCCCCAGATCAGCGTGATGCTCGGCCCGTGCGCGGGCGGCGCGGCGTACTCCCCGGCGCTGACGGACTTCGTCTTCATGGTCCGGGAGACCTCGCAGATGTTCATCACCGGACCCGACGTGGTCCAGGCGGTGACGGGCGAGAAGGTCACCCAGAACGGACTGGGCGGCGCGGATGTGCACGCCGAGACCTCGGGTGTGTGCCACTTCGCCTACGACGACGAGGAGACCTGCCTCGAGGAGGTCCGCTACCTCCTGTCGCTGCTGCCGCAGAACAACCGCGAGAACCCGCCGGCCGTCGAGTCCGACGACCCGGCCTCCCGGCGCGGCGACTCGCTGCTGGACCTCGTCCCGGCCGACGGCAACCGGCCGTACGACATGCGCAAGGTCATCGAGGAGATCGTCGACGACGGCGAGTACCTCGAGGTCCACGAGCGCTGGGCGACCAACATCATCTGCGCGCTGACCCGGCTCGACGGCCAGGTGGTCGGCATCATCGCCAACCAGCCGCAGTCGCTGGCCGGCGTGCTGGACATCGAGGCGTCGGAGAAGTCCGCGCGCTTCATCCAGATGTGCGACGCGTTCAACATCCCGCTGGTCACCTTCCTCGACGTGCCCGGCTTCCTGCCCGGTGTGGACCAGGAGCACGGCGGGATCATCCGGCACGGCGCCAAGATGCTGTACGCGTACTGCAACGCCACCGTGCCGCGGATCTCCGTCATCCTGCGCAAGGCGTACGGCGGCGCCTACATCGTGATGGACTCCCAGTCCATCGGCGCCGACCTGACCTACGCCTGGCCCACCAACGAGATCGCGGTGATGGGCGCCGAGGGCGCCGCCAACGTGATCTTCCGCCGCCAGATCGCCGACGCCGACGACCCCGAGGCCATGCGCGCCCGCATGGTCAAGGAGTACAAGTCCGAGCTGATGCACCCGTACTACGCGGCCGAGCGGGGCCTGGTCGACGATGTGATCGACCCGGCCGAAACCCGTGAGGTCCTGATCCGCTCCCTGGCGATGCTGCGCGACAAGCACGCCGACCTGCCGTCCCGCAAGCACGGCAACCCGCCGCAGTAACCCCTCACGTTCATGACCTCGCGCGGGATCCGCGCGACAAGGGAGAAGAGAAAACCGTGAGCACACCCAGCGATATCGCCGATCCCGCCGCCGCGGCGGCGGCCACCCTGGTCCGGGTCGAGAAGGGCCACGCCGACGCCGAGGAGCTCGCCGCGGTGACCGCGGTGCTGCTCGCCCGCGCGGCCGCCGGTACCCACCGGACCGCCGGCTCCACCCGGCCGAGCCGCAGCGCCGCCCGCTGGCGCCGTCTGGAGCGCCGCCCGGCGTTCAGCGCGCCGCACAGCTGGCAGGGCTGAGCGCCCCGGGCGCGGGGCGGCGCGCCACCGGCGCCGCACCCGCCCGAAAGGCCCGCGGAAACGCACAAATCCCCTGTTCTCCTTCGGAGAGCAGGGGATTTTGGCTTCCGCCGTCGGCCTAGCGCAGCCGGGCCATCAGCGCGTGCTCGACCAGGGTGATCAGCGCGCTCTTGGCCTCGCTGCGGTGGCGGGCGTCAGTGGTGATGATCGGCGCGTCGGGGCCGATCTGGAGGGCCTCGCGGACCTCTTCGGGGCTGTAGGGCTGGTGCCCGTCGAAGCCGTTGAGGGCGATGACGAAGGGCAGCCCGGAGTTCTCGAAGTAGTCGACGGCCGGGAAGCAGTCGGCGAGGCGGCGGGTGTCCACCAGGACGACCGCGCCGATGGCACCGCGGACCAGGTCGTCCCACATGAACCAGAAGCGGTCCTGGCCGGGCGTGCCGAACAGATACAGGATCAGGTCCTGGTCCAGCGTGATGCGGCCGAAGTCCATGGCCACCGTGGTGGTGGTCTTGTCCGGTGCGTGGGTGAGGTCGTCGATCCCCGCCGAGGCGGAGGTCATCACGGCTTCGGTGCGCAGCGGGTTGATCTCCGAGACCGCGCCGACGAACGTGGTCTTGCCCACGCCGAAGCCGCCCGCCACCACGATTTTCGCGGAGGTGGTGGAGCGGGCTGCACCGCTAGAGCTTGCGAAGTCCACTGAGCACCCTTTCGAGCAGTGTCACGTCAGGCTGACCGCCGGCGGACTCGTCGCCGCCGGGCTGATGTATCGCGACGAGCCCCGCCTCGGCCAGGTCGGCTACGAGGATGCGGGCTACGCCGAGGGGAATGGTGAGCAGTGCGGAGATCTCGGCGACCGACTTGATCTCGCGGCACAGGTGGCAGATCCGCTGGTGCTCGGGCAGTTGGCCCTGGAGCTGAGCGGGCTCGGCCGTGGTGTGCACCAGCGCCTCGATGGCGAGCTGGTACCGGGGCCGGGTCCGGCCCCCTGTCATGGCGTACGGGCGCACCAGAGGGTTATGAGTGCCGCCCGCGGGGGAGGAAGGTTCCGGGGCGGGGCGCTCAGGCGGCTGTACGGGCTCGATACGCGGCGCGGGCGGCGCGTCGTACCAAGACCCCTCCGGCGGCCCGGGAGGCGCGTAGGAGGGCGTGTACGGCTGTTGCTGGGGCCGCTGCGGCTGCCGCCTCGGGGGCTGCTGCTCCCGCTGTGGCTCCGGCTGCTGTGGGGAGCGGGCCTGGCGGCTGGGCGCGGAGGGGAAGTTGTAGCGCTTCCGTGGGGCCTCTCCGCGCGGCTCGGACGGCTGCCCGTGGGCGTACGGATATCCGCTAGGGGGCGTTGCCACGTGTCCTCCTCCAACTCGCCTGTCTTGCCGGTCGCGCCACCGCACCCTATGGCGCGGTGGCGCGAAGCGCACTCCATGTTTGCTAGTTGAGAAGACTGCCCTGCAATTCCGCGCGGAGATCCGGGGTGAGGACGTTGCCCGCGCGATCGACCAGCAGGGCCATCTCGTAGCCGACGAGGCCGATGTCGCACTCGGGGTGGGCGAGCACGGCGAGGGAGGATCCGTCGGAGATGGACATGATGAAGAGGAAGCCTCGTTCCATTTCGACGACGGTCTGGTTGACCACGCCGCCTTCGAAGATGCGGGAGGCTCCGGAGGTGAGCGAGGTCAGGCCGGAGGCCACCGCCGCCAGTTGATCGGCTCGGTCACGGGGGAAGCCTTCGGACATCGCCAGAAGGAGTCCGTCGGCGGAGACCACCACCGTGTGGGACACCCCGGGGGTGTTGTCCACGAAGTTCGTGATCAACCAGTTCAGGTTCTGCGCCGCCTGGCTCATCGGGCTCACACTAACGCTCCTGATCGTAGGTGCTGCCGGGGCCGAAGCCCTGTTGGTCATGCTGGTCACGCCCGGGAGTCCCGGATCCCGCGTTGCGCCCCCGCTGGACGCCGCGGCGCAGGTTGCTCAGCCTGCCGCGGACGTCCTCCGGGGCGCGGGAGACCTGGGGGCCGCCCTGTCCGGTCGGCTCCGCGGCGCCCTCGACCAGATTGGCCTTGGGCACCCGGCGGGGCAGGCCGGACGATGTGACCCCGCCGGCCTTCGGCTCGCGCAGCCGCTCGGCACGGTGCCAGCGCTGGTCGTTCTCCGACTGCCACGGGGCACCGTCCTCCTGCTGCTGGGGAGCCTGATGGGGCCGCTCCGGCGCCACGGGCGCCGCCGGGTCCCCGACCATCCCCTGTGCCCCTGTCTCCTCGGACGGCTGCCACTGCTTGTCACGACGCGGAAGCCCGGCGTCGGTCATCGAGTGGATTCCGCTCGGGGAAGGGCCCGGACGGTGGAACTCTACGCGGTCCCGAGAAACTTCGGGAGCGCTGGGTCCTGATTCCGCTTCGGCCCCGAACTGCGACGCGAAGGGCATCTCGAAAGATCCGGAATCGCCCCACTCTCCCTGCTGAGAGGGTGAGTTGTAGCCGATGTACGGCTGCTGTTCGGATTCCGTTTGAGTTGTGTAATCCGCTTCCGGTTGCGTAAAGGCGGAATTCTGGTACGCAGACTGCGCCAGCGGATCGTGGACCGCCTGGTCATGCCGCGGTTCCTGCTCGGGCGGGGTGGCCCCCATTCCGCTGTACTGGCCGAGGAACTGGTCCTGCCCCTGGCCCCGGTCGTAGGCGGAGTCGTCGAAGCCCAGCTCGGCGGCGGTGCGCGAGGACAGCTCGCTCGCGTCCTCGAAGGCGGGCGCGGGCCGCGGCTCGGGGACGATCCGGGAGACCGTGAAGTCGTCCTGGGGCAGTTCCTCGCCGCCCCCGCCGTGGGTGATCGCCTCGGGCAGCATCACCAGCGAGGTGGTGCCCGCCTGCTCCCCGGAGGGGCGCAGCTGGACCCGGATGCCGTGCCGGTCGGCGAGGCGGCCGACCACGAACAGGCCCATGCGCTGGGAGACCGAGGCGTCCACCGTCGGCGGATTGGCCAGCTTGTGGTTGATGTCGGCGAAGTCCTCGGCGGTCAGGCCGATGCCCTTGTCGTGGATCTCCACCACCACCCGGCCGTCGGGCAGCCGGGTCGAGGTGACCCGCACCTTGGTGTGCGGGGAGGAGAAGGTGGTGGCGTTCTCCAGCAGCTCGGCCAGGAGGTGCACCAGGTCGGTCACCGCGGTGCCGTGGATCTCGCTCTCGGAGATCCCGGCCAGCTCGATCCGCTCGTAGGACTCCACCTCCGAGGAGGCGGCGCGCAGCACGTCGATCAGCGGCACCGGCTGGTTCCAGCGCCGGCCGGGCTCCTCGCCCGCGAGGATCAGGAGGTTCTCGCCGTTGCGCCGCATGCGGGTGGCCAGGTGGTCCAGCCGGAAGAGGTGCTCCAGTTGGTCCGGATCGGCCTCCCGGCTCTCCAGTTCGGAGATCAGGGTCAGCTGCCGCTCGATCAGTCCCTGATTGCGACTGGAAAGGTTGGTGAAGATCGCGTTGACGCCGCCGCGCAGCATCGCCTGCTCGGCCGCGAGCCGGATCGCCTCGCGGTGCACCTGGTCGAAGGCTCGGGCCACCTCGCCGATCTCGTCCCGGGTGTTGATGGGGATCGAGCTGACCCGGGTGTCCACCCGTCCGGGGTCGGTGCGGGAGAGCTGGTCGACCACCGCCGGCAGCCGCTTCTCGGCGACGTCGAAGGCGGCGTTGCGCAGTTGCCGCATGGAATGGCTCATCGAGCGGGCCATCCGGCCGGCCACGAAGAAGGCGGCGAGGAGCGCCAGCACCACGATCGCGCCGTTCACGATCGCATCGCGCCGGGCGTCCGAGGAGATCTGGGCCGCCTCGTCCACGGCCTTGTTCACCAGGGTCTGCTCGACGTCCCGGTAGGCGTTGAACTTGATCGTGGAGGCGTTGAACCAGGAGTCCGGGGTGATCCCCTGGGCGGCCAGCGCGGAGGGGCCGGCACCGCTGCCCATGGCCTTGAGCATCCGGTCCATACCGGGCGGCGCCACGAACTTCTTCCCGTCCGCCTCGGCCTTCCGCTTCGCCTCGGCGATTTGCGTCTGCGCACGCTTCTCCGCCGTCTTCAGGGTGTCCTCGAGCCGGGTCACGTCCTGCGGCGTGCCGGCCGCCTCGAACTCCCCGAGCGCGATGCCCTCGAGGTAGACGTACGAGGTGAAGGCGGTGAGCTGGGTCTTGCGGTCGGTCGCGGACGGGCCGGGCTTCACCAGCAGATGGGTGCCGATGGAGCGCTGCAGCGACTCCGCGCCCTTGGCCAGGGATACCGCGTAGACGGTACGTCCGTACGACGTGATATTGCCGGTGCCCAGGCCCAGTTCATTGGCGAACTCGGTCAGCCCGTGCTCGACGGTGACATAGCCCTCTTCGGTCTTCACCCCGTTGAGACGGTCGGTGTAGGCGTTCCGGCGCAGGGCGGCCAGCTGCGGTTCGCTGGCTCTGAACGCTTTGAGGCGGCGTTTCAAGGCCGGCGTCTGCGGCATGTCGGCGACGGCCCGGTCGAAGTCCTTCTTCGCCGCGTCACTGGCGGCCCGGGCCTTGGTCACCGTGGCCTCGTTGGTGCCGCTGAGCAGCGGGCCCGCGCTCAAGTCACGCTCGTTGACCAGGGCGTGGGCGTAGGCGGAGGCGGCCCGGACGACCTGGGCGGTGCGTTCGGCGTCCCGTGCCTCGTTCCAGGTGGCGACCGATGAGGCGACCTGGAAACCGCCGAAGACCAGGGCGACGAGCACGGGAATGAGCAGGATCGCGTACAGCCGGCCGCGCACCCGCCAGTTCCGAGGGGAGATCCGGCCACCACTGGGTGCGGGTGGCTCCACTGCCTCGGCGGGCGACGCCGCTGCACCTGTACGCGGCGGCGGGGTGAAGTTCCCTCGCGCGTCTTGCGCGGGGTCCGGCTTGCTTCGCCTCACTCGACCAACAACCTCTCGGCGTCGGCACCTGATTCGTGCCGTTCCCAGCTGAGCCCTGACTGCCCAGTTCAGCGAATTCCAGCACGGCGCGCGGGTGCTTTCCAAACAGTGCGCAAAGCGCTCAGTGCGTTGTCTGGACCAGAGAAAAAAGGGGCGTTACGGCTGAGACATGTCGAATACCGAACTATTTGAGTGCGCACCGGAGCTGTGCGATCGCGCTCTGTATCGACAGCCGGTGCATATCTCTGTCGAAATGTTATGAATGACGAGCGGGCCGTGTCGTTCGACACAGCCCGCCCTACGTCGTGTTTCCGACAACTTCCGGACAGCGGCCCCTACTTGAGTCGGGCCATCAGCGCATGCTCGACCAGCGTGATGAGCGCGCTCTTCGCCTCGCTGCGATGGCGCGCGTCGGTGGTGATGATGGGAGTGTCCGGGCCGATCTGCAGGGCCTCGCGGACCTCTTCGGGGTTGTAGGGCTGCTGGCCGTCGAAGCCGTTGAGGGCGATGACGAAGGGCAGGCCGGAGTTCTCGAAGTAGTCGACGGCGGGGAAGCAGTCGGCCAGCCGGCGGGTGTCCACCAGGACCACGGCGCCGATCGCGCCGCGCACCAGGTCGTCCCACATGAACCAGAAGCGGTCCTGGCCGGGTGTGCCGAACAGATACAGGATCAGGTCGTCGTCGAGCGTGATGCGGCCGAAGTCCATCGCCACGGTCGTCGTGGTCTTGTCCTGGACGTGGCTCAGATCGTCGATCCCCGCCGAGGCCGACGTCATCACGGCTTCGGTGCGCAGCGGGTTGATCTCCGAGACCGCGCCGACGAACGTGGTCTTGCCCACGCCGAAGCCGCCCGCCACCACGATCTTCGCCGAGGTGGTCGCGCGGGCGGGGGGAGCGCCGCTAGAGCTTGCGAAGTCCACTGAGCACCCTTTCGAGCAGTGTCACATCCGGGGTACCGCCCGCTTCCGTACCGCCCCCGGGCTGGTGGATCGCCACCATGCCGGCCTCCGCCAGGTCCGCCACCAGGATGCGTGCCACACCCAGGGGAATGTTCAGCAGCGCCGAGACCTCGGCGACCGACTTGACCTCCTGGCACAGGTGGCAGATCCGCTGGTGCTCGGGAAGGAGCCCTTGCAGATGCACGGGGTCGGCCGTGGTACTGACCAGCGCCTCGATGGCGAGCTGGTAGCGCGGCCGGGTCCGGCCACCGGTCATGGCATAGGGGCGCACCAATGGCTGGTCGCCTTCACCCCCGTACGGCGATTGGTGATGGCCGCCGTACGGGCCGGGCGAGGCGGGGGGCGGGGTCATGGATCCTCCGGTCGGACAACAAGGTGACGGTCGTGCCGTCGGTCGGTGCCGGTGGGGGCCGCGAAGTCGTCGTCACCGCTGTAGCTG
>NZ_JAEEAP010000028.1 GCF_016103465.1 Streptomyces sabulosicollis
CCGCACCTCCCTCCCCAGGCGTGGAACGCCACGGACCGCGCCGTCTCCCGCGCGCCGCTCGGCAAGCTCTTCGCCGTCCGGGCGGAGCGCACGCCCGAGGCGCCGGCCCTGATGGCGGACGGGCGCGAGTGGTCCTTCGGGGAGGTCGAGCGCTGGGCGAACCGGCTGGCCCACCACCTCATCGGGCAGGGCGTGGGGCCGGAGCGGGTGGTGGCGCTGGTCCTGCCCCGCTCGGCGGAACTGGTGGTGGCCGAACTGGCGGTGGCGAAGGCCGGTGGCGCCTACCTCCCCATCGACCCCGCGCACCCCGAGGAGCGCCGGGCCATGATGCTGGCCGACGCCCGGCCGGTGGCCGTGCTGGACGACCCGGCGCGGATCCGGGAACTGGGGGCCGGGGCGGGCCCGGACCACGCACCCGGCCGAGGGGAACTGCTCGGCCCGCTGTTCCCCGAGCACCCCGCGTATGTCATCTACACCTCCGGCTCCACGGGGGTGCCCAAGGGCGTGCTGGTGCCGCACGCCGGGCTGGGCAACTTCTCGGCCGCGACGGCGGCCCACTACCGGGTCCGGCCGGGCGACCGGGTGCTGCAGTTCTCGTCGCCGAGCTTCGACGCCTCCGTTCTGGAGCTGTGCTCCTCGCTGCTCGCCGGGGCGGCCCTGGTGGTGCCCCCGGAGGGGCCCCTGCTGGGCGCCGAACTGGCCTCGGTCCTGCGGGAGAAGCGGGTGACCCACGCCCTGATCCCCCCGGCGGCGCTCGCGACCGTGCCCCCGGAGGAGCTCCACGACGGGCTGCCCGACTTCCGCACCCTGATCGTGGGCGCGGAGGCGTGCCCCGCCGATCTGGTGGACCTGTGGGCGCCCGGGCGGCGGATGGTCAACTCCTACGGCCCCACCGAGGCCACCGTCGTGGCCAGCTGGACGGACGCCCTGGCGGCGGGGGCCGGCGCCCCGCCGATCGGCCGTCCACTGCCGGGCACCCGGGTGTTCGTGGTGGACGAGGCGGCGCGGCAGGTGCCGGTGGGCGTCACGGGAGAGCTGTGCATCAGCGGCACGGGCCTGGCCCGCGGCTATCTCGACCGGCCGGGGCTGACCGCCGAGCGGTTCACCGCCTGCCCGTTCGGCCCGCCCGGCTCGCGGATGTACCGCACCGGCGACCTGGTCCGCTGGAACGCCGGCGGTGAGCTGGAATTCCTCGGCCGGGCCGACCACCAGGTCAAAATACGCGGCTTCCGCATCGAACTGGGCGAGGTGGAGGCCGCGTTGGCCCGCCACCCCCGGGTCGGCGCGGCCGTGGTCACCGTACGGGAGGACGAGCCGGGTCAGAAGCGTCTGGTCGCCTATGTGGTGCCGTCCGGCGGCGGCACCCCGCCGAAGGCCGCGGAGGTGCGCGCCACGGCGGCCCGGGTGCTGCCGGCGCATATGGTGCCGTCCGCCTGCGTCGTCCTGGACGCGTTCCCCCTCACCCCGCACCGCAAGATCGACCGGCAGGCGCTGCCCGCCCCGCGCTCCGCGCCGGACGGCGCCCGGCGCCACATCGCCCCGCGCACCCCCACCGAGGCGGCTCTGGCCCGCATCTGGTCCGAGGTGCTGCCGGTGGACACCGTGGGCGTGGAGGACGACTTCCTGGGCCTGGGCGGCGACTCCGTCCTCGGGGTGCGGCTGCTGACCCGGGTCCGCGCCGAACTGGGCGTGGAGCTCTCGCTGCGCGATCTGCTCGACGCCAGGACGGTGGCGCGGCTGGCCGGGAAGCTGCCCGCCGAGGCGGCCGGCACACCCGAGGCGCCGATCCCGCCCGCGCCGCGCGACCGTCCGCTGCCGCTGTCCTCCGCCCAGCGGCGGCTGTGGTTCCTGGACGATCTGACCTCCGGCGGAACCGAGTACAACACCGGGGCCGGGCTGCGGCTCGACGGCCCGCTGGACGCGGCGGCGCTGCGCCGGGCGCTGGACCGGCTCGCCGCCCGCCATGACGCCCTGCGCACCACCTTCGCCACCGTGGACGGCCACGGGGTGCAGCAGGTGGCCGCGCACGGAACCGTGAGCCTCGACCGGCTCGACCTCGGCGGACATCCGGCCCGGCGGCGCGCCGAGGCGCTCGACGCCACGCTGACCGCCGAGCTGAATCGCCCCTACGACCTGAGACGGGGCCCGCTGACCAGGGCGTTGCTGATCCGGCTCGCCGACGAGGAGCACATCCTGCTGCTGGCGCAGCACCACATCGTCACCGACGGCTGGTCGGTCGGGCTGCTGGTGCGCGAGCTGACCGCGCTCTACGCCGCCGAGGTGTCCGGCACCGACGCCGCGCTCCCCGGACCCGCGCTGCAGTATCCGGACTTCGCGGTGTGGGAGCGGAGCCGTCCCGCCACCGCCGGTGCGGACGCCGATCTGGAGTACTGGCGGGACCGGCTGGCCGGGATGCAGGCGCTGGAGCTGCCCACCGACCGCCCGCGCCCGCCGGTGCGCACCACTGCGGGCGCGGTGCACCGCCGCGAGCTGCCCGCGGAGCTGGTGGCGGGGCTGGCCCGGCTCGGCAGGGAGCGGGACACCACGCAGTTCACCCTGCTCGCGGCCGCCGTGGCGGTGCTGTTCTCCCGCTACTCGGGCCAGCGGGACATCGCCTTCGGCACCGTCACCGCCGGGCGCCACCGCAAGGAGCTGGAGTCGGTCGCCGGGTTCTTCGTCAACACCCTGGTGCTGCGCGCCGAGGTGGACGGGGACAGCACGGTCGAGCGGTTCCTGGACGCGATGCGCGAGACGGTGCTGGACGCCTTCGGCCATGACCGGCTGCCGTTCGAGCGGGTCGTCGAGGAGCTGGCGCCGCGCCGCGACCCCAGCCGCAACCCGCTGGTGCAGGCGCTGGTCGTCCAGCAGGGCGCCATGGTGCCCGGCCGGGAGGCGGGGGGTGTGCGGATCACCGAGCACTCCCTGCCGCGCCCGGCCGCGCGGTTCGACCTGGTGCTGGAGTTCCTGCCCCGCGACGACGGCTCGCTGGGGCTGACCGTCGAGTTCAACTCCGACCTGTTCGACGCGGCCACGATCGAGCGGATGGCCGGGCATCTGCACCGGCTGCTCACCGCCATGGTGGCCGATCCGGGGGCCACCCTAGCCCGCTTGCGGATGCTGGCCGACGCCGAGTGGCATGCGATGCTCGACGCCTGGAACGGGCCGCAGCGGCCCGCGGTCGAGGCCACCCTGCCCGATCTCTTCGCCGCCCAGGTGGCGCGGCGGCCCGCGGACACCGCCGTGACCCGCGGCGACACCAGCCTCTCCTACGACGAGGTGAACCGGCGCGCCAACCGGCTGGCGCGGCTGCTCATCGAGCGGGGCGCCGGTCCCGAGCGGCTGGTGGCCCTGGCCCTGCCCCGCTCGGCCGAGCTCGTCGTCGTCCTGCTGGCGGTGCTCAAGGCGGGCGCCGGATATCTGCCGGTGGACCCCGGATACCCCGCCGAGCGCATCGCGTTCATGCTGGAGGACGCCGCGCCCTCGACCGTCCTCACCACCGCCGGGGCGGCCGGCTGCCTGCCCGCGGGCGCCGCACCGCTGGTGCTGGACGACCCGGGGGTGCGCGCCCGGCTGGACGGGCTCGCGGACGGCGACATCACCGACGCCGAGCGGCTCCGGCCGCTGGTCCCGGCCCATCCCGCCTATGTCATCTACACCTCGGGATCCACCGGCCGTCCCAAGGGGGTGGTGGTCACCCACGCCAGTGTGGCGGGGCTCGCGGCCTGGGCCGCCGAGGAGCTGGGGCGGGAGCGGCTGACCGACGTGGTCGCCTCGACCTCGCTCAACTTCGATGTGTCGGTCTTCGAGATCCTCTGCCCGCTGCTGGCCGGCGGCCGTGTCGAACTGGTGCGGGATCTGCTCGCCCTCACCGATCCCGAGGCGCGGCCGGGTGCGACGGGGCTGCTCAGCGGGGTGCCCTCGGTGTTCTCCCGGCTCCTGGGCGAGGATCCCCCGGCGGACTGGGCCCGCACGGTCGTGCTGGCGGGCGAGGCGCTGCCCGCCCAGACCGTACGGGACATCCGGGAGGCCATGCCGTCCTCGCGGATCGCCAATCTGTACGGGCCGACCGAGGCCACCGTGTACGCCACCGCGTGGTTCTGCGACGGCGAGGCGCCGCCGCAGGCCCCGCCGATCGGCCGCCCGGTCGCGGGCGCCCGCGCGTACGTCCTGGACCCGACGCTGCGGCTGGTGCCGCCCGGGGTGACCGGTGAGCTGTACCTGGGCGGGCGGGGTCTGGCCCGGGGCTATCTGCGGCGGCCCGGGCTGACCGCCCACCGCTTTCCCGCGGACCCCTTCGGGCCGCCCGGCAGCCGGATGTACCGCACCGGGGACCTGGTCCGCTGGAACGGCGAGGGCCAGTTGGAGTACGTGGGCAGAGCCGATGACCAGGTGAAGATCCGCGGTTTCCGGATCGAGCTGGGCGAGGTGGAGACGGCGCTGCTGCGCCACCCCGACATCGCCGAGGCGGCGGCCGTCGCCCGGGAGACGGACGGCCACCAGCGGCTGGTCGCCTATGTGGTGGCCGCGGCGGACGCCGAGCCCGACCCGGCCGGGCTGCGCCGCTTCCTGCGGCGCTCGCTTCCCGACTACATGGTGCCCGCCTCGGTGGTCGTCCTGGAGCGGATGCCGCTCAACCCCAACGGCAAGCTGGACCGCGGCCAACTCCCCGAGCCGGACTGGGCCGGGGCGGCGGCACCGGGCTATGTGGCGCCCCGGACCGCCACCGAGCGGGCCCTGGCCACGGTCTGGGCCCGGATCCTGCGGGTGGAGCGGGTGGGGATGGAGGACAACTTCTTCTCCCTCGGCGGCGATTCGATCCTCAGCATCCAGCTGGTCTCCCAGGCGCGGCAGGCCGGGCTCGCCGTCACCTCGCGCGATGTGTACCGCCATCAGACGATCGCCGCGCTGGCCCTGCACCTGGACACCACCACGGCCCCGGCCGGACCCACCGGCTCCGGCGGGGACGGGACGGCCACCGGGGAGCTGCCGCTGACCCCCATCCAGCACTGGCTGTTCACCACCGACCCCGAGCGGGCCGGCCACTTCAACCAGACCATCTCCCTGGTGCTGGCCGAGGACGTGGACGAGGACGCGCTGCGGCACGCCCTGGACGCCCTGGTGGACCACCACGACGCCCTGCGCTCCCGCTTCCACCGCCGCGACGGCGGCTGGTACCAGCGGATCGAGGACGCGGCGGCCGTCCGCGTACCGCTCCGGACCACCGGCGCCGACCACCTGGGCCGCTTCGACCTGGCCGAGGGGCCGCTGGTGCGCGCGGTGCTCGACCGGGACGCCGGGCCGCGCCCGGTCCTCCACCTCACCGTCCACCACGCGGTGGTGGACGGGGTGTCCTGGCGCGTCATCCTGGAGGACCTCGACAGCGCCTACCGGCGGGCGGCCCGGGACGAGGGGGACGGGCTCCCCGCGAAGTCCTCCCCGCTGCGCCGCTGGGCGCTGCGGCTGGGGGCCCACGCCGAGGAGGGCGGGTTCGCCGACGAGGAGGCGTACTGGACCGGCCTGGCCGGGGCCTGCGACCCTTCGCTGCCGACCGACCTGAACGGAGCGGACGGGGCCGACGGGGCGGACGGCCTGGACGGGGCGGACGGGACCGACGGGGCGGACCGCGTCGGCGGGGCGGACGGGGCGAACACCTATGCCTCGACCCGGTCGGTCACCGTCCGGCTCGGCCCGGAGGAGACCACCGCGCTCCTGCAGACATTGCCCGAGGTCTACCGCACACAGGTCAACGACGTACTGCTGAGCGCACTGGCCCGGGTGCTGCGCCGCTGGACCGGGCGGGCCCGGGTGCCGGTGGACGTGGAGGGCCACGGCCGTGAGGAGCTCTTCGCGGACCTGGACCTGTCCCGTACGGTCGGCTGGTTCACCACCCGCTTCCCGGTGGCGCTCGACCTTCCGGACGGGGGCTGGGGCGAGGTCCTGAAGTCCGTCAAGGAGCAGATGCGGGCCGTACCGCGGCGTGGTCTGGGCTACGGGGTGCGGCGCCATCTGCTCGGTGGCGCGGGCCTGCCCGACGGCCCCACGGCCGGGATCAGCTTCAACTACCTCGGCCGGTTCGAGGCGCCGGGCGGTGGCGACGGGCTCTTCCGGGGTCTGCACCGGGAGCTGGCCCTGGACGCCGACCCCACCTCGCCGCGTCCGCATCCGCTGGAGGTGGTGGGCCGGGTCGAGGGGGACGATCTGGAGTTCACCTGGTTCTACTCGGCGAAGCTCCACCGTCGGGAGACGGTCGCCCGGCTCGCCGAGGAGTTCCGCGAGGCGCTGCGCGAGATCGCCCGGCACGGCAGCGCGCCCGGCGCGGGCGGCCGCACCCCGTCCGACTTCCCGCTCGCCGCCCTCGACCAGGCCGCCGTGGACCGGCTGGCGGGGGACGGCGGCACGGTGGAGGACATCTACCCGCTCACCCCCACCCAGGCGGGCATGCTGTTCCACGCGCTGGCGCAAGGAGAGCGGCGGGCCTACTTCCAGCAGCTCACCTTCGTCCTCGACGGGGTGCCCGATCCGGCGGCGCTGGCCGCGGCCTGGCAGCAGGTCGCCGACCGCACCCAGGTGTTACGCGCCCGCGCGGTGTGGGAGGGGGTGCCCGAGCCGGTCCAGGTCGTGGAGCGCGGGGTCCGGATCCCGGTGGCCCTGCTCGATTGGCGCCACCTGTCCGGCCCGGACGCGCGCCGGGAGGAGCTGCGGCGGTTCCTCGCCGGGGACCGGGAGCGGGGGCTCGACCTGGCCGCCGCCCCGCTGACGCGGCTGGCGCTGGCCCGGCTGTCGGAGACCGAGGTCCAGGTGGTGTGGACGTTCCACCATCTGATCCTGGACGGCTGGAGCCTGTTCCAGGTGCTCTCCGACGTCTTCCACTGCCACGCACGAGCGCGTGACGGGGCGTCCGGCGCGGCCATGGCGGCCGGGCTGCCCGGCCGCCGCCCGTTCGGCGACTATGTGGCCTGGCTGCGGGAGCGCGACGGGGCCCAGGCCGAGGAGCACTGGCGGGCCCGGCTGGGCGATCTCACCGAGCCCACCCCGCTGCCGTACGACCGGGAGCCCACCGAGACCCATCGCGCCGAGTCCACCGAGGAGCTCCGCGTCGCCCTGCCCGCCGCCACCACCCACCGGCTCCAGGCCCTGGCCCGGGACGAGGGGCTCACCCTGAACACCGTGGTGCAGGGCGCCTGGGCGCTGCTGCTGGCCCGCCAGTCCGGCCGCGAGGACGTGGTCTTCGGGACCACGGTGTCCGGACGGCCGCCGGAGCTGCCGGGCGTGGAGACGATGACCGGGCTGTTCATCACCACCGTGCCGACCCGCCTCGCGGTGCCGGCCGGGTCCACCCTGCTGTCCTGGCTGGGCGTGGTGCAGTCCGGGCAGACCGAGGACCGGCGGTTCGACTTCGTGCCGCTCACCCGGCTGCGGTCCTGGACCGGTCTGCCCGAGCGGGTGAACCTCTTCGACTCCATCGTGGTCTTCGAGAACTATCCGATCGGCGGCGACCTCGCCGCCGCGCACGGCCTCTCGCTGCGCGAGCTGAACGGCGTGGAGACCACCAACTACCCGCTGTCCCTGGTGGTCTACCCCGGCGAGGAGCTGGCGCTGCGGCTCGGCTACGACCCGGCGCTGTTCGACCAGGCCACCGCCCGGCGGATGGCGGAGTACCTGACGGCGCTGCTGACGGCCATGGCCGACACCCCGGACCGGGCACCCGCCCACCTTCCGATGCTCACCTCCGCCCGCCGCCACCAGGTGCTCCGGGAGTGGAACGACACCGCGGTCCCGCTGCACGGGTCCACGGTGGCCGGGCTGTTCGCCGAGCGGGTGCGGTGTGCGCCGGAGGCGGTGGCCCTCGACGGCGGGGAGGGCCCGGTGAGCTACCGGGAGCTGGACGCCCGCGCCAACCGGCTGGCCCACCGGCTCATCGGCCACGGCGTCGGCCCGGAGCGTCCGGTGGCCGTCCTGATGGACCGGTCGGTGGAGCTGGTGGTGGCGCTGCTGGCGGTCGTCAAGGCGGGCGGGGTGTACGTACCGCTGGACACCCGCGCCCCCGGGGACCGGCTGCGGAGGGTGCTGGTGGAGGCGGGGGCGGAGGTGCTGCTGACCGACCGCGCCTGGGAGCGCTGGGCGGCGGACCTCTCGGGTGCCGCCCGGACCCTGCTGGTGGAACCCGGGTCCGGCGACGACGGCCCCTCGTGGCCGCCGAGCGTGGCGCTCTCCCCCGACAACGCCCTGTACCTGATGTTCACTTCGGGCTCCACCGGGCGGCCCAAGGGGGTCGCGGTGCGCCACCGCGATGTGACCGCCCTCGTCGCGGACCGCGCCTTCGCGGACCACGACCGGGTGCTGGTGCACTCGCCCCAGGCGTTCGACGCCTCGACGTACGAGCTGTGGGTGCCGCTGCTGCGCGGCGGCCGGGCCGTGCTGGCGCCCGCCGGGGACGTGGACGCGGACACCGTGCGCCGGGCGATCGCCGAGCACGGGGTGAGCTGTCTGTGGCTGACCGCCGGGCTGTTCCGGCTGCTGGCGCAGGAGGCGCCGGAGTGTCTGCGCGGCGCCCGGGAGGTGTGGACCGGCGGTGAGGCGGTGCCCCCCGGGGCGGTGCGCAGGGTGCTCGCGGCCTGTCCGGAGCTGACGGTGGTGGACGGCTACGGGCCCACCGAGACCACGACCTTCGCCACCCGGCGGCCCTTCCGCGCCGGGGAGGAGCTGCCGCGCTCGCTGCCCATCGGACGGCCGCTGGACAACACCCGGACCTACGTCCTCGACGGCACACTCCAGCCGCAGCCCCCGGGCGTCCCCGGGGAGTTGTACATCGCGGGCGCCGGGGTGGCCCGCGGCTACCACGGCCGTCCCGGCGCCACCGCCGAGCGGTACCCCGCCGATCCGTTCGGGCCGTCCGGCTCCCGGATGTACCGCACCGGGGACATCGTGGCCTGGACCGACGACGGGGAACTGCGCTTCGTGGGCCGCGCCGACGACCAGCTGAAGGTCCGGGGCTTCCGCATCGAGCCGGGCGAGATCGAGGCCGCGCTGGCCCGCCACGGGGCCGTGGCGCAGGCGGTCGTCGCGCTCTCCCGGGTGGGCGACCGCACCCTGCTGACCGGCTACGCGGTGCCGGTGGACGGGGCCGAGCTGCCGGACGCCGGGGAGCTGCGGTCCTTCCTGGGCGGTCTGCTGCCCGACTACATGGTGCCCTCGGCGTTCGTCACCCTCGACGCGCTGCCGCTCACCCGCAACGGCAAGGTGGACCGCCGCCGGCTGCCCGCGCCCGACCCGGCGGCGGCCGGGACGGCGGGGTACGTGGCGCCGCGCACCGACACCGAGCGGGCCCTCGCGGAGATCTGGGGCACCCTGCTGGGCCGGGAGCGGATCGGCGCCGAGGACAACTTCTTCCATCTGGGCGGGGATTCGATCCTCAGCATCCAGGTGGCCTCCCGCGCCCGGCAGGCGGGGCTGGCCTTCACCCCCCGCGAGCTCTTCCGGTATCCCACGATCGCCTCGCTCGCCACCGTCACCACGCCCACCGCCGCACCCGCCGCCGACACCGGGCCGGTGACCGGCGAGGTGCCGCTCACCCCGATCCAGCACTGGTTCTTCGGGATGCGGATGGCCCGGCCCGGCCACTTCAACCAGTCCGTGGTCGTGGAGCTCCAGCGGGAACCGGACCTCCGCGCGCTCCGCGCGGCGCTCGACGCGCTGCTGGTCCACCATGACGCGCTGCGGACGCGATTCGAGCCCGGCGCCGGTGACAGCCCGCGGCAGTACTGCCCGCGGCCGGACCCGACGAGCCCGGCGCCGCTGCGGGAGCACGACCTGTCGGGGCTCGGCCCGGCCCAGTGCCGGGCCGCCGAGGACGCGGCGATGGCCGAGGCGCAGGCCGGGTTCGACCTGGCGCGGGGTCCGCTGCTGGCCGCGCGGCTGTTCCACCGCGGGGAGGGACAGCGGCCGACGCTCTTCCTGACCGCCCACCACCTGGTGGTGGACGGTGTCTCCTGGCGGGTGCTGCTGGAGGATCTGGACACCGCGTACCGGCAGGCGCTCACGGGCGGGCGGGCCGGCCTCGGCCCCCGCACCACCTCCGTGCGGGACTGGTCCCGAAAGCTGACCGAGCACACGGCCGCCGGTGGTTTCGACGCCGAACTCCCCCACTGGCGGGCGGTGACCGCGGAGTGCGCCGCGGGGCTGCCCGTGGACGGCGAGGGGGACAACACGGTGGCGTCCATGGCGTCGGTCACCGTCCGGCTGGACCGGGAGCGCACCGAGGCGCTGCTGCGGCAGGTCCCCGAGGTCTACCGCACCCGCGTGGACGACTGTCTGCTCGCGGCGCTGGGCCGGGTGCTCGGCGACTGGACCGGGCGGCGCCGGGTCGCCGTGGACCTGGAGGGCCACGGCCGGGAGGAGCATCTGCTGGACGGGGTGGACCTGTCCCGCACCGTCGGCTGGTTCACCAGCCTCTACCCGGTCGTCCTGGACGTTCCGGGCGGCGGCTGGGGCGAGACGCTCAAGTCCGTCAAGGAGCAGCTGCGGGCGGTGCCCGCACAGGGCATCGGCTACGGCGCGCTGCGCCACCTCTCCGCCGCCTCCGGCCTCCGGGGCGCGGCCGAGCCCGGCATCAGCTTCAACTACCTCGGGCAGTTCGACTGGTCGGCGGCGGACGAGGACACCGCTCTCGTCCGCACCGTACGGGACGGGCTGGGCGGCGACGCCGCGCCCGACACGGTCCGGGCGCATCTGCTGGACGTCGTGGGCCGGGTGGAGCGCCGGTGCCTGGAGATCACCTGGTACTACGGCACGGGCACGCACACCGAGGAGACGGTGGCCGGGCTGGCGCGGGGGATGCTCCGCGCGCTGGAGGAGATCGTCGGCCACTGCGCCGACCCCGAGGCGGGCGGCCGCACCCCGTCGGACTTCCCGCTGGCCCGTCTCGACCAGGCCGCGGTGGACCGGATCGCCGCCGACGGCCGGGCGGTGGAGGACATCTATCCGCTGACCCCGACCCAGGCCGGGATGCTGTTCCACGGGCTGATGGATCCGGCGTCGGACGCCTATGTCAACCAGGTCCAGCTGACGCTGACCGGGGTGGGCGACCCGCGGGCGCTGGCCACCGCGTGGCGGCAGACGGTGGACGCCAATCCGATCCTGCGCACCCATCTGGTGTGGGCGGACACTCCGGAGCCGCTCCAGGTCGTGACGCGCCGGGCGACGCTCCGGATCGTCCACCACGACTGGACGCGGCGGCCGGCGGAGTGGCGCGAGGCGGAGCTGGACCGGATGCTCGCCGAGGACCGGGCCGAGGGGATCGACCTGGCCACGGCGCCGCTGATGCGGCTGGCGCTGATCCGGCTGTCCGCCGGCGAGGTCCGGATCGTCTGGACCTTCCACCATGTGCTGCTCGACGGCTGGAGCGCGGCGCAGGTCTTCGACGAGGTCTGCGAGCGGTACGCGGCGCTGACCGCGGGACGGGCGCCGGTGGTGCCCGCCCGCCAACCGTTCCGTGCGTACCTGGGCTGGCTCGGCGAGCAGGACACGGCGGAGGCCGAGCGCTACTGGCGTACGGCGCTGGCGGGGTTCACCTCGCCCACCGAACTGCCCCGGGACCGGCCCGCGTCGGAGGCGCACCGCACCGCCTCCTCCGGTTCGCACCGGATCACGCTGGGCGCCGAGGAGTCCGCCCGGCTCCGGACGACCGCGCAGCGCGGCGGGCTGACCATGAACACGGTGGTGCAGGGCGCCTGGGCGCTGCTGCTGTCGCGGTACAGCGGGGCCGACGACCTGTGCTTCGGCACCACCGTCTCGGGGCGGCCGGCCGCGCTGCCGGGCGTCGAGTCCATGGTCGGGGTGTTCATCAACACCATCCCCACCCGGGTCCGGGTGGCCGGGGAGAGCGGGCTGCTGGACTGGCTGCGGGAGCTGCAGTCGGCGCAGTCGGAGTCCCGGCTCTTCGAGTTCGTGTCCCTGGCGCAGCTGGGGAGCTGGAGCGAGGTGCCCGGCGGAGTGAGCCTCTTCGACTCCATCGTGGTCTTCGAGAACTACCCGTTCGACAGCGAGGCCATCGCGGCCCACGGCCTCGGCATCCGGCAGGAGCGGGATGTGGAGCCCACCAACTACGCGCTCAGCGTGGTGGTGGCGCCCGAGGAGCGGCTGTCGATCTGCCTGGACTACGACCCCGCGGCGTTCGACGCCCCGACGATCGAGCGGCTGGCCGGCTGTCTGCGCAATCTGCTGGTGGAGATGGCGATCGACCCGGAGCGGCGGCTGGACCAACTGCCGCTGATCGGCGAGGCCGAGACGCGCGGCATCCTCGACCGGTTCAGCGGCCCGGTCTCCGCCGCGCCGGACGCGGTGCTGCCCGCGCTCTTCGAGGCGCGGGCGGCCCGTACCCCGGACGCGGTGGCGGTGCTGGGCGACGGCGGGCGGCTGACCTACCGGGAGCTGAACGAGCGCGCCAACCGGCTGGCCCGGCTGCTGATCGCCGCGGGCGCCGGGCCGGAGCGCTTCGTGGCCCTGGCGCTGCCGCGCACACCGGAGCTGGTGGTGGCGGTGCTGGCGGTGCTGAAGAGCGGGGCGGCCTATCTCCCGGTCGATCCGGCGTACCCGGCCGAGCGGATCGCCTTCCTGCTCGGCGACATCGCGCCGGACACGGTGGTGACCACCGGGGAGGTGGCGGACCGGATCCCCGACGCGGCGGGCGGCGGCCGGATCCTCCTGGACGACGCGGAACTCCGGGAGAGGCTGGCGCGACTGCCCGCCCATGACATCGGCGACGCCGAGCGGCGCTCCCCGCTGCTCCCCGCCCATCCGGCGTACGCCATCCACACCTCGGGGTCGACCGGTACGCCCAAGGGTGTCGTGGTCACCCAGGAGAGCGTGGCCGCGCTGGCCGCGTGGGCGCGGCAGGAGTTCGGCACCCAGGGGCTCTCCCATGTGGTGGCCTCGACCTCCCTCAACTTCGATGTGTCCGTCTTCGAGATCCTCTGCCCGCTGCTGGCCGGCGGCGCCATGGAGATCGTCCGCGATCTGCTCACCCTGGCCGAGCGGACGGAAGCCTGGACGGCGAGCCTGATCAGCGCCGTGCCCTCGGCGCTCGGGCAGGTGCTCGGCAAGGGGGCGGTGTCGGTGACGGCGGGCACGGTGGTGCTGGCGGGCGAGGGGCTCGCCGCCCGCACCGTCAAGGAGGTCCGGGCGGCCATCCCCGGCTGCCGGGTGGCGAACATCTACGGCCCCACCGAGGCGACCGTCTACGCCACCGCCTGGACCTGCGACCCCACCGATCCGGACCGCACCCCGCCCATCGGCGCCCCGGTGGCCGCCACCCGGGCGTACGCCCTGGACACGCGGATGCGGCCGGTGCCGGTCGGGGTGCCGGGAGAGCTGTATCTGGCGGGGCCTGGCCTGGCCCGGGGGTACTTCGGCCGCCCGGGGCTGACCGCGCAGCGGTTCACCGCCGATCCGTTCGGCCCCGCGGGCGGCCGGATGTACCGCACCGGCGACCTGGTCCGCTGGGACGAGCGGGGGCAGCTGGAGTACCTGGGCAGAACCGACGACCAGGTCAAGGTGCGCGGTTTCCGGATCGAGCTGGGCGAGGTCGAGGCGGCGCTCGCCCGCCACCCCGGTGTCGCCGAGGCGGCCGCGGCCGTCGTCGACACCGGCGGTCACAAGCGGCTGGCCGGCTATGTGGTGCCGGTCCCGGGCTCCCCGCCGGTGGACACCGCAACGATCCGCGCCTTCCTCGCCACGAGCCTGCCGGACCATATGGTCCCCTCGGCCGTGGTCGTCCTGGACCGGCTGCCGCTGGGGTCGAGCGGCAAGCTGGACCGGCGTGCGCTGCCCGCACCCGTCTGGACGGCCCGCGCCACCGGCCATGTGGAGCCGCGCACGGAGACCGAGAAGGCCCTCGCCGCCATCTGGGCCGAGGTGCTCGGGGTGGAGCGGATCGGCGTGGAGGACAACTACTTCGCCCTCGGAGGCGACTCCATCCTCAGCATCCGGATCGTCTCCGCCGCCCGGCGGGCCGGTATCGAACTGACCCCGCGCCACCTCTTCGTCCACCAGACCGTGGCGGACCTGGCGGCGGCCGCGCGGGAGGCCCCGGCCACGGCGCCGGAGGCCGAGCGGGGTCCGGTGGTCGGGGAGGTGCCGCTGACCCCGGTCCAGCACTGGCTCTTCGAGCAACTCGGCGCCACGGCGGGGCACTTCACCCAGTCGGTCACGGCCGAGCTGACCGCGCCGGTGGACGAGAGCGCGCTGCGCACCGCCCTGTCCACGGTGCTGACCCACCATGACGCCCTGCGGCTGCGCTTCGAGCGGACCGACGACGGCGCCGTGCGCCAGTACAACGCCCCGCCGGACGCGGAGCCGGTGCTGGACATCCACGATCTGTCCGCCGTGGCACCGGAGCGGCGGGACGCGGCGATGCGGGAGACGGCGGGCCGGATCCGGTCCGGGTTCGACCTGGCCCGGGGGCCGCTGCTGCGTGCCGTGCTCTTCACCCGGGGCGAGGGGATAGAGCCCGTCCTGCTGCTGACGGCCCACCACCTGGTGGTGGACGCCGTCTCCTGGCGCATCGTGCTGGAGGACCTGGACACCGCCTACCGGCAGATCACCGCGGGCCGGACGCCGGAACCGGGCCCGAGGACCACGTCGTTCCGCACCTGGGCGCGGCGTCTGAACGAGCACACCGCCGCCGGGGGCTTCGACGCCGAGCGCGACCACTGGGCGGCCTCCCCCGGCGGCACCGATCTCCCCACGGACGGCGAGGGCCCCAACACCGCCGCCTCGGCGGAAGAGGTGACCGTCCGGCTCGACGCCGAGGAGACCCGTCTGCTGCTGCAGGAGGTGCCGGGAGCGTACCGGACCCGGGTCAACGACGTGCTGCTGTGCGCCCTGGGACGGGTGCTGGCCCGCTGGACCGGCCGGGACACGGTGGCGGTGGCCCTGGAGGGGCACGGCCGGGAGGAGATCTTCGACGGGGTCGATCTGTCCCGTACGGTCGGCTGGTTCACCAGCATGTTCCCCGTCGCGCTGGAGACACCCGCCTCCTGGGGGCTGGAGCGGACGCTGAAGGCCGTCAAGGAGCGGCTGCGGGCGGTCCCCGGGAACGGCCTCGGTTACGGCGCGCTGCGCCATCTGTCCGGCGCGGCAGCCTCCGGCCTCCCCACCGACCCGAAGACCGGCCTCCCCGCCGCCCCGAAGATCAGCTTCAACTACCTCGGGCAGCAGGACTGGGAGCCCCCGGCGGGCGGGCTGCTGCACGCCCTGACCGGTGGCCTGGAGGGCGATATGAGCCCGGAGGCGCCCCGGCCGCATCTGCTCGATGTGATCGGCCGGGTGGCGGACCGGCGGCTCGAACTCAGCTGGTCCTACTCCCGGTCGCTGCACCGACGCGCCACGGTGCGCCGGCTCGCCGAGGAGATGGCGGAGGAGCTGCGGGCGGTCGTCCGGCTGTGCACCCGCCCCGATGCGGGCGGGCGCACGCCGTCGGACTTCCCGCTGGCCGGTCTCGACCAGGAGACCGTCGACCGGCTGGCGGGCGACGGCCGGGACGTGGCCGATATCCATCCGCTGACCCCGACCCAGTCCGGGCTGGTCTTCCATGCCCTGGCCCAGCGGGACCAAGGGCTCTATGTGGAGCAGGCGACGTTCGTCCTGGACGGGGTCGGTGACTCGGGGGTGCTGGCCGCCGCCTGGCAGCATGTCGTGGACCGCACCCCGGTGCTGCGCGGCCAGGTGGTGGTGCACGGGGTGCCCGAGCCCCTGATGGTCGTGCGCCGCACCGCGGCCGTACCGGTCGAGGAGCTCGACTGGAGCGACCTCACGGAGGACGAGCGCGCGGCCGAGCTGGCGCGGCTGCTGGACCGGGACCGCGCCCGCGGGATCGAGCTCACCACGGCCCCGCTGCTCCGCCTCACCCTGGTCCGGCTCACCCCCGGTGCGGTGCGGGTGCTGTGGACCTTCCACCATGTGCTGCTGGACGGATGGAGCGTCTTCCAGGTGCTCGGCGATGTCTTCGCCGCCCATGCCGCCCTGGCCGCCGGTGAGCGGCCGGGGCTGCCGGCCCGCAGGCCGTTCGCCGACTATGTGGCCTGGCTCGCCCGTCAGGACCGCACGCGCGCCGAGGCGCACTGGCGGCAGGCACTGGAGGGATTCACCGCTCCCACTCCCCTCCCCTATGACCGCAGGCCGACGCCGGAGATCGCCACCCGGTCCTCGCGCTGGCTTTCACACCGGCTCGGTGAGCGGGACACCGCCGCCCTCCAGGACTTCGCACGGCGGCACCGGCTCACGCTGAATACGATCGTGCAGGGCGTTTGGGCCCTACTCGTGTCCCGCTTGAGCGGTGAGTCGGACGTCTGCTTCGGGACGACGGTCTCCGGACGGCCGGCGGAGCTGCCCGGCGCGGACGACATCACCGGCATCTTCATCAACACCCTCCCGGTGCGGTGCGCCGTGCAAGGCACCGCCGGTATCGCCGCCTGGCTGCGGGAGCTCCAGGCCGAGCAGGCGGACGCGCGCGGTTTCGGCCATGTGCCGCTGGCCCGGCTGCGGGGCTGGAGCGAACTGCCCGCCGGGATGGACCTCTTCGAGAGCCTGGTGGTGTTCGAGAACTACCCCATCAACAGCTCCGCCGCGGCCGAGCACGGGCTGCGGGTGCGCGATCTGAACGCCCTGGAGTCCACCAACTACGCGCTCACCGTGGTGGTCTCGCCCGGATCCGAGCTGTCGGTGGAACTCGGCTACGACCCGCGGCTGTTCGAGGAGTCCACCGCCGGGGCGCTGGCCGACCGGCTCACCCATCTCCTCGGCGCGCTGGCCGCGGCCCCCGACGAGCTGCCGCTGGACCGGATCGACGTCCTCCCGGCCGCCGAGCGCCGCCGCCTCCTGGTGGACTGGAACGACACCGCCCGGCCGGTGCCCCGGGCGACCTGGGCCGAACTCGTCGAGGCGGCGGCGGACCGCGGACCCGGCGCCACGGCGGTGGACTCCCCCGGCCTCCGGCTGACCTACGCGGAGCTGGACGGCTGGGCCAACCGCCTGGCCCATCGCCTCATCGGGCAGGGCGTGGGCCCCGGACGGATCGTCGCGCTGGTACTGCCCCGCTCGGTGGAGTCCGTCGTCGCCCGGCTCGCGGTGGCCAAGGCCGGGGGCGCCTATCTGCCCGTCGACCCCGACTACCCGGCCGAGCGCGTCGAGCTGATGCTCAAGGACGCCGCCCCGCATCTGGTGATCGAGCGGACCGCCGAGGTCCGGGCCCCCGAAGGCCCGGCGCACCGCCCCACGGACGAGGACCGGCTCACCGCCGTCCACCCGGACGACCCGGCGTATGTGATCTACACCTCCGGGTCCACCGGAACGCCCAAGGGAGTGGTCGTCACCCACCGCGGGATCGCCGGGTTCGCCGCCGCCGAGGCCGAGCACTTCCAGGTGCGGCCGGGCGACCGGGTGCTGCGGTTCTCCTCGCCCGGTTTCGACGCCTCCGTGCTGGAGCTGTGCATGGCGCTGCCGTCCGGGGCCACGCTGGTGGTGCCCGAGCCCGGGCCGCTGCTGGGCGGCCATCTCGCGGACGTCCTGCGGCGGCAGCGGATCAGCCACACCCTCATCCCGCCCGCCGCCCTCGCGACGCTGCCCGCGGGCACCGAGCGGGAGCTGCCCGATCTGCGGACGCTGATCGTGGGCGGGGACGCCTGCGGCGCGGAACTCGCCGCCCGCTGGGCGCCGCACCACCGCCTGATCAACGCGTACGGGCCGACGGAGACCACCGTGGTGGCCACCTGGTCCGAGCCGCTCGCCCCGGACGGCGCCCCGCCGCCGATCGGGCGGCCCCTCCCCAACACCCGGGTCCATCTGCTCGACGGGCGGCTGCGCCCGGTGCCGGTGGGAGTGGTCGGCGAGCTGTGGGTCAGCGGTCCGTCGCTCGCCCGCGGCTATCTGGGCCGCGCCGGGCTGACCGCCGCCCGCTTCGTCGCCGACCCGTTCGGGCCGCCCGGCTCCCGGATGTACCGCACCGGTGACCTCGCCCGCTACGACTCGGAGGGCCGTCTGCACCATCTGGGGCGCGTGGACCACCAGCTCAAGCTGCGCGGCCACCGCATCGAGGCCGGTGAGGTGGAGACCGCGCTGTGCGGCCACCCCGCCGTCGCGGAAGCGGTGGTGACGGTGCGCGAGGACGAGCCCGGGGTGCGCCGGCTGGTGGCCCACCTGGTCCTCGTTCCCGGGGCCGGTGCCCCGGCCGACACCGAGCTGCGCACCCATCTGGGCCGGACCCTCCCGGGCCCGATGGTCCCTTCGGCGTTCGCCGTGCTGGACCGGCTGCCGCTCAACGAGAACGGCAAGACCGACCGCGCGGCGCTGCCCGCGCCCGGCCCCGCCGCCACGACCGCCGCCGCACCGGCCGGCCACATCGCCCCGCGCACCCCCACCGAGGAGGTCATCGCGGAGATCTGGTCGGAGGTGCTCGAGGTGTCGCCGGTCGGCGCGGAGGACGAGTTCTTCGCGCTGGGCGGTGACTCGGTCCGCAGTCTGCTGATCGCCTCCCGCGCCAAGGAGGCGTTCGCCGTCGACCTGACCCCGCGGGACATTCTGACCGCGCGCACCGTCTCCGCCCTCGCCGACCTGGTCGAGGAGCACATCCTGCGCGAACTCGAGGACGCCGCCTCCGGCGGCAGCGACCACGACGACCGGTGAGGAAGGACGACATGACGTCTTCGAGGAAGGACCGTGCTTCCGCCCTGCCCGAGGAGTTGCGGGAGGCGCTGCGCCGCCGCCTCGCGGGCAAGGCCGGGCGCACCGACGCCATCCCCCGCGCGGACCGTGCGCGGCCGCTGCCGCTGTCCTTCGCCCAGGAGCGGCTGTGGTTCCTGCACACCCTCCAGCCGGAGGAGGCCGGGTACAACAGCGCGCTGGCGCTGCGGCTGACCGGCGCCCTGGACGTGGCGGCGCTCTCCCGGGCGCTGGACGCCCTGGTGGAGCGCCACGAGGCGCTGCGGACCGCGTTCGACCACCGGGACGGGCGGCCCGTCCAGGTGGTGTGCCCGGCCGCGCCCGTCCCGCTCCCGGTGGCCGACCTCACCGGCGCGGACGGGGGCGCCGAGGCGCTGGACCGGCTGCTGCTGGCCGAGTACGCCCGGCCGTTCGACCTGCGGACCGGTCCGGCGCTGCGGGCGCTGCTGATCCGGCTGGCCGGGGACGAGCACGTGCTGCTGCTCACGGCCCATCACATCGTCACCGACGGCTGGTCGATGGGGGTGCTGGAGGGCGAGCTGTGCGCGCTGTACGACGCGGAGCCCGGCGCGGACCCGCTGCCCCCGGTGCCGGTGCAGTACCCGGACTTCGCCGTGTGGCAGCGGGAGCGGCTCTCGGGGGCCGCCCTGGACCGCCAGCTCGACCACTGGAAGGAGCGGCTGGACGGCGTCGTCCCCCTGGAGCTGCCCACCGACCGGCCCCGGCCCGCGGCGCCCACCTCGGCGGGCGCGATCCACGAGTTCACCGTGGACCGCGCCACCGCGGACCGGCTGCGGGCGCTCGCGGCGCACGAGCGGACCACGCTGTGCACGGCGCTGGTGGCGGCCTGCCAGGCGCTGTTCGCCCGCTGGTCGGGGCAGGACGACATCGCCATCGGCACCGTCACCTCCGGCCGTGGCCGCACCGAACTCGAGCGCGCCGTCGGCTTCTTCGTCAACACGGTGGTGCTGCGTTCCGCGGTGGACACGGCCCGTTCCTACCGCGCGCTGCTGGCCGACACCGGGGCCACGGTGCTGGACGCCTTCGCCCATGACGAGGCGCCGTACCAGCGGCTGGTGGAGGCCGTGGGGGCGCGCCGGGAGGCGGGCCGCAATCCGCTGTTCGATGTGATGGTGCTGCTGCACAGCGCCCCGAGGAGCGCGCCCCGGCTGTCCGGCCTGGCCGTTACGGGTGTGGCGGTGCCCCGGCGGTCGGCCACCTTCGACCTCAGCGTCGAGTTCGTCGAGGACGGGGAGGAGCTGCGGGGGCTGCTGGAGTACAGCACCGAGCTGTTCGATACGGCGACCGCCGAGCGGATGGCGGGGCACCTGCTGGTGCTGCTCGACGGGGTGGCCGCCGAACCGGACCGGCCGGTGCGCGAGCTGCCCCTGCTCACGGACGGGGAGCGGCGGCGGATGACGGCCGTCGGGCACGGCCCGGCGCTCGCGGTCGAACCGGCCACGTTCCCCGCGGTGTTCGAGGCGGCGGCGGCCCGCACCCCGGGGGCCACGGCGCTGGTGGCCTCCGACGCCACCTACGACTTCGCGGGGCTGAACGCGGCCGCCAACCGGCTGGCGCACCATCTGATCGCCCAGGGCGTCGGCCCGGAGCGCGTCGTCGGGGTGAGGCTGCCCCGCACCTCCGACATGATCGTGGCGATCCTGGGGGTGCTCAAGGCGGGCGGGGCCTATCTGCCGCTCGATCCCGAACTCCCCGCCGGGCGCGTCGCGTTCCTCCTCGCCGACGCCGGGCCCGCGCTGGTGCTCGACGAAGCCGCCCTGCGCGCCGTCCCCGCCGCGCTGCCGGTGGCGAATCCCACGGACGCGGACCGGACCGCCGCGCTGGACCCCCGCAGCGCCGCCTACGTCCTGTACACCTCCGGCTCCACCGGCCGCCCCAAGGGGGTGGCCGTGGAGCACCGGTCGCTGGTCAATCTGCTGGTCGGCCACCGCGAGGGCTTTGTGGCCGAGGCGGGCGGGGGGCCGCTGCGCGCGGCGCTGACCGCGTCGTTCTCCTTCGACACCTCGCTGGAGGGGCTGCTGCTGCTGGCCGACGGCCATGAGCTGCACCTCATCGACGAGGCCACCCGGCTCGACCCGGCCGCGCTCGTGGCGCGCGTCGCCGAGCACCGTATCGACTTCCTCGACCTCACCCCCTCGTATCTGCGGCAACTCCTCCCGGCCGGGCTGCTGGACCACCCCCGGCACCGGCCGCGGGCGCTGATGCTGGGCGGCGAGGCCATCGGTTCGTCGCTGTGGCGGCGGCTGGCGGACACGCCGGGGGTGACCGCGTACAACTTCTACGGTCCGACCGAGTGCACCATCGACGCGCTGGCCGCCAGGATCGGCGGCGCGGGGCGCCCAGTGGTGGGCCGCCCGCTGGGCAATCTGCGCGCCCATGTGCTCGACTCGCGGCTCCAGCCCGTGCCGGTGGGGGTGGCGGGTGAGCTGTATCTGGCGGGTGAGCAGGTGGCCCGGGGCTACCGGGGCCGTCCGGGGCTGACCGCGTCCCGCTTCGTGGCCGATCCGTACGGGCCCGCCGGGAGCCGGCTGTACCGCACCGGGGACCTGGCCCGCTGGACCGCCGACGGGGAGCTGGACTACCTCGGCCGGGCCGATGACCAGGTGAAGATCCGGGGCCACCGGATCGAACCCGGCGAGGTGGAGGCGGCGTTGCTCGATCTGCCGGCCGTCGCGGAGGCGGCCGTCGTCGCGGTGACCGACGACCGCGGCCACGCCCGGCTGGCCGCCTACTACGTGCCCGCCCCCGGCGGCGAGCCGCCCGCCTCCGGGGAGCTGCGCGCCGCCCTCGGGCGGACCCTGCCCGGCCATATGGTCCCCGGTGCCTTCGTCGCCCTCGACACCATGCCGCTGGGCACCAGCGGCAAGCTGGACCGCCGGGCGCTGCCCGCCCCACGGCTCGACGCGGACCGGCCGGAGCGGGACACCACCGCGCCACGCACCGGGGCGGAGCGAGAGCTGGCGCGGATCTGGGCCGAGGTGCTGGGCGCCCGGAGGGTGGGGGTGAACGACAACTTCTTCGAGCTGGGCGGCGATTCGATCCTCAGCATCCAGATCGTCTCCCGCGCCCGCCAGGCCGGACTCGCGCTCACCTCGCGGGATGTCTTCCAGCACCAGACCATCGCCGAGCTGGCCGCCGCCGTGGCATCGCGCGGCGCGCCCGAAGCCGCCGGGGACGAGCGGGCGGAGGTGGCGGGTCCGGCGCCGCTCACCCCGATCCAGCACTGGTTCTTCGCCACCCACGGCCCGCTGCGCCACTTCACCATGTCGATGGTCCTCGATCTGCCGCCGGACCTGGACGAGGGCGCGCTGGAGGCCGCGCTGGACGCCGTGGTCGCGCACCACCCGGCCCTGCGCACCCGGTTCGTCCAGGGCGACGACGGCGGGTGGTGGCAGCTCGCGGACGGCGCGCCCGGCGGGCCGGTGCTGCGCCGCCACGACCTGTCCGGGCCCGGCGGCGAGGAGACGGCGGCGGCCGAGGCGGCCGCGGAGGCCGCCCGCGCCGAACTCGACCTGGCCACGGGCGCGTTGCTGCGCGGCGCGCTGCTGCTGCGCGGGGCGGGGGCCCGGCCGCGGCTGTTCCTCACCGCCCATCACCTGGCCGTGGACAGCGTCTCGTGGCGCATTCTGCTGGGCGATCTGGAGAGCGCCTACCGGCAGGCCGCCGCTGGGGAGCCGGTGTGCCTGGAGCCCGCGTCCACCCCCTTCACCACCTGGGCCCATCGGCTGGGCGAGCGGGTGCGGGAGGGCGAGCTGGACGGCGATCTGCCGTACTGGGAGGGCGTACGGCGGGCGGGCGGCGCGGACCTTCCGGTGGACCGTCCCGGCACGGCCACCGCCGGGTCCACCCGCACCGTGCGCGTGACGCTCGACCGGGAGGCCACCGACGGGCTGCTGCGCCGGGTGCCCGGGGTGTACCGGACGCGGATCAACGATGTGCTCCTCAGCGCGCTGGTGCGGGTGCTCGCCGGGTGGACGGGCGAGGACCGGGTGGTGGTGGCCATGGAGGGCCACGGCCGCGAGGAGCTGGACACGGCCGTCGACCTGTCCCGGACCGTGGGCTGGTTCACCACGCAGTACCCGGTGGCGCTGACGCTGCCCGGGGACGGCTGGGGCGCGGTGCTGAAGTCGGTGAAGGAGCAGCTGCGCGCCGTGCCGCGCCGGGGGCTGAGCCATGAGGCGCTGGCGTATCTGAGCGCCCCGGGCTCCCCCGCGCGGGCGCTCGCCGCCGCGCCGCCGCCGGGCATCTGCTTCAACTACCACGGCCAGTGGGACTCGGGCGGGGACGGCGCCGCGTTCACGCTCACCGGGGAGAGCCTGGGGCGGGAGCTGGCCGCCGATGAGCCGTCGGTGTACCCGCTCGATGTGTCCGCCGTGGTGGCGGACGGCGAGCTGGAGCTGACCTGGCTGTACTCCGACCGGGTCCATGACGTGGCCACGGTGCGGGGGCTCGCGGACGGGATGCTCACGGCGCTGCGGGAGATCGTGGCGCACTGCGACGGACCGGACGCGGGCGGCCGGACCCCCTCCGACTTCCCCCTGGCCCGGCTGGACCAGGCCGCCGTCGACCGGCTGGTGGGCGACGGGCGTCGGATCGAGGACGTCTACCCGCTGACCCCGCTCCAGCAGGGCATGCTCTTCCACCGGCTGGTCGGCGGCGCCGAGGACGTCTACCTCGACCAGGCCACGCTGGTCCTGGACGGGGTGGGCGACCCGGCGGCGTTCGCCCGCGCCTGGCAGGAGACGGTGGACCGCACACCGGCGCTGCGTACCGGTGTCGTCTGGGAGGGCGTCGAGCGGCCGCTGCAGATCGTCCGCCACCGGGCCGAGGTGCCCGTGACCCAGCTGGACTGGCGCGGGCTGCCGGAGGAGCGGCGCGAGGCCGAGCTGGAGCGGTTCCGGGCCGAGGACCTGGCCCTGGGCATCGATCTGGCCGCACCGCCGCTGATGCGGCTGGCCGTCGCCCGGCTGACCGACGCCCGGGTGGCGCTGATCTGGACCTCGCACCATCTGGTCCTGGACGGCTGGAGCCTGGCGCAGGTGTTCACCGAGGTGTGCGAGCGGTACACCGCCGCCGCCCGGGGCCGTGCCCCGGCGCTCCCCGCCCGCCGCCCGTTCCGCGACTACCTGCGGTGGCTTGACGGGCGGGACGGGCGGGACGCCGAGCGCCACTGGCGTAACCTGCTCGCCGGGTTCACCGCGCCGACCCCGCTCCCCGCCGACCGCAAGGCCGTGGAGTCCCACCGGGCCAGGTCCTCGGCGACCGTGGCGGTGTCGCTCACCCCCGAGGTGTCCGAGGAGCTGCGCCGTACGGCCCGGAGCGGCGGGCTGACCGTCAACACCATCGTGCAGGGTGCCTGGGCGCTGCTGCTGTCCCGGTACGGCGGCGAGGAGGACGTGGTCTTCGGCACCACCGTCTCCGGCCGCCCGGCGGAGCTGGCCGGGGTCGAGTCGATGGTCGGGATGTTCATCAACACCCTGCCGACCCGGGTGCGGGTGGACGCCGCCCGGAACACCGGGGACTGGCTGCGGGACCTCCAGCTGGCCCAGTCCGCGTCCCGGCGCCACGAATCCGTCTCGCTGGCGCAGGTGGCGGGCTGGAGCGAGATACCGGCCGGGACCCCGCTCTTCGATTCGATGGTGGCATTCGAGAACTACCCCTTTGACGATTCCTCGGCGCGCGAGGCGGGCCTGCGGATTGTCGAGGTCCGCTCGATCGACGCCACCAACTTCGGCCTGAGTCTGCGGGCCCATCTCTCCGACCGGCTGGGCTTCGACCTCGGCTATGACCCGGGGCTGTTCGACGCCCGGACCGCGGCGGCGCTCGCCGACCGGCTGTGTCTGCTGCTCACCGCGATCGCGGCGGACCCCGACCGTCCGCTGCGGGCGCTCCCGTGGACCACCGCGGAGGAGCGGCGGAGGATCCTGGTGGAGTGGGGCGGTGCCACGGCCCCCGAGGCGCCGGAGCGGACCCTGGTGGACCTGTTCGAGGAGCAGGCCGCCCGCACTCCCCGGGCCGTCGCCGTGTCCTGCTCGGGGGTGTCGCTGACGTACGCCGAACTCGACGCGCGGGCGGGCCGGCTGGCCCATCGGCTGATCGCCGAGGGTGCCGGGCGGGAGCGGTACGTGGCGCTGGCGCTGCCCCGTTCGCCGGAGATGATCGTGGCGATCGTGGCGGTGCTGAAGACGGGGGCGGCCTATCTGCCCCTCGACCCGGACCAGCCGTCCGGCCGGATCGCCCGGATGCTCGCGGACGCCGCACCGGTGGCCCTGCTGACCACCACCGCCGTGGAGACGCGGCTCGCCGGTGAGGAGGACACCGCCGAGCACCCCGCCGTGGCCCGGCTGTGCCTGGACGACCCCGCCCTGGTCGCCGACCTGGAGCGCCGGCCGGCCGCCCTCCCGGCCGGTTCCGGGCCGCTGCCGGAGAGCCCCGCCTACGCCATCTACACCTCCGGGTCCACGGGCGTACCCAAGGGCGTGGTGATCCCGCACGCCAATGTGGTCCGGCTGTTCTCCCGGACCCGCGACTGGTTCTCGTACGGCGCGGACGACGTGTGGACGCTGTTCCACTCTTACGCCTTCGACTTCTCCGTCTGGGAGATCTGGGGGCCGCTGCTGCACGGCGGCCGGCTCGTGGTCGTCCCGTACGCCGTCTCCCGCTCCCCCGAGGAGTTCCTGCGGCTGCTGGCGGACGAGGGGGTGACGGTGCTCAGCCAGACGCCGTCCGCCTTCCAGGGGCTGATGCGCGCGGACGAGGAGCGCCCGGGGGCCCGACTCGCCCTGCGCCGCGTGGTGTTCGGCGGCGAGGCGCTCGACGCGCGGCGGCTGGCGGGCTGGTACGCACGCCATGCGGACACCGCGCCGCTGCTGGTCAACATGTACGGGATCACCGAGACCACCGTGCACGTCACCTACGCCCCGCTCGACCGCGCCGCGGCGTCCGCCCCTGCGGCCACGGCGAGCCCCATCGGCACCGGCATCCCGGATCTGCGGGTGTATGTGCTGGACGAGGGGCTGGAGCCGGTGCCGCCGGGCGCGGTCGGCGAACTGTACGTGGCGGGGGCGGGGCTCGCCCGGGGCTATCTGCGCCGCCCCGGGCTGACCGCGTCCCGTTTCGTGGCCGATCCGTACGGGCCCGCCGGGAGCCGGATGTACCGCACCGGCGACCGGGCCCGGTGGGGCGCGGACGGCGGGCTGGAGTACCTCGGCCGCACGGACGACCAGGTGAAGATCCGCGGTTTCCGGATCGAGCCCGGGGAGGTGGAGGCCGCGCTGGCCGCCCATCCGGGGGTCGGCGACGCGGTGGTGACCGTGCGGGAGGACCAGCCCGGGGTGCGGCGGCTGGTGGCCTATGTGGTGGCCGCGGATCCGGCCGCTCAGCCGCGGGCCGGTGAGCTGCGGGAGTTCCTCCAGCGGTCGCTGCCCGCGCAGCTGGTCCCGGCGGCGTTCGTGGCGCTGGACGCGCTGCCGCTGACCGCCAACGGCAAGCTGGACCGGCGCGCGCTGCCCGCGCCCGGCCTCGACGGCTTCGCGTCCGGCGCCGAGCGGATCGCCCCGCGCACCGAGGCCGAGCGCACGGTGGCACGGGTGTGGGCCGAGGTGCTCCCGGTCGCGGAGGCCGGGGCGACGGACGACTTCTTCGCCCTGGGCGGCGACTCGATCCTGGCCATCCGGGTGGCCTCCCGGCTGCGGACGGCCTTCGGTACGGAGGTCACCCCGCGCGCGCTGTTCACCCACACCACCGTGGCCGAGCTCGCCGCCGCGCTGGGCGCACCGGAGGACGGCGGAGTGGCGGACGGCGGGGCGGCGGAGGGCGGCGGGGCGGCGGACGCCATCCCGGCCGTGCCACGGAACGGGGAGCTGCCGCTGTCGTATCCGCAGGCCCGCCTGTGGTTCCTGGACTCCTTCGACGGCGGCGGCACGGAGTATGTGACGCCGTTCGCGCTGCGGCTGCGCGGCCGCCTGGACACCGCCGCGCTGCGCACCGCCCTGGACGGCCTGGTGGCCCGGCACGAGCCGCTGCGCACCACCTTCGCCGAGGTGGACGGCCGCGGGGTGCAGCGGGTGCACGACCCGCGCCCGGTGGCGCTGCCGGTGCGCGACCTCACGGCCCGCCCCGTGGCCGAGCGGGAGCGGGAGCTGGAGCGGCTGCTCGAGCGGGAGGGCGCCACCCCCTTCGACCTGCGCACCGGGCCGCCGCTGCGGGCGTCCCTGATCCGGCTGGACGAGGAGGATCACGTCCTCACCCTGACGATGCACCACATCGTCACGGACGGCTGGTCCACGGCCGTCATCAGCGCGGATCTGAGCGAGCTGTACGGCGCGGCGGTCATGGCGCGGCGGCCCGCGCTCGCCCCGCTGCCGCTGGCTTACGCCGACTACGCGGCGTGGCAGCGCGATCCGCTGGGCGGGGCGGCGCGGATGGAGCCGCAGCTGGAGTACTGGCGGGCGCGGCTGGCTGGTCTGGCGCCGCTGGAGCTGCCGACCGACCGACCGCGGCCGCCCGTGCAGACCAGACGCGGGGCGCTGCTGGAGTTCACCCTGCCCGCCGCGCTGGTCGAGCGGTTGCGCGCGGCCGGTCGGCGCCGCGACGGCACCCTGTTCATGACGCTCCTCGCCACCTGCCAGGTGCTGCTGGCCCGTTGGTCGGGGCAGGAGGACATCGCGGTGGGCACCGTGACCTCGGGACGGGAGCGGCCCGAACTGGAGCGGCTGGTCGGGATGTTCGCGAACACGCTGGTGCTGCGCACCCGGGTGGACGCCGACGAGTCGTTCGAGGAGCTGCTCACCCGGGTGCGGGGCACCGTGCTGGACGCGTTCGCCCACCAGGACGTGCCGTTCGAACGGATCGTGGACGCGCTCCAGCCGGAGCGGGACACCAGCCGCACCCCGCTCTTCCAGGTCATGGTGGTGCTGCACAACCTGGGCGCCGAGGTGCCCGACCTGCCCGGTCTCGGCGTGGAGGCCGTCCGGGTCCCGGGCCGGACCGCCGGTTTCGACCTGGGCTTCGACTTCGTGGAGCGGCTCGGCGCCCTGACCGGGTTCGTGGAGTACAACACCGATCTGTTCGACGTGGCCACCGTGGAGCGGATGGTGCGGCAGCTGCGGCTGCTGCTGGAAGCGGTGGCCGAGGACCCCGGCCTGCGGGTGGGCGAACTGCCGCTGCTGACCGCCGGGGAGCGGCGGACGGTGCTGGCGGAGTGGAACGACACCGCGCTCGCCGTGCCGGACACCACCTTCCCCCGGCTCTTCGAGGAGCAGGCCGCCCGCACCCCGGCCGCCACCGCGCTGGTGGCCTCCGACGCCACCTACGACTTCGCGGGGCTGAACGCGGCCGCCAACCGGCTGGCCCACCATCTGATCGCCCTCGGCGTGGGCCCGGAGAAGGTGGTCGCGGTCAGGCTTCCGCGCACCGCCGATTCCGTGGTGGCCCTGCTCGCGGTCCTCAAGGCGGGCGGTACGCAGCTGTACGTGGACCCCGGGCTGCCCGCGACACGCGCGCGGTTCCTGCTCCAGGACGCGGCGCCGGAGGTCGTCCTCACCCCCGAGGTCCTGCGGGACGCGCCCCTCGACGGGCTGCCGGACACCGATCCCACCGACGCGGACCGGCTGTCCCCGCTGCTGTCCGGGCACACCGCCTACATCACCTACACCTCGGGGTCCACCGGCCGTCCCAAGGGCGTCGCCGTCGAACACCGCCAGCTGGTCAACCTCTGCCTGGACCACCGGGCCGGGCTGATCGCACCGCACCAGGCCGAGGCGGGCCGTCCGCTGCGCTCGGCGCTGACCGCCGCGTTCTCCTTCGACACGTCCTGGGAGGGCGCGGTGTTCCTGGCCTCGGGTCAGGAGGTGCATCTGGTGGACGACGCGGTACGGCTCGACCCGGCCGCCCTCGTGGCGCTGGTCGGCGCGCGTGGCCTGGACTTCCTCGACGTCACCCCGTCCTACCTGCATGAGCTGATGGCGGCCGGGCTGTTCGCCGCGGACCGCCACCGCCCCCGGATCGTCATGGTGGGCGGCGAGGCCCTGGGGGCGGCGCTGTGGCGGGAGCTGCGCGCGGTGCCGGGCGTGGCGGCGTACAACTTCTACGGGCCCACCGAATGTGCCGTGGACGCGGTCTACGGCGACCTGGCCGGGCTCGGCGACCGTCCGCTCATCGGGCGGCCCGGCCGCAATCTGCGGGCGTACGTCCTGGACGGCGCGCTGCGGCCGGTGCCGCCCGGCGTTCCCGGTGAGCTCCACCTGGCCGGGGCGCAGGTCGCCCGGGGCTATCTGCGCCGCCCCGGGCTCACCGCCGTCCACTTCGTCGCCGATCCGTACGGCCCGCCCGGCAGCCGGATGTACCGCACCGGCGACCGGGCGCGCTGGACGGCGGACGGGGCGCTGGAGTTCCTGGGCCGGGCCGACGACCAGCTCAAGATCCGTGGGTTCCGGATCGAGCCCGGGGAGATCGAGGCCGCGCTGCTGGACCATCCGGCGGTCCAGGAGGCGGTGGCCGTGGCCCGCGAGGACACCGACCACCGGCGGCTGGTGGCCTATCTGGTGGCCCGCTCCGACGGCTCGGCCGGCTCCCCCGATCCGGTGGAGCTGCGCGCCCTGCTCAGGCGCACCCTGCCCGACTACATGGTCCCGGCCGCCTTCGTGACGCTGGACCGGATGCCCCGTACCGACAGTGGCAAGGTGGACCGGCGCGCGCTGCCCGCTCCCCCCGACCGGCCGGAGCAGGGCTCGCCGTACGTGGCGCCCCGGACCCCGGCCGAGACGGTGCTGGCGGGCGTGTGGGCCGAGGTGCTGGGCGTCCCCGCGGTGGGTGTGGAGGACAACTTCTTCGCCCTGGGCGGCGATTCGATCCTCAGCATCCAGATCGTCTCCCGCGCCCGCCAGGCCGGGCTGACGCTCACCTCCAAGGACGTCTTCCGCCACCAGACCGTCGCGGAGCTCGCGCTGGGCGTCGAGTCCGCCCGGCGGCAGCCGCCCGCCGAGCCGGCCGGGGCGGTGACCGGACCGGCGCCGCTGACCCCGGTCCAGCACTGGTACCTGGACGGGCGGCGGCCCGGCGACCGGCACCACTTCACCATGAGCCACCGGCTGGAGCTCACCGGCGACCTCGACGAGGCCGCCCTGCGGCAGGCGGTGGACGCCCTGGTGGCGCACCACGCGGCGCTGCGCACCCGCTTCCTGGTCGTCGACGGGCGGTGGCGGCAGGAGGTCCTGCCGACCGCCCCCGGCGGTGTCCTGGAGCGGCACGACCTGTCCGGACTTGACGACGCGGCACGCGACGAAGCCGTGCGGGAGGCCACGGTCGCGGCCCAGACCGGGCTGGACATCGCCGAGGGGGCCGTGCTGCGGGTCGTGCTGTTCACCTTCGGCCCCGGGCGGGCGCCCGAGTTGCTGCTCACCGCCCACCACCTGGTGGTGGACGGCGTCTCCTGGCGGGTCCTGCTCGGCGATCTGGAGACCGCCTACCGCGGCGCCGCCGCCGGTGGCGCGCCCGCCCTGCCCCCGGCGAGCGCCGCCTTCACCCAGTGGGCCGCCCGGCTGGCGGACCACGTGCGCTCCGGCGGGCTCGACGGCGACCTGGCGTACTGGACGGGCGTGGCGCGCTCCGCGCCGGCCGCGCTCCCCGTCGACCACGAGGGACCCAACACCCATGGGACGGCGGCCACGGTGACCACGGTCCTCGGCCGTGCCGAGACCGAGGCGCTGCTGCGCCGGGTCCCCGGTGTGTACCGGACGCGGATCAACGAAGTGCTGCTCGCCGCGCTCGGCCGGAGCCTGGTGCGCTGGACCGGCGGGGACACGGCGCTGATCGGTGTGGAGGGACACGGCCGCGAGGACCTCTTCGAGGACCTGGACCTCTCCCGTACGGTCGGCTGGTTCACCGCCGAGTACCCGCTCGCGCTGGCCGTCGACGCTCGCGCGGGGTGGCGCGACACCCTCCGGTCCGTCAAGGAGCAGCTGCGGGCCGTCCCGCACCACGGGCTCGGCCACGGAGCGCTGCGCCAGCTGTCCCCCGAGGGCTCCCCGGCCGGGGAGCTGCGGGGCGGTCCGTCGCCGCAGGTCGTCTTCAACTACCACGGCCAGTGGGACGTGACGGCCGACGACGAGGGAGCGGTCCCGGGCCTGTACCGCGCCACGCTCCCCGTGACGGGCCAGGACGCCGCGCCCGGGGAGACCCGCCCGTGTCTGCTGGAGGTCACCGGCGCGGTCCAGGACGGCCGTCTGGAGCTGGGCTGGAGCTATCCGGCCCGGATGTACGACGAGGCGACCGTGCGCCGGGTGGCGGAGGAGTGCCTGGCCGCGCTGAGGGAGATCGTCGCGCACTGCGCCGAGCCCGGCGCGGGCGGGCGCACCCCCTCCGACTTCCCGCTGGCGCGGCTCGATCAGCGCCAGGTGGATCTGATCGCCGGTGACGGTGGCGCGGTGGAGGACGTGTACCCGCTGACCCCGCTCCAGGCGGGCATGCTCTTCCACGGTCTGGTGGACACCGGTGGCGCCTACTTCGACCAGATCGCCCTCCGGATCGCCGGGATCGCCGACCCGGACGCCTTCGCGGCCGCCTGGCAGCGGGTGGTGGACCGTACGCCGGGCCTGCGCAGCTCCGTCCGCTGGGAGGGGCTCGCCGAGCCGGTCCAGGTCGTCCACCGCCGGGCCGAGCTGCCCACCGCGCGGCTGGACTGGCGGGGGCTGGCGCCGTCGGCGCGGGAGGAGGCGCTGCGGCGGCTGCTGGCCGAGGACCGCGCCGCCGGGATGGATCTCACCTCGGCCCCGCTGAGCCGGATCGCGGTGGCCGGGCTGCCCGATGACGAGGTCATGCTGGTGTGGACCTCGCACCATCTGATGCTCGACGGCTGGAGCACCGGCCAGGTCTTCGCCGAGGTGTGCGAGACCTACGCGGCCCTCATGGCCGGGCGCTCGCCCCAGCCGCCCGCCCGGCGGCCCTTCCGGGACTTCCTGCGCTGGCTGCGCGAGCGGGACCAGGAGCGGGCGGAGGGCTATTGGCGCGAGGTGCTGGCGGGGTTCGGCGCCCGCACGCCGCTGCCGTACGACCGGCCGCCCCGGGAGGCGCACCGCACCACCTCGACCGCGCTGACCCGGCTGGAGCTGACCGAGGAGGTGTCCGCCCGGCTGCGGGAGACCGCGCGCGGCGGCGGGCTGACGGTCAACACGGTGGTGCAGGGCGCGTGGGCGCTGCTGCTGTCCCGGTACGGCGGTGTGCCCGACGTGGTGTTCGGCACCACCGTCTCGGGCCGTCCGGAGGGGCTGCCGGGCGTGGAGACGATGGTCGGCATGTTCATCAACACGGTCCCCACCCGGGCCGTGGCCGAGGGCGGCCGTGAGGTCGTGGCGTGGCTGCGGGAGCTCCAGGAACAGCAGAGCGAGTCCCGCCGCTTCGACTTCGTCGCCCTCCCCCGGATCCAGTCCCTCGGCGCGATCCCGGCCGGTGAGGCGCTCTTCGACAGCATGGTGGTGTTCGAAAACTACCCCTTCGACGAGGCGTCGGCGGCCGGTGCCGGGATCCGGGTCCGGGAGGTGCGGGCCGAGGACTCCACCAGTTTCCCGCTGTGTCTGCGCGCCTATCTGGGCGACCGGCTGGGCTTCGACATCGCCTACGATCCGGCGCTGTTCGACGCGGCCACGGTGGAGCGGGCGGCGGCCCATCTGGAGACGCTGCTGACCGGGATCGCGGACGGCGCCGGGCGGTCGCTGGACGAGCTGCCGCTGCTGACGGAGGCGGAGCGCCTCCGGGCGGCCGGCGAGTGGAATGCCACCGCCCGGCCGCTGCCGGAGGGCTCACTGGCCGAGCTGTTCGCCGAGCGGGTCCGCCGCGCCCCGGACGCCGTCGCCGTCACCGACGGCACCACCTCGCTCAGCTATGCCCAACTCGACGGCTGGGCCGGTCGGTTGGCCGGACATCTGCTGCGGTCCGGGGTGCGTCCTGAGGACCGGGTGGCGCTGCTCATGGACCGGTCACCGGAGCTGGTCGTGGCCGAACTCGCGGTGGTCAGGGCCGGTGGGGTCTACGTACCGGTGGACGCCCGCGCCCCGCGCGACCGGCGGCGGACGCTGCTGGACCAGGCGGGCGCCGTGGTCGTGCTGACGCCGGAGGAGGTGGCGGCCGCGCGGGAGGGCGGCCCGGTGGCCCCCGTGGTGCCGGTGCACCGGGACCAGCTGGCGTATGTGATGTTCACCTCCGGGTCGACCGGTGTGCCGAAGGCCGTGGGGGTGCGCCATCGCGACGTGGCGGCGCTCGCCCTCGACCGTGCGTTCGCCGGTGGCGGGCATGAGCGGGTGCCGATGCACTCGCCGGTGGCGTTCGACGCCGCCACCTACGAGCTGTGGGTGCCACTGCTGAACGGCGGCCGGGTGGTGGTGACATCCGGCGAGCTGGACGCCGCCGCGGTGCGCGGGCTGGTGGCCGAGCAGGGGGTGACGGGGCTGTGGCTGACCGCCGGGCTGTTCCGGCTGCTGGCCAGGGACGCGCCGGACTGCTTCACGGGGCTGCGCGAGGTGTGGACCGGTGGCGATGTGGTGCCCGCGGCCTCGGTGCGCCGGGTGCTGGAGCGCTGCCCCGGGCTGACCGTGGTGGACGGCTACGGGCCGACCGAGACCACCACCTTCGCCACCCGCTTCCCGATGTCCCGCGCCGACGAGGTGCCCGACGTGGTGCCGATCGGCCGGCCGCTGGACAACACGCGGGTGCACGTCCTGGACCCCAGGATGCGGATCGTGCCGCCGGGTGTGGTCGGCGAGCTCTTCGTCGCCGGGGAGGGGGTGGCCCGTGGTTACCTGGGCCGTCCCGGGCTGACCGCCGCGGCGTTCCTGCCCGATCCGTACGGGCCCGCCGGGGAGCGGATGTACCGCACCGGCGATCTGGCGCGCCGACGCCCGGACGGCACCGTGGAGTTCCTCGGCCGCGCCGACGACCAGGTCAAGGTCCGTGGCTTCCGGATCGAGCCGGGCGAGGTGGAGGGTGTGCTGGCCGGGCGCCCGGAGGTGGCGGATGTCGCGGTGGTGGCCCGGGAGGACGGCCCCGGTGGCAAGCGGCTGGTGGCCTATGTGGTGGCCGCCGGCGACGCCCCGGTGGACGGTGCCCGGCTGCGGGCGTACGCGGCGGAGCGGCTCCCGGACTACATGGTGCCGTCCGCCGTCGTCCCGCTGGAGGTGCTGCCGCTCGGCCCCACCGGGAAGCTGGACCGCGCGGCGCTGCCCGCCCCGGGCCCGGACATCCGCCGCGCGCCCTACCGGGCGCCGCGCGAGGGGACCGAACGGGCCGTGGCGGCGGTCTGGGCCGAGGTGCTGGAGGTGGAACGCGTCGGCGCCGGGGACAACTTCTTCGAGCTCGGCGGCGACTCGATCCTCTCCATCCGGCTCACCTCACGGCTGCGGGAGGTGCTCGGGGTGGAGCCGTCGCCCCGCCTGGTGTTCACCCATCCGACCGTCGCCGCCCTGGCCGAGGCGCTCGGTGGCGCGGACGGCCGCGGCGCGGACCGGCCCGCCCCGATCACACCGGTGGCCCGGGACGGCGAGCTTCCGCTGTCCTATCCCCAGCAGCGGCTGTGGTTCCTGGACTCCTTCGCCCCCGACAGCGCCGAGTACATCACCCCGCTGGCGCTGCGGATCCGGGGAGACCTCGATGTGGACGCGCTCGGTGCGGCGCTGACCGCGCTGGTGGCCCGGCACGAGTCGCTGCGGACCACCTTCGACGCGGTGGACGGCCGGGGGGTGCAGATCGTGCACGACCCCGGGGAGATCCGGCTGCATCCGTACGACCTGTCCCCTCTCCCCGCCGCCGAGCGGGAGGCGGAGCTGCGGGAGCTGCTGGCGTACGAACGGGCGCGCCCGTTCGATCTGCGGCGCGGCCCGCTGCTGCGGACCGGACTGGTCCGGCTCGGCGCCCGGGAGCACGTGCTGAGCCTGACGCTGCACCACATCATCACGGACGGCTGGTCCACCGGTGTGCTCACCGGCGATCTGCGGGAGCTGTACCGGGCGGCGGTGAGCGGTGAGCCCGCCGCGCTGCCCCCGCTGCCGGTGAGTTACGCGGACTTCGCCGCCTGGCAGCGCGCCGAGCTCACCGCTCCCCGAGCGGATGAGCAACTGGCCTACTGGAAACGCCAGTTGGCCGGGGTACCGCCGCTGGAGGTGCCCACCGACCGGCCCCGCCCGGCGGTGCGGACGAAAAGCGGCGCCACCGTGGAGTTCACGGTGCCCGCCGGAGTGAGCCTGCGGCTGAAGGAGTTCGGGCAGGCGACGGGCACCACCCTGTTCATGACGCTGGTGGCGGCGGCCCAGATCCTGCTGGCCCGGCTGTCCGGCGGGCGGGACATCGCGGTGGGCACCGTCACCTCGGGTCGGGAGCGCCCCGAGGTGGAGCGGCTGATCGGCTTCTTCGTCAACACCCTGGTACTGCGCTCCACCGTCGATCCGCACACCCGCTTCGGCGACTTCCTGGCCGAGGTGCGCGGCACCGTCCTGGACGCCTTCGCCCATCAGGCGGTGCCGTTCGAGCGGGTGGTGGACGAGGTGCGGCCGGTGCGGGACACCAGCCGGACACCGCTGTTCCAGGCGATGGTCGTGCTGCAGAACGCCCCGGGACGGGCGCTGGAGCTGCCCGGTCTGGAGCTGGCGGACGTGGAACTCGACACCCGGACCGCCGCCTTCGACCTCACCTTCGAGTTCGCGGAGGCCGAGGGGGGAGTGCTGCGCGGGCTGATCGGCTACAGCACCGATCTGTTCGACGCCTCGACCGTGGAGCGGATGGGCACGGCCCTGCGGGCGCTGCTCGCCGGGATCGCCGAGGATCCGGAGCGGCCGGTGGGCGCGCTGCCGCTGACCACCCCGGCCGAGCTGCGGCGCACCCTGGTCGAGTGGAACGACACCCGTCTGGAGGTGGAGCGGGCCACGCTGCGCGCGCTGTTCGAACGGCGGGTGGCCGTCTCCCCGGACGCCACGGCCATACGGTACGGGAAGGGCGATCTCACCTTCGCCGAGCTGGAGGTGGCCGCGAACCGGCTGGCGCACCGGCTGATCGGCCGGGGCGTGGGGCCGGAGCGGCTGGTGGCGCTGGTGCTGCCGCGTTCGGTGGAGATGCTGGTGGCGCAGCTGGCCGTGGCGAAGGCGGGCGGTGCGTTCCTGCCGGTCGACCCCGGCTATCCGAAGGAGCGGGTGGCGTTCATGCTGCGGGACGCCGCGCCCTCGGTGGTGCTCGACGACGCGGCCTCGGTGTGGGCCGAGGACGGCCCCGACGGGCCGCCGCCGCTCCGTGGCCTGACGCCGGACCACCCGGCGTACGTCATCTACACCTCCGGCTCCACCGGTGTGCCCAAGGCGGTCGTGGTCACCCATGCGGGGCTGGCGAGTTTCTCGGCCGCAGCGGCCGCGCACTACGACGTACGGGCCGGGGACCGGGTGCTGCAGTTCTCCTCCCCCAGCTTCGACGCCTCCGTCCTGGAGCTGTGCGTCTCGCTGCCCCGTGGCGCGGCGCTGGTGATCGGTGACGAGGGCCCGCTGCTGGGCGAGCGGCTGGCCGAGGTGCTCGACGGGCAGCGGATCACCCATGCGCTGATCCCCCCGGCCGCGCTGGCCACCGTGCCGGAGGCGGCGTGGCGGACGGGGCTGCGGGAGCTGCGGACCCTGATCGTCGGCGGCGACGCGTGCTCGGCGGAGCTGGTGGACCGCTGGGCGCCGGGGCGCCGGATGGTCAACTCCTACGGTCCGACGGAGGCCACGGTGGTGAGCACCTGGTCCGATCCGCTGACGGCCGGTTCGGGGGCACCGCCGATCGGCCGGCCGATCCCCAACGCCCGGGTCTATGTGCTGGACGAGGCGCTGCGCCCGGTGCCGGTGGGCGTGGCCGGGGAGCTGTACGTGGCGGGCACGGGGCTGGCGCGGGGCTATCTGGGCCGCCCGGGGCTGACCGCCGCACGGTTCGTGGCCGATCCGTTCGGTCCGGCGGGCGGCCGGATGTACCGCACCGGCGATGTGGTGCGGTGGACCGGCGACGGTGAGCTCACGTTCCTGGGCCGGGCCGACGACCAGGTCAAGGTGCGGGGCTTCCGGATCGAACTCGGCGAGGTGGAGAGCGCGCTGCGGCGCAGCCCGGAGGTGCGGGAAGCGGTGGTCGCCGTACGCGAGACCGCCCCGAGCCCGGAGCAGCCCTTTGCCGGGAAGCGCCTGGTGGGCTATGTCGTCCCGGCGCCGGGCGCCTCGCCGACCCCCGCCTCGCTGCGCGATGTCCTGGGCCGGACCCTTCCGTCCCACATGGTGCCGTCGGCGTTCGCCGCCCTGGACGCGCTTCCGCTCACGGCCAACGGCAAGGTGGACCGCCGGGCGCTGCCCGATCCGGATCCGGTGCCCGTCGCCTCCGGCGCGGGCCATGTGGCCCCGCGCACCCCGATGGAGCGCCGGATCGCGGACATCTGGACCGATGTGCTGGGTCTGGAACGGGTGGGCGTGGAGGACAACTTCTTCGAGCTCGGCGGGGACTCCATCCTCAGCATCCAGGTGGTCTCCCGCGCCCGCCAGGCCGGGCTCCGGCTGACCACCAAGGACCTGTTCACCCATCAGTCGGTGGCGGCGCTCGCCACCGTGGCCACGGCCGAGCGGGACGAGGCCCGTGCGGAGCCGGTGACCGGGCCGCTTCCGCTCACCCCGATCCAGCGCTGGTTCTTCGCCACCCACACCGTGAATCCGCGCCACTTCAACCAGTCCACCCTGCTGGAGCTGCACCAGGAGCCGGACGAGAAGGCGCTGGAGGGGGCGCTGGCCGCGCTCCTGGTCCACCATGACGCGCTGCGCACCCGGTTCACCGAGGACGGCGGCGAGTGGCGCGGCCACGTCCCGGAACCGGATGGCGACGGCGCCGTCCTGGACCGCCACGACCTGTCCGGCCTGCCGGCGCGGGAGGCGGACGCGGCAATGGAGAAGGCGGCCGACGCGCTCCACGCGGGCTTCGACCTGGGGCGGGGTCCGCTGCTGCGGGCCGCGCTGTTCCGCTTCGGCGAGGCCCGGCGGCCGTTCCTCTTCCTGACCGCGCACCACCTGGTCATCGACGGGGTGTCCTGGCGGATCCTGCTGGACGACCTGGACATCGCCTATCAGCAGGGCGTACGCGGTGAACCGGTGGACCTAGGCCCCAGGACCACGGCCTTCCGCGACTGGGCGCGGCGGCTCGCCGAGCATGTGGCCGAGGGCGCCCTGGACCATGAGGCCGACCACTGGTGCGAGGCCCTCGATGCCCGGCCGCTGCCGGTCGACCATCAGGTGGCCACCCCCGGTCCCGAGATCCGTACGGTGCCGGTGGAGCTCGACGAGCGGGACACCGAGGCGCTGCTGCGCTCGGCGCCCACCGCCTATCGCACCCGGATCAACGATGTGCTGCTCGCCGCCCTCGCGCTGGCGCTGTCCCGCTGGACGGGCCAGGAGCGGGTGTCGGTGGAGCTGGAGGGCCATGGGCGCGAGGACATCCTGGACGGTGTCGATCTCTCCCGTACGGTGGGCTGGTTCACCACCATGTATCCGGTCTCCTTCGAGCTGCCGGACCTCCCCGGCGGCGGGCCGGCCGACTGGCGGGGGCTGGTCAAGTCGGTGCGGCGGCGGCTGCGGACCGTCCCCGGCAACGGCTTCGGCTTCGGGGCGCTGCGCGCCTTCGGCCCACCCGGGCTGCGCGAGCGGCTGTCCCGGCACGGCGCCGGGCCGCAGATCGTGTTCAACTACCTCGGCCAGTGGGACGCCCGGTCGGCCGAGTCCCGGGGCGGTCTGGTCCACGCCGAGCACGGCTCGTTCGGCCAGGACCACGATCCGCGCGAGGGCGGTTCCCATCTGCTGGAGGTGGTGGGCGCGGTGCAGGACGGCCGGCTCGGCTTCACCTGGCGCTACCGCCCCGATGTGCACGAGCGGCGGACCGTGGCGGCGGTGGCCGGGGACTTCGCGGAGGCGCTGCGCCGGATCGCCGAGGACTGCCGGGGCGCCGTATGACCGCGGCGCCGCCGGTGTCGCCGCCGGTTCCGCTGTCGCGCAACCGGGACTACCGGCTGCTGTGGGGCGGCCAGGCGCTCTCGGAGTTCGGCTTCCACACGGCGCTGATCGCGTTTCCGCTGCTGGTCCTCGCGCTCACCGGCTCGGGCGCCGCCTCCGGTCTGGTCATGGGCACCATCGCCGCCGCGCAGCTGGTGGCCGGACTCCCGGCGGGTGTCCTGGTGGACGCTTACGACCGCAAGGCCATCATGCTGGGCTGTGAGGCGGCCCAGGCGGTCTCCGCCATCAGCCTGGTGGCCGCCGTGTGGGCGGGCGCCGTCACCGTCTGGCACATGGTCGTGGTGGCGGCGGTGTTCGGGACCGGCGCGGCGCTCTTCGAACCGGCCGAGAGCGCGTCGCTGCCCGCCCTGGTGGCGGAGGAGCATCTGCCCACGGCGGTGGCGATGAACACGGCACGCGTTTCGCTGGGCCAGCTGGCGGGCACCGCGACCGGCGGGTTCCTGTTCGCCGTGGGGCGGTTCGTGCCCTTCCTGGTGGACGCCGTGACGCATACGCTCTCCTTCGTCGCGCTGCTCTTCGTCCGGCTGCCCCGGCGCGAGCGGTCCACCGGCGGGGCGGGCCCGCTGGGCCGGGAGGCGCTGGCCGGGCTGCGGTGGGTGTGGCGGGAGCGCCGGATCCGGGTCACGGTGGTGTGCGCGGTGGTGCTCAACCTGTTCTTCAGCGCCTTCTACCTCGTCGTCATCGTGCTCGCCGAGTCCAGCGGGGTGCCCTCCGGGGAGGTCGGCGTGATGGCGGCCATGCTCGGGGTGGGCGGGGTGGCCGGCGCGCTGCTGGCGCCCGTACTGCACCGGCGGCTGGGCCCGTACGGCGGCATCATCGCGGTGTTCTGGGCGCTGGCGGCGCTCGCCCCGGTCACCGTGCTGATGGACAGCGGCTATCTCATCGGGGTGCTGTTCGCCCTGATGGCGCTGTTCCCGCCGACGGCCAACACCGCGATCATGACCGACCAACTGCTCCGCACCCCGGACGAGTTGCGCGGCAGGCTCACCAGCACACTCGTCCTGGCCTGCGGTGCCGCGGGCGCGGCGGGCCCCGCCCTGGGCGGGGCGCTCGCCCAGGCGCTGCCGGGCGACCGGGCGATCCTGCTCCTGCCTCTTATACACATCTCCGAGCCCACGAGACACTCGCTAATATCGTATGCCGTCTTCTGCTTGAAAAAAAAAAATGGTTTTTTCACTACCACTTGTTTAATAAAAAAAAAACCATTGAAGTATGAAACATAACACGGAACA
>NZ_JAEEAP010000290.1 GCF_016103465.1 Streptomyces sabulosicollis
GAGGGGCGGGGAGGGGGCAGCCCGCCGTAGGCGTCACGGTCCGTCGGACAGCCTTAGTCGCTGCCTCCGCCTCCGCCACCGCCACCGCAGGAGTGGTGGCCGCCTCCGTGGTCGCCTCCGTGGCTCCCGCCGTAGTCGGCACCGTGGTCGCCGCCATGGCTGCCGCCGCGGTCGTCGGCCCATCCGTGCGCGGTGGAGAAGGACTCCTGGTCGACGTACTCGGGGTCGTAGGCGATGAGGAGGTTCCGGTCCCAGTAGGCCGGGTCGCCGGTCGGGATGGGTATCGCGTCGCTGACGGCCCTGCGTCGCGCCGGTTCCGGGACGACGACGGGGCCGTAGAAGACGTACGGGGGGAGCGCCCCCTCCCGTACGGCCGCTTCCACGCGGCGCCTGCCCGTGCGGGTGGGGCGGCCCCGGAGACGGGTGAGCAGGCCGTCGGCGGTGAGTCGGCGTCGGATCTCCGCCAGCTCGGGTCCGCCGAGCAGCGCGGGGACCACATGGTCCACCGGCTTCGAGCGCGGGCACAGCGCGAGGAAGCGACCAGGACGTCGCGGTGACGGTGTACGAGATGACCGGGGAACCGCCCTCGACGTACGACGGGTTCCAGGTGACGTACACCGAGCCGTCCGCCGCGAAGTCGCCCACCCGGGTGGGTGCTTCGGGCACGGAGTCGGCGGCGAACGTGCGGCCGAGCAGCCCCCGGTAGCGCGGTTCGAGACCGGCCGCGGCCACGATGTCGGCCGGGGCGCGGGTGCCGGGCGCGCGGTCGTCGCCGTTCGGCGCGACATACACATCGGCGGCGGGCCGGGGCCCGCGCGCCACGGCGTCGGCGGCGGTGCCGCCGAAGGCGGCGCCGAGGGTGGCCAGGACGGCCGCGACGGCGGTGGGAGCACCGGCGCCGTTCCGGCGCTCCCACCTCACGGCGTGTCAGGGCGCGGTGTCGCCGTCGTACAGGACCACGTACCGGCCGCGGGCCTCGCCGCCCTCCGGCAGCCGCCAGCCCGCGCTGACATGGCCCCGGGCCCCGGCGGACTCCGCACCGGACTCCGGGCGGAGAACGCGCGTCACCTGGAGGGCGGGCCCCCCGTCGGCCAGCGGCAGACGGGTGCCGTCCGGCCCGTTCGTGACGGCCGGAGCCCCCGCGGCCCCGGCCGGGACGTCGAACCCGGCCCCGGTCACCTCGGCGGTGACGGACGGGTCGGGGGTGTGGGACAGGCTCTGCGCCTGCGGCTCGGCACGGCCCTGGAGGAGCGCGACCAACTGGGCCAGGAACACCGGGTCGTGCGGCCCGTCGTAGATCCACCGCCGGCCCAGCACCCCGTGCTCGGCCGTGCCGATGAGGGCCTGCTCGGCTCCGTCGAGCGGCGCCGCGCGGTAGGTCATCGGTACGTGGTACCAGGCGGGCCGGTCACCGGCGTCGTCCTGAACCACCATGAACTCGATCCCCACCTCGCCCTCCGGGTCGTCGAGCCGGAAGCCCCCGACCCTGGACAGTTCCGGTGGGCGCCGCGCGGCGGCGTACCACGGCTGCTCGGGCAGCCACGGGGTGAGCAGCTCCAACTTGGTGGGGCTCAGCGTGGTCTTGTGAATGATCGACATGCCGGGTGAACGCCTTCGCCCGGCCTACGCTTCCCGGGACGCCGACACGGTCTCGACCCCGCGGGAAAAGGCCCGGCGCGCCGTGCGCGCCGGGCCTTTTGACGGCCGACCCCCCACATGGCCGGCCGGTGGGTCAGGAGCGGGTCGCGCGGGTCGCGCGGGTCGTCGCCTCGACCGCCGTGGTCTTCGCGTCCGCGGACGGCTTGGTGACCCGGTGCCCGTCCTTGGGCAGGACGATGACGCAGATCTTGCCGGGCTTGCCGGGCTTGCCCGGCTTGGTGGGCACGGGCTTCCCGGGCTTGGTGGGCTTACCCGGCTTCGTGGGGAATGCGGGGACGGAGTCCGTCTTCCCGGCGCCACGCTTGATCACCACGATCTTGCAGGTCTTCCCGGGGTCGGCCGGGAAGGCGGGGATGGCGCAGATGTCGTCACGCCCGTGGGTGCGGCCCTTCGACCCCGCGGTGACCTTGCCCGCCTCGGTGACCTTGACCGCCTCGGTCAGCTTGACCGCCTTGGCCCGGTCGACGGCCTTGCTCGGCTTGGTGGGCGTGGTCGGCTTGGTCGGCGTGGTCGGCTTGGTCGGCGTGGTCGGCTTGGCGCTGTCGTCGTCGCCCCGGATCACACAGAAGACCGGACCGTGGGACGTCTTCCCCTTGGCGGCGGAGGCCGACGCCGAGGAGGACGGGGAGGCCGAGGCCGAGGCGGGGGCCGCGGCCCCCAGTGCCAGGGCGCCGGCCGCCACGGCGAGTACGACACCGCGCCGCTTCGCGGCCGTGGCACGGGGCAGGGAACGAGACATGGGCACAGCTCTCCTTCGCTGGGGAGTGGGACTGGCTGCCGAAGAACCCTTGATCCGTCGGCGCACTCACCGTCGCGCACCGGTGCTGAGTCCTCGCTGAAGCACCTGAGGCCCCGCTGAAGCCGGTGCCGGTTTCAGCGGGGCCTCAGCGGGCCCGTGCCATCCTGACCGCGTGCGCATATTGGTGGTGGAAGATGACGCCCGGCTCCGCGAGCTGCTCACCGAGGGTCTGGAGCAGGAGGGTTTCACCATCGAGACGGCGGCGGACGGGCTGAGCGGCCTGGCCCTCGCCCGGTCCGGCGGGTACGCGGCGATCGTGCTGGATGTGATGCTCCCCGGGTGCTCCGGCTATCAACTGTGCTCCCGGCTGCGCGAAGAGGGCGACTGGACGCCGATCCTGATGCTCACCGCCAAGGACGGCGAGTACGACGAGGCCGATGGGCTCGACGTGGGCGCGGACGACTATCTGACCAAGCCGTTCTCCTTCGTCGTCCTGATCGCCCGGGTGCGCGCCCTGGTGCGGCGCGGCGGGCTGGACCGGCCCGAGGTGCTGGAGCTCGGCGATCTGCGGCTGGAGCCCGCGGCGTTGGCCTGCGCGCGCGGGACGGACGAGGTCACGCTCACGGCGAAGGAGTACGCCGTGCTGGAGTACCTGGCCCGGCGCGCCGGGCAGGTGGTCTCCAAGTCCGAAATCGTGCAGAGCGTGTGGGACACCGCGTACGACGGCGGGGCCAATCTGGTCGAGGTCTACATCCGCAGTCTGCGCCGGAAGATCGATGTGCCGTACGGGCGGCGGTCGATCCGCACGATACGGGGCGCGGGCTATCTGCTGGCCCGCGACGGAGGGTGAGACGGTGGGGCACATCGCGGACCAGAGGCACAGCGCGGGCCCGGGGCACATCGCGGACCAGAGGCACAGCACGGGCCCGGGGCACAGCGCGGGCCCGGGGCACGACGCGGGCCCGGGGCACAGCGCGGGCCCGGGGCACGACGCGGGCGCGGAACGCAGCGCGGACGGGCAGGGACAAGAGGACGCGCCGACGCACCGGCCGCGCCTGACGTCCGGGCTGAGCGTGCGCGCCAAGGCCGTACTGGCGGCCGCCGGGACCGTGGCCTTCGCGATCGCACTGTGCATGCTCGCCCTGGTGCTGGCCCTCCAGCACAACCTGCGCGCCAGCGCCGACCTGGACGCCAGGAAGGCCGCCGTGTCGATCAAGGGCCAGTTGGGGAAGACCCGGGCCATGCCGCAGCGGGCGCTGGTCGTCGCCCCCGGCAAGGTGACGATCAAGGACGCCTCCGGCCGGACGGTCACCCCCATGAGCCCGACGGACGCCGCCTCGCCGGGGTCGTCGACCGGACTCTCGACCCTCCCCGTCGAACCCGTCGAACCCGTCGAACCCGAGGCCGGTCAGCCGTACAGCGTGACGGTGAGCCCCTCGACCACCTCCCTCGACAGCGCCACCGGGCTGCTGCTGCGCCAGGCCGCCCCCGCGGCCGCCGGTCTGGTGCTGTTCGTGGCGGGGCTCACCTGGCTGCTGGTGGGGCGCGCCCTGCGCCCGGTCGCCGCGATGCGGCAGGAGTTCACCGAGATCACCGAGCGCGATCTGCACCGCCGGGTGCCGGTGCCCCGGGCGCGGGACGAGATCCACCGGCTGGCCCGGACCATGAACGCCACACTGGACCGGCTGCACCGGGCCATGACCCGGCAGCGTCAGTTCGTGGCCGACGCCTCGCACGAGTTGCGCAGCCCCATCGCGGCCGTACGCGCCCAGCTCGAACTGGTCCTGGCCCGCCCGTCGCGCACCGACTGGCCGGCCGCCGTGCACAAGGCGCTGCGGGACACCGACCGGCTCCAGGCCGTGGCCTCCGATCTGCTGCTGCTCGCCCGGCTCGACGCGCAGGAGGCGCCGCCCAAGGCCGCGGTGGATCTCGGCGCGCTGGCGGCCGAGGAGGTGCGGCGTCACCCGGGCGCGCTGACGATGGACCAGCCCACGGCGGTCGGGGACCGCCGCACAAAGGCCAGGGGCCAGGAGCGGGCCGCCGTCGTGACCGGCAGCCGGGTGCAGCTGTCCCGGCTGCTGACCAACCTCGCCGACAACGCCCGCCGCCACACCCGCACCACCGTCTCGATCAGCGTGGCGGTCCACGGCGGCATGGTCGAACTGGCCGTGGACGACGACGGGCCCGGCATCCCCGAAGGCGACCGCGAGCGGGTTTTCGAGCGGTTCACCCGGCTGGATGATGCCCGGGCCCGCCAGGACGGCGGCACCGGTCTCGGCCTCGCCATCGCCAATGACATCGCTCACGCCCACGGCGGCACCCTTACGGCGCTCACCAGCCCGCGGGGCGGGGCTCGCCTGCTGTTGCGCCTGCCACGGGCGGCGTAGCCGGACCCCGGCCCCGGTGCGGACGCGGCTTCCCAGTCGTGAGAGTTTGGCAACTACCGGACCAGACTGATCAGTTGGTCAGTAGTATCTGCCCTTTCTTGGCCGTGTCCCAGATGGAGGTGTCGAAGGTGCTGTCGGGGACGGGGGCCGTCGTGCTGGCCGCGTCCGCGGTGCTGGTGCTGGTGTTATCGCTGTGCCTCACCTGGGTGGTCAGACTCCGCCGCGCGCTCGCCGAGGCGCGTAGGGCGACCGAGCGAGAACGAGCCGTTTCCGAGCGGGAACGAGCCAATACGGCACAAGAGCGGGCACTGGCGGCCGAGCGCGGCGAAGAGGTCGCCCGGCTGGCCGCCGTACAGACCGATCTGGACGAGGCGGCGCGCCGGGAGCGGATCCTGCGCGACTCCGTCCAGGCGTCGTTCGAGTCCGTGGCCCGCAATATGCACGCGATGTCGATGGTGCAGCAGCAGGTCCTCGACGGCCTGGAGCAGCACGTCGAGGACGCCGCGCTGATGGGCGAGGTCATGAAGGCGGACCACGCCGCCGCCCAGATGACCCGCAAGGCCCAGACGCTGCTGGTGATGTGCGGGATCTGGCCCGCGCGGCGGGAGACCCGCCCGGTGTCGCTCTTCGACTGTGTGCGGGGCGCGCAGTCGCGCATCGTGGAGTTCGGCCGGGTGGACGTCCACGGCGGGCAGAACCTGTACGCGGTGGCCCCCGCCGTGGAGGGCCTGATGCACGCGGTGGCCGAACTCCTGGAGAACGCCACGGTCTTCTCCCCCTCCCGCACCCAGGTCGCGGTCGCCATCCGGGAGGTCGCGGCGGGTGCGGTCATCGAGATCGACGACGCGGGGCTCGGCATGCCGCCGGACGTGCTGGAGCAGGCCGTGGGCCAGCTGCGGGACGGTCTGGACCTGGCCCAGCTGGGTGCCGTGCCCCGGCTGGGGCTGGCCTGTGTGGGGCGCTGGTCGCGGGAGCTGGGCTTCGGCGTCGAGCTGTCCACGGCGTCGGCGTACGGCGGCACCCGGGTGGTGGTCTTCGTACCGCACCGGCTGCTGACCGAGCCCGCGAGCGCGGTCCGGGCGGCGGACCAGCGGCCGGTGGTCGTGGAGCCCGTGGCCGTCGGCACGGTGAGCCAGGACGCGGGCGGCACGGGGCTCGGCCCGGCCGCCGCGGACCCCGCCGGGAGCGGCCTGCTGAACGGCGTGTCCGTGGACGACATCCCCGGCGCGCCCGACGCCCCCGCGCCCCTCGGCACCGGGCTGCCCCGGCGCCGCAACCGCCGCCGCCCGGCCTCCGGAGCGGCCTCGGCCTCACCGGCCGCCGCGGCCGACCGCACCACCGCCTCCGGCGCCCCGGCCCGCGCCGCGCCCGCCCCGCCGGACGCGGCGGCGCCCTGGACCCCCGAGGCCGCCCGCGCCTCCATCACCAGCGTCGTCTCCGGCACCCGCCGCGGGCGGGCGGAGGCGGAGGCAGAAGCGGAGTCGGAAGCGGAGGCCCTGCAGCCCGTGGATGAATCGAGTCCGGACCGAGAAGACCGAGAGGGAGGCCGGTAGTGGCCGGAACCATATCCAGGTTGCCCGATGTTGGATGGATGCTGCGTCCGCTGACCGGGATCCCCGGGGTGCGCCATGCCGTCGTCGTCTCGGAGGACGGTCTGCGCATGGGACACGACTCCGCCGACGGGCTGACCGGCGAGGTGTCCCGGCTCGGGGTGGACGAGGCCGAGTCGCTGGCCGCCGCCTGTGCCGCGCTCACGGTCACCAGCCAGTCCACGGTGTCGCTGCTGTTCGGCGACGAGGCGGGGGTGCGGCAGCTGATGATCGAATCCGACAGCGGGTTCGTGCTGTTCACCTCGGCCGGTCAGGGCGCCTCGCTGGGGGTCGCCACCGACACGGAGGCGGACGTCGGCCTGGTGGCCCAGCAGATGCAGTTACTGGTCGCGAAGATCGGTGCCCATCTGAGCAGCCAGCCGCGGGAGCCGATGGGCCGCCCGGCGTCATGAGCTCGCCCGGCGAGGAACGCACCACGGCCGCGGTGCGCCCCTATGTGATCACACGGGGGCGCGCCGGTTCCTCACGGGATGCTCTGCCGCTGGAAACGCTCGTCGAGGCGTCCGGGAGCGCGCTGCCGCCGCATCTCCAGCCCGAGTACCGGCGGATCGCCGACTTCTGCCAGGGGCTGCTGTCGGTGGCGGAGGTCGCCGCCCATCTCGGTCAGCCACCGGCCGTGGTGCAGGTGCTACTCGCGGATCTCATCGACTGGGGGCACATCGTGGCGCGTCCGCCGATCCGGGTGGTCAAGCGAAAACGTGCCGATTTGGACTTGCTGAGGAAGGTGCTCGATGGGCTTGAGAGCAAGCTCTGAGATCTCGATGGCCGGTACGGACGGCACAACCAGGACCGACCACACGGCCCACCCGGGCCATGCGGACCGCACGACCCGCACAGACCACACCAACGAGACAGGCGAGACGGACGAGACGGGCGATACGGACGACATGGATGACATGGACGACACCCCCGTCATGTACGTGGAGTCCAGCGTGGCCGGGGCGGCCAAGATCCTCGTGGTCGGCCCGATGGGCGTCGGCAAGACCACGCTGATCGGCACGGTGTCGGAGATCAAGCCGCTGTCCACCGAGGCGACGATGAGCCAGGCCGGGGCCCGGCTGGACACCAAGGTGCGGCCGTCGAAGACCACGACCACCGTGGCACTGGACTTCGGGCGGATCACCCTGGGCGGCGAGCTGGTGCTGTACCTCTTCGGCACCCCCGGCCAGCAGCGGTTCCTCCCCGCCTGGAAGGACCTGGCGCGCGGTGCGCTGGGCGCGCTCGCGCTGGTCGACACCCGCGATCTGGAGGCGTCCTTCGACGCGATCGGGCACCTGGAGGACCTGGACGTGCCGTTCTCCGTCGCCGTCAACGCCTTCCCGGACAGCAAGCCGCACAGCGAGGACGATCTGCGCTCCGCGCTCGATCTGCTCCCGCACACCCCGCTGGTCATCTGTGACGCCCGGGAGCACAAGTCCTCGGTCCAGGCCCTGATCTCACTCGTCTCGCACCTGATCGAGACGCTCACGGAGGCGTCATGACCGCCCGCGCCGCCTCCCGGGTGCCGCTGTACGGGACCGCGCTCGACGGGCCGCTGACCGACCTGTACGAGCGGATGCGGCGCGACCACGGTCCGGTGGTCCCGGTGGAGATCGCGCCCCGGGTCGAGGCATGGCTGGTCATCGGCCACCGTGAGCTGCTCCATCTCACCCGCGACGAGCAGTACTTCTCGCATGACCCGCGCCGCTGGACCCCGCTGCGCGAGGGCCGGGTGGCGGCCGACTCACCGCTCATGCCGCTGGTCGGCTGGCGCCCGGCGCTGCTGTTCGCCGACGGCGCGGCGCACCGCCGGATGCGCTCGGCGGTGGCCGACGCGCTGGGGCGGGTCAACGGCCACGAGCTGATCCGCAGGGTGCGGGCCACCGCGGAGCGGCTGGTCGCCGGGTTCGCCGACCAGCACGCGGCGGATCTGGTGGAACAGTACGCGCGCCTCCTGCCGCTCCAGGTGGTCACCGAACTACTGGGCCTCGACGAGGAGAACGGGGCCCGGCTGGTCGAGACGCTCACCACGATCGTCGCCCCGACCGTGGCCGCCACCGGCGCCAACAAGCGGATGGGCCAGATCCTGCTGCAGCTGATCGCCGGGAAGAAGCGGCGGCCGGGCGCGGACCTGACGTCCTGGCTGCTGGAGCACCCCGTCGGGCTCAGCGACGAGGAGGTGCTGCACAACCTCGTCGTGATCATCGTCGCGGGCAACAACACCACCGTGAACTGGATCGCCTCCACGATCCAGATCCTGCTCACCGACCCCGCGTTCCGCTCCTCGCTGACCCGCGGCCACCTCACCGTGGACGACGCCCTGGACCTGGTGCTGTGGCGCCAGCCGCCCACCCAGAACTTCCCCGGCCGGTACGCCACCCGCGATCTGCGCTTCGGCGGCCAGGACATCCGCGCCGGGGACATGCTCATCCTGGGCCTCGCGGGCGCCAACGCCGATCCGGAGGTGCTGCCCGAGGACGGGCGGCCGGTGGTCGGCAACCGCTCGTACCTCGCCTTCGGGGCGGGCCCGCACGGCTGCCCGGCGCGGGATCCGGCCCGGCTGATCACCCGTACCGCCGTGGACACCCTGCGCCACCGGCTGCCCGATATGGAGATCGCGGTGCCGGAGGAGCAGCTTCCGTGGATCACCTCGCCCTGGTCCAAGGGCCTGGCCAAGCTGCCCGTGCGGTTCTCCGCGCCGCAGCTCGCCGCCGATGCCCCGGCTCCGGCCTCGGCTCCGGCACCGGCCTCGGCTCCGGTTCCGGCACCAGCACCGGCACCAGCACCAGCACCAGCACCAGCACCGGCCTCAGGATCAGGGGCCCCGGGTTCAGCGGCCCCGGGTTGAACGGCCCGGGATTAACGGCCCCGGGTTCAGCGGCCCGGGGTTCAGCGGCCCCGGCCCCCGGCTCTCCGGCGACGCCCCCCCGACTGACCGGTCCGACCCCCGACTCCCCCGCAGGAGACAGCAGATGACGGATGGCCGATGCCCCGTGTCGCACGCCGACCCCGCCGCACCGCACCGCCTGGACCCCACCGGGGCGCGCCAGCACGCGGTGAACGAAGAGCTGCGCGCCCGCGGGGCCGCGGTCCCGGTCCTGCTGCCCGGTGACGTACCGGCGTACGCCATCACCCGGCACGAGGAGCTGAAGGACTTCGTCACCCACCCCGACGTGGCCAAGAACGCCTGCCACTTCGCCGCGCTGCGGAACGACGAGCTCCCGCCCGGCTGGCCGATGCGGACCTTCGCCACCGTGCGCGGCATGATCACCGCGGACGGCGAGGACCACAAGCGGCTGCGGTCCCTGGTGACCCGGGCGTTCACCCCGCGCCGGGTGGAGGCGCTGCGCCCGGTGGTCCACGAGCTGACCGGCACGCTGCTGGAGCGGCTGGGCCAGGCCGCCGCCGCGGACCCGGACGGGGTGGCCGATCTGCGCCGCCACTTCGCGCTGCCGCTGCCGATGAGCGTGATCTGCCAACTGCTGGGCGTCGACGACCAGTACCAGGACCGGCTGCACGAGCTGTCCAACGAGATCGTCTCCACCCAGACCGCGCCCGACCGGGTCCCGGCGGCCAACCGCGAGATGGTGACCATCCTCGGCCAAGTGGCGGCGGCCCGGCTCCAGGACCCCGGGGACGATCTGACCAGCGCGCTGATAGCAGTCCGTGAGGAGGACGGCGACCGGCTCAGCGAGGAGGAGCTGATCGGCACGCTGATGCTGACGATCATCGCCGGGCACGAGACCACGCTCAATCTGATCACCAACGCGGTGCGGGCGCTGTGCAACCACCGCGATCAGCTGGAGCTGGTCCGGTCCGGGGCCGCGAGCTGGGGCGATGTGGTCGAGGAGACGCTGCGGTACGACAGCCCGGTGTCGTTCTTCCCGTTCCGCTACCCCACGAGGGACCTCCAGGTCGGGGACGCGGTCATCCCCAAGGGCGCGCCCGTGCTCGTCTCGTACACCGCCGCCGGGCGCGACGAGCGGGCGTACGGCCCGGACGCCGGCCGCTTCGACGTCACCCGGGGCGCGCGCCACCTGTCCTTCGGCCACGGCGCCCACTTCTGCCTGGGCGCCCCGCTGGCCCGCATGGAGGCCGTGATCGCCCTCGAGGCACTCTTCGCCCGCTTCCCCGGCCTCGACCTGGCGGTCCCGGACGAGGCTCTGGTGCCCCACCCCAGCTTCGTCGGCAACAGCCCGCGGCGGCTCCCCATCCGGCTGGGCGGGACGCCCGGGACGCCCGGGACACCCCGGACGCCTCGGACGCCCGGGACGCCCGGGGCGGCTCACAGCGGCTGAGGGGGCGCGCTGAGGGCAGCGTTGCCTACGGGAAACGGCGGGGATGCGGTCGGGTAACAGGCGCCCCGCAGGCTTCCTGGCATGGAGTCGTACAGGGAGCCCATGAGCCCGCGCCGCCGGGTGGTGATCGTCGGCGGCGGCATGGCCGGTACGCGGCTGGCGCAGCAGCTGGCCGCCCGGGGCGCCGGGGGCGCCGCGGGCGCCGCGGGCGCCGGGGTGGGCTCGCTCGCCGTCGACGTCACGGTCATCGGCGAGGAGCCGCACCCCGCGTACAACCGGGTGCTGCTCGCCGAGGTGCTCGCGGGGCGGTACGCCCCGGAGGTCATCGCCCTCCCCGCCCCCGCCGCCGGGGTGCGGCGGCTCAGCGGGGTGCGGGTGGTGCGCGTCGACCGCCCCACGGCGGAGGTGGTGTGCGACGACGGCCGCCGCGTGCCGTACGACGCGCTGGTGCTGGCCACCGGCTCCAACCCGGTGCTGCCGCCGCTGCGCGGCCTGTTCGAGCCGGACGGCCACGAGCTTCCGGACGGCGTCCACGCCTTCCGCACCATGGACGACTGCCTGGCCCTCGGCGCGGCCGTACGGCCCGGGGCGCGGGCCGTCGTCATCGGCGGCGGACTCCTCGGCGTCTCCGCCGCGCGTGCCCTGGCCCAGCGCGGTGCCCAGGTGGTCCTAGCGCAGCAGGGCGAGCACCTGATGGAGCGCCAGCTGGATCCGGGCGCGTCGGGGCTGTTGCGGCGGCACATGGCGGCGCTGGGCGTGGAGGTCCACACGGAGTGCCGCGTCCGCGGCCTGCGCACCCGCTTCGCGGACGGCAGGGGCGGGGGTGAGGGCAGGGG
>NZ_JAEEAP010000291.1 GCF_016103465.1 Streptomyces sabulosicollis
CAACTCCCCCAGCGGCCAGGGGCGGAGCCGGGGCTCCGCCCCTGGACCCCGGGGGATTGGGGGCGGAGCCTGTCACGCGGTGGGTGCTGCTTGGGTTTCAGGGGCTTCGGCCCTGGCCTTGGGGAGTGGGGTGGGGTTGCGTTATGCGGCGGAGCCGGGGCTCCGCCCCTGGCCGCTGGGGGAGTTGGGGGCGGAGCCTGTCACGCGGTGGGTGCTGCTCGGGTTTCAGGGGCTTCGCCCCTGGCCCTGGTTGGGGGGCGAGCCCTGTCACGCGGCGGCTGCCGCATGGGTTTCAGGGGCTTCGCCCCTGGCCCTGGGGAGTGGGGTGGAGTCCCGTCATGCGGCGGAGCCGTGTGGCAGGTCGAGGCGGGCCGCCTCTCGCTGGTTCCAGGGGCTTCGCCTCTGGGCCCGGGAGTGGGGGTGGAGCCCGGTCATGCGGTGGGACCGTGTAGCGGTCGAAGCGGCCTGCCTCTTCCCGGTTCCGGGGGCCGCGGCCCTGGGCCCCGGGGAGACGAGGCGGAGCCGCGTCATGCGGTGGGGTCGCTTATCGGTGCCGTGGGAAGGGGTGGGTCGTCCGCGGCTGCGGGGCGGTGGGCTCGCGGGTGGATGCCGATCGGTGCTCGGCGCCGTCGGCGGCGCCGCGCGGCTCGATCGGTGGCTCAGCCGTGTGGCACAGACGCCGTGTCGAAGGGGCCGTGGCCGTGGGGTGGGGGGCCCGCGGCCAGTTCCTTGGCGGCCTCGGTCAGGTCCTTGGCGGTGTCGATGGCACGCCAGTACGCGCCCTGGGGGAGGGGGAAGCCCGCCAGCCGCCGTTCCCGCGCCAGGCGCGGGAAGGTGGTGCGCTCGTGGTCGCCCCGGTCGGGCAGCAGCGCGGTGAAGGCGGCGGAGAAGACGTAGACGCCCGCGTTGATGAGGTACGGCGAGGGCGGCGACTCGATGAAGTCCAGGACGTGCCCGAACTCATTGGTCTCCACCGCCCCCCACGGAATCCGCGGCCGGGCGAGGGCGAGCGTGGCGGTGGCGCCGCGCTCGTCGTGGAAGTCCGCCATGTCGCGGAGCGAGAAGCGGGTCCAGATGTCGCCGTTGGTGGCGTACCAGGGCCGGTCGGGCTCCGGGAGCCTGGCGGCGGCGAACTTCAGGCCGCCGCCGCGCCCCAGCGGCTCCTTTTCGACGACGGTCTTCACCCGCAGCGGCAGCTGCGCCGCCTCGAGCCAGTCCTGGAGGACGGCGGCGAGGTGGCCGCAGGAGACCACGGCGTCGGTGACGCCCTCAGCGGCCAGCCAGGCCAGCTGGTGGCCGATGATCGGCGTCCCGGTGCCCGGGATCTCGACCATCGGCTTGGGTCGGTCGTCGGTGTACGGACGCAGCCGTGAGCCCTGGCCTCCGGCCAGGACGACGGCTTGTGTGGGGCGCGCGGTCTGGTGGTGATGCCCGGGCCTGCTCTCGTCGTCATCGCTCATGAACCGCACCATATGCGGTGGGGGGACCGCCGTAGGCGGAGCCGGAGCGGGAGCGGCGGGAAGAGCGCGGAGGCCGGGGAGAGTGGGGACGGCGGTGAGTGTGGTGACGGCCGCGCCGCCCCGGCGGTACGGCGGGGGGACGCGGTCGCGGTCAGCGGTACGCCTGGGTGACCCCGGACGCGAACGAGGTGTCGCAGACGGGCCGGGCGTACGCCTGGGCGCGGCTCACACCGCCGTACTTGGCGACCGCGGCGCGGCCGAGGGCGCGGGCGATGGAGGCGCAGTGCTTGGCGAGCGAGGGGCGTTCGGCCGTCGCGGCCTGGAGGTGGGTGAGCGCGACGGAGGGGTTCTTCTCCTGGAGCTCGGCGAGCAGCCGGTCGCGGAGCTGCTCATGCGGGGCCCGGGGGGTGGCGTGGGTGGACGCCCGGTCGGAGGAGGCGGTGAGGATCTGCGACTCGGCGCTCGGCGAGGCCCAGGGGACGCGGGTGACCGCGAGGGTGCCGGAGAGGACGAGCACGACGGGGAGGACGAGGGCGAGCGTTCTGCCGATGCGGCGGGCGGCGTGGTTCACGGGGTGGTTCCTCGCGGGTGGGTGGTACGGAGTGGGTGGTACGGAGTGGGTGGTACGGAACTGCGCTACGCCGTGATCGTAGCGAGGAGCGACGATTTGGCGACATTCAGTCACCAGCCCGGGTGATGGAAACCCCCTCTTGGCGTTCGGAGAGTTGACGCTCAGGGGAGAAATCGAGCGAAATGCTCGAAATGTCGGGGAATTTATCGACAACGCAACAACGCCGCCTCCCGCGCGCCCACGACAACCCTGCCCGGCCGTACCCACCCGACGCGACGGCGCCGTCCGTCCGCGTGGAGCGGACGGACGGCGCCGTCGGAAAGAACTGACCTATCAGCGGGCTCAGTCGCTGAGCCGCTCCCCGGACGAGGTCGAGAAGACGTGGGTCTCGCCCGGCCGCGGCACGACGTGCAGCTGCGCGCCCTTCTCCGGCACCTGGCGCCCGTTCACGCGGACGACCAGGTCCTTGACCTCGCCGCCGACCTCGGCGGTGCCGTAGACGTAGCCGTCGGCGCCGAGCTCCTCGACGACGTTGACGGTGACGGCGAGACCGGCCGGGGCGTCGTCGGACGCCTTGGTGAGGGCCTTGGCGGCGCCGCCGTTCTGCTCGACCACGTCGAAGTGCTCGGGCCGGACGCCCACGGTGACCGTGCGGTCGCCCTTGTCGGCCGCGGCGCTCAGCGCCTCACGCGAGACCGGGACGACGCTGTTGCCGAACTTCACACCGCCGTCGGCGATCGGCACCTCGACGAGGTTCATCGCGGGCGAGCCGATGAAGCCCGCGACGAAGAGGTTGGCGGGACGGTCGTACATGTTGCGCGGCGAGTCGACCTGCTGGAGCAGCCCGTCCTTCAGCACGGCCACCCGGTCGCCCATGGTCATGGCCTCGACCTGGTCGTGGGTGACGTAGACCGTCGTGATGCCCAGCCGCCGCTGGAGGCTCGCGATCTGGGTACGCGTCTGCACACGCAGCTTGGCGTCCAGGTTGGACAGCGGCTCGTCCATGAGGAACACCTGCGGCTCCCGGACGATCGCCCGGCCCATCGCCACACGCTGCCGCTGACCACCGGACAGCGCCTTCGGCTTGCGCTCCAGGTACTCGGTGAGGTCCAGGATCTTCGCCGCGTCCTCGACCTTCTGCCGGATCTCGGTCTTGTTGACGCCGGCGATCTTGAGCGCGAAGCCCATGTTCTGGGCGACGGTCATGTGCGGGTACAGCGCGTAGTTCTGGAACACCATGGCGATGTCCCGGTCCTTCGGCGGCAGATGGGTGACGTCCCGGTCGCCGATCCGGATGGCCCCGCCGTTGACGTCCTCCAGCCCCGCGAGCATCCGCAGGGAGGTCGACTTCCCGCAGCCGGAGGGGCCGACGAGGACGAGGAACTCGCCGTCCTCGATGGCGATGTCGAGCTGGTCGACAGCGGGCTTCTCGGTGCCCGGGTACACCCGGGTCGCCTTGTCGTACGTGACCGTGGCCATGGTGATCTGTCCCTTCACCGGCAGGAACGTGCCGGACGATCCGAGTAAAGGAGGGGTCTAGTCCACCGGAGGTGGATTGGCGTGACGCTATACCGGCGAGGGCTGCCGTGTCTCTAGCCGGGACCCCAGAATTTTCGAACGGATCACACTCCGGGGCCGGGTACACTGCAGGGGATGCCGACTTAGCTCAGCTGGTAGAGCACCGCTCTTGTAAAGCGAAGGTCGTCGGTTCGAACCCGACAGTCGGCTCTGCGAAACCGCAGGTCACCCATGTGGCTCTGCGGTTTTTCCTTTGCCGCGGGGCCCTCGGCGGCGCCTCATCGGGGGCGCGGCGGTGGCGTGCGGCGAGTGCCCGTCGGGTGACGGGGACGGGGCTCGGGCTCCGTCCCCGGCGTATCGGTTGATCATGTTGGCCCTTGCAGCTTCCTGCATCCGCTGTTGCCGATCGGGATTCGATCCGTTGATATGGCCTGCACGCGGATAACAGGGGGAAGAAATGCATGAGCGTGAGTTCCGTGCCTTCGTATCCATCGCCGAGATCGGCCGTATGGACGAGGCGGCGAAGGCACTCGATTATTCGCAGCCGGCCATCAGCTACCAGATCAAGTGTCTTGAACAAGCCTTGGGTGTGCGGCTTTTCACGCGGGACTCCACCGGTACTCAGCTGACCAGGGCGGGGCGTGCGATTCTGCCGTCCGTGCGGGCCGTGCTGGCTCTCATTGATGACATGAAGGACGCGTGTGCGGCGGCCTGAGGCGGCTTGTCACCGGAAGCCCCGCGGCGTACCCGGTGGGCCGGTCTCGGCCGGTACGGGGTGGATCGCACCCTTGCGCGGCGTCCGTGCCCGTGCATGGACAGCGCTGTCATCGGTGTAAAGCGCGTCACTGTCGGGGTGGGGTCACCCTGTGCGAGGTGCGCCGCGGGAGGCGGTGAAACCCCAAGTGGGCTGGGGTTTCATGGGGTTGGTGGGCGGTGGGCGCGATTAGCGGGCCGTATCGAGGCGACATGGGCGCATAGCTGACAGCAAGCGGCCATCGGGCGCCGTCGTGGTTGCTCACCGTGCCCCTACCGCTGCGTTGCGCACCCGGAGCGCGATCGTCCGAGCTGCGTTTCCGGACGGATGTGCAACTTGATGTCAATCCCGCGGTCCGGATGCGGAGCGGGGTCGGTTTCCGCCCCTGACGTGGCCGGTTTATCCGAACGTTATCAACTATGATGCGTTGACTGAGGCGCGGCCAGCGAACTAATCTCGCCGCCGCACGGCCTAGGGGGCGGCCTTCTGGAGAGAACGCACGCTGGTTAACGCGCGCTTGAACGTACGTGAATGTACGGCGATGCAGGGGGGAGCGGGCAGTTCCGGTGCCCGTGTCATTTGTGGATTAAAACGCTGGGGAAATCGTCGGACGTCATGCGGCCGCAGCTCGGCCGTGCGGCCGCTCGGCGTTCATCGACGGGTACGCGGCAGGTCTGTCGTGTGCCGATGGGGGAGTCATGTCAGAACTGTCGAATTCGAGTGGAAGATCCGACGGCGTAGAAGAGACGCTCAAGCAGGTATGTGAGCTCATCGAATCGGCGGTGACCCTGCACCGCAGCATTCCGCCACAGCCCTCGCCCATGGTGCTCGTCACCGATGGAGTGGCGGTCGCGCAGGCCGTCGGGCGGCTGCTGGCCGGTGCCAAGTACAGCGTCAGCGTGATCGTGCCGGGCGCCCTGGAGCGGGCCAAGCCGATGCTCGCGATGATGGGGCGGTTCGCCGCGGTGGCCAAGTCCGGGGTCACCGTCCGGCTGCTGTGCACCCCGCAGGTGCTCGCGGTCCCCCATGGCATCCTCGCCGCGGTGCGCGGCGGCCAGCTGGGCTTCGACGTCCGGGTCACCGACGCCGATCTGCACGGGACCGTCATCGTCGACGGCAAGGCGGCGTTCGGGCGTTCGGGGCCCGAGCGGGACGGCCGTTACGCCACCGTCAACACCGACCTCGCCTCCGTGCGCGCGCTGTACCTGATGTTCGCCGGGGCCTGGGGCAGCGCGATGCCGGTGCACGAACACCTGCGGCTGGCCGAACGGCTCCGCTCGGACTCCATGAGGGTGATCCTCGAACGGCTCAGCGAGGGGCACACCGACGACGTCGCGGCCAAGAAGATCCAGATTTCGCTGCGCACCTACCGCCGCCATGTGGCGACGATCATGCGGGACGTGGGCGCGAGCTCGCGCTTCCAGGCGGGCGTGCGCGCGGTCGAGCTCGGGCTGCTCTCCCAATCGGGCCACGAGCTGGTGGATTGAGCGAATTCACGGGGGTGAGGGCAATGAGGGTTCCCACGCCGACGGGGGCTGGGGTCCAGCGACAGCACGATGACGACGACGGGGACGACGGGCCCCGGCCCCCGGGGGGCGACCGGCACCCCGGTGACTCCGGGGACGACGGGCACCCCGCGGACGACATCACCGAGGAACTCCTCGCGGTCCGCGCGCTCATCGAGTCCACGGTGGTCAAACACCGCGACCGGCAGCTGCGGAACTCATGGGTCGCGGCCGTCGAGGCGGACGACAAGGAAGTGCACGCCGCCGCGGAGGACCTGCTGCGCACGGCCACGGAGCGGGTGGACGTGGTGCTGGCGGCGGAGGCCGCGCATGTGCACGTGCTGCACGGCGTGCTCGACGGCTGGCTGCGGTCGGGCGGCGACACCGTGCGCACCCGGATGCTGTGCGCCCAGAACACCGTGGACTGGGGGTTCGTACAGCGGCATGTGAGGGACGGGAACCCGCTGGAGGTCAGGGTGGCGCGCATCCCGCTGCTCGCCGCCCTCATCGTGGACGGCCGGGCCGCGCTGGTGTGCGCGGACTCGGCCGCGGGCCGGCGCGCCTCCACCCTCCGGGACTCGGGCGTCATCGAGACGCTCCAGACGCTGTTCGACGGCATCTGGCGGACCGCGCTGTCGGTCAGCGAGCGCATCGAGCTGGGCGAGCGGTCGCGCGGCGAACTGGTGCGGCCGATCCTGGAGCGGCTGCGGCTGGGGGCCACCGATGAGGTCGCGGCCCGTGAGTTGGCGGTCTCCGTCCGCACATACCGTCGCTATGTGGCCGAAATCATGGCGTTGCTGGGGGCCAACTCACGGTTTCAGGCGGGGGTGCGGGCGGCGGAACTGGGCCTGCTGCCCATGACGCCGTCCCAGGACCCGCCGAAGCCCTGGAGATGATGGCCGGAAACGGCGAGCGGCGCCGGGCCTCCGGTGGCCGGAAACGCCGGTGACCGGGGAGGTCCCGCTCGGGTCTGGCAGCTTCCTGTAGCGCCCTTTGCGGAGGGTTCTCGGCGGTCGATACACATGGCGACGAGGGAATTCAGCCCCCGTGCCGCGGCGCGGGGGAGTTTCCCCGCCGGCGGCATTCAACCCCCGAGAACGCTGCCGGAGCGGAGGTTCGGCGACGGATTCCAGCCGCACCGGACCTCCGCGAAGCCTCGCGCGCGACCTCGCCGTATCGCGCGGAAGCACGCGGCGGTCGCAGTGCTCATACGCGCGGGAAGCGGGACTGCAGATCCCACACCACGGGGTTGTCGCCCAGTCCCTCGTGCAGATCCGTGAGGTCGGCGATCAGATCGTGCAGGAAGTCGCGGGCCTCGCGGCGCAGCGCCGCGTGGTCGAAGGTCAGCGGCGCTTCCTCCGACGGCACCCAGTCGGCGGTGATGTCCACCCAGCCGAAGCGGCGCTCGAAGAGCAGCCGGTCCGTCGATTCGGTGAAGTCCAGCTCGGCGTGGACCGGGGTGGCCGAGCGGCTGCCGAGCGGGTCCCGGTCGAGCCGTTCCACGATGTCGCACAGCGCCCAGGCGAAGTCGAGCACCGGCACCCATCCCCAGGCCGTGGACAGCTCGCGGTCCGTCTCCGTATCGGCGAGGTAGACATCGCCGCAGAACAGGTCGTGCCGCAGGGTGTGCGGGTCCGCGCGCCGGTAGTCGGTCTGCGGCGGGTCGGGGAAGCGGCGGGAGAGGGAGTAGCCCAGGTCGATCACGCGGTCGATGGTGTCATGCGGTGCGGGGCCGCCCGCGCGGGCGGCCCCGCACCAGCCGTTTCGGGCGGGGCTCAGTGGCCCCGCGCGATCCACTCCTCGAGGTGCGGGGCCTCGTCGCTGACGGTCGTGGAGTCGCCGTGGCCGGTGCGGACCACCGTCTCCGGGGGCAGCGTCAGCAGCCGCTCCCGGATCGACTCGATGATCGTCGGGAAGGACGAGTACGAACGCCCGGTGGCGCCCGGGCCGCCCTGGAAGAGGGTGTCCCCGGAGAAGACCGTGGTCAGCGCCGGGGCGTGCAGACAGACCGCGCCGGGCGAGTGGCCGGGGGTGTGCAGCACCCGCAGCCGGGTCCCGGCCACGGTGAGGACGTCGCCGTCGGCCAGCGGCTTGTCCGGGGCGCGGTCCGGGTGGCGCATCCGCCACAGCACCTCGTCCTCCGGGTGCAGCAGGATCGGCGCGCCGGTGCGCTCGGCGAGCGCCGGGGCCGCGTCGATGTGGTCGTCATGGCCGTGGGTGCAGATGATGCCGAGCAGCCGGCGGCCGCCGACGGCGTCCGCGATGGCGTCGGCGTCATGCGCGGCGTCGATCACGTAGACCTCGTGGTCGTCGCCGATCAGCCACACGTTGTTGTCCACCTCCCAGGTGCCGCCGTCCAGCGAGAAGGTGCCGGAGGTGACGAGGTGGTCGACGCGTACGGGCGGAGGGGTCATCAGAGCATCACCACCGAGCGGAGCACCTCGCCGCGGTGCATCTTGGCGAACGCCTCCTCGATGTCCTCGAGCCCGACCGTCTCGCTGACGAACGCGTCCAGGTCGAGGCGGCCCTGCTGGTAGAGGTCGATCAGCATGGGGAAGTCGCGGGACGGCAGACAGTCCCCGTACCAGGAGGACTTGAGCGCCCCGCCGCGCCCGAAGACGTCCAGGAGCGGCAGCTCCAGCTTCATCTCGGGGGTGGGGACGCCGACCAGGACGACTGTGCCGGCCAGGTCGCGGGCGTAGAACGCCTGCCGGTAGGTCTCGGGGCGGCCCACCGCCTCGATGACGACGTCGGCGCCGTTGCCGTCGGTCAGTTCGCGGACCGCCTCGACGACGTCCGCGCTTGTGGCGTTGAGGGTGTGGGTGGCGCCCAGCGAGCGGGCCCACTCCAGCTTCCGCTCGTCGAGGTCCACCGCGATGATCTTCGCGGCCCCGGCCAGCCGTGCCCCGGCGACCGAGGCGGCGCCGACCCCGCCGCAGCCGATCACGGCGACGGAGTCGCCGCGCTGGACGTTGCCGGTGTTGAGCGCGGCGCCGATCCCGGCCATCACCCCGCAGCCGAGCAGCCCGGCCGCGGCGGGCGAGGCCGAGGGGTCGACCTTGGTGCACTGCCCGGCCGCCACCAGCGTCTTCTCGGCGAACGCGCCGATGCCGAGCGCCGGGGTCAGCGCGGTGCCGTCGGTGAGCGTCATGGGCTGCTTCGCGTTGTGGGTGTTGAAGCAGTACCAGGGGCGGCCACGGCGGCAGGCCCGGCACTCGTGGCAGACCGCACGCCAGTTGAGGATCACGAAGTCGCCGGGGGCCACCTCCGTGACGCCCTCGCCCACGGATTCCACGATGCCCGCCGCCTCATGGCCGAGGAGGAAGGGGAACTCATCGGTGATCCCGCCCTCCCGGTAGTGCAGATCGGTGTGGCAGACGCCGCACGCCTGGATCCGCACCACCGCCTCGCCGGGGCCGGCGTCCGGCACCACGATCGTCTCGATCCTGACCTTCTCGCCCTTGCCGGGGGCTACCACGCCGCGCACCTGTTGAGTCATGACAGCAGCGTAAGTGGCGACCAGCGGCTACGACAGGGATGACGAGGCCGGTCCGGCCGCACCGGTCGGTCGGCGACGGGCCGCACCGGTCGGTCGGTGACGGGCCGCACCGGTCCCCCGGTGCGGCCCGTCACCACGTCAGGGGACCGCTTACTTCACGTTGATCGCGGTCCAGGCGGCGGCGACCGCCTTGTACTCGGTGGAGTTGGCCCCGTAGAGGTCGGACGCGGCGCTGAGGGTGCCGGTGCGGGCGCCCGCGTACTTGGTCGTCGAGGTCCAGTACGTGGTCAGGGCCCGGTACCAGATCTTGATGGCCTTGTCCCGGCCGATCCCGGTGACGGTCGAACCGTCGTAGGTCGGGCTGTTGTAGCTCACGCCGTTGATCACCTTCGCGCCGCTGCCCTCGGACAGCAGGTAGAAGAAGTGGTTGGCGGGGCCGGAGGAGTAGTGGACGTCGATGCCGCCGAGCGACGAGGACCAGTAGTCCTTGGACGCCCCGTCCTTGCTGGGCTTGTCCTGGTAGCGCAGCGGGGTGCCGTTGCCATTGATGTTGATCTTCTCGCCGATGAGGTAGTCACCGACGTCCGCGGAGTTGCCCGAGTAGAACTCCACCGCGGTGGCCATGATGTCGGAGGTGGCCTCGTTGAGACCGCCGGACTCACCGCTGTAGTTGAGGTTCGCGGTGGCCGCGGTCACACCGTGGCTCATCTCGTGGCCGGCCACGTCCAACGAGGTCAGCGGGTTGGCGTTGCCCGAGCCGTCGCCGTACGTCATGCAGAAGCAGGAGTCCTGCCAGAAGGCGTTGACGTAGTTGTTGCCGTAGTGGACGCGGGAGTACGAGCCCACGCCGTTGTTCTTGATGCCGTTGCGGCCCAGGAACTCCTTGTAGAAGTCCCAGGTCTCGGCCGCGCCGTAGTGCGCGTCGACGCCGGCGGTCTGACGGCCGCCGCCCCATACGTCGTCCGCGTCGGTGAACAGGGTGCCGGTTCCCGAGCTGCCCTGGTTCAGGTCATAGGTCTTGTGGTTGCCGCGCGCACCGTCGGTGAGGCTGTAGGTGGAGCCGCTCTTGGTGGTGCCCAGGGGCACCGTGCCGCTGTACTTGCTGGTGCCGGTGCCGGTCTCGACACCCTCCCACTGGGACAGCTGCTTGCCCGTGGTCGCGTCGGTGACGACGTGCAGCTCGCTCGGGGTGCCGTCGGCCTGCGTACCGGTGACGACGGTCTCCCAGGCCAGGACGGGCTTGCCGGTGGCCGCCCAGACCACCTTCCGCGGCGACGTGGCCTTCTCGCCGGTGGTCGCCTTCGGCGCGGCCTTCAGCGCGGTGCCGGAGGCGGCCGAGGGGGCCACGGCGGCGTCGGTGCCCTTGACCGCAATCCGCGCGTCGGTGGCCTTGTTGACCGAGCGCGCGCCGCTGGTCTTCTCGTGGACGACCAGGTCGCCGCCGAGGACGGGCAGTCCCGCGTAGGTGCGCTCGTAGCGGGTGTGGACGGTTCCGTCCGCGTCCTTGATGACGTCGCGGACGAGGAGCTTCTCCTTGGCCCCGAGGCCGAGGGACTCGGCCTGCGCGGAGGCGTCGGCCTGGGCCGCCTTGATCGCGGTGGCACGCTCGCCGGCGGTCAGCGGAAGCGCCGTGGCGCCCGCCTCGCGGGAGCGCTCCGGCTGGGCGCTGGCCTGGCCGGTCTGCACGCCGATGACGACCATGGCGGCGGAGGCGACGAGCGCCGCCACGCGGACGGTCTTCTTACGGGGGGAGGAAGCGTTGGGTCTCACTCGGTCTCCTTGCCTTGGGGCCGCCGGGTCGCGGCCCTGTGTAGGGGGTACGGGCGGCCATGGGTGGGCCGTCCGGTCGAGCAGGAGTGGTGCGAGTGGTGCACAGAGAGGTGCATGCGGACCTTACCGCGGAGTCAGAAGACGCGCGGCGGGCCGACCAGAGATTGTCACTGAACGATCGATTGGGATAGGCGCGTAACAAGAATTTGACTCGACGTTGTTCAAGTGGGGGCGAATTCGGTCAGCGAGGCATGAGGCAACAACGGCTGGTTGATGCCGACTTATGCCGCTACGTCATGCCCTTGCCGGGTCGGCGCCTCCGGCCGGGGTGGGGGGTGGTCCCGGCCGATCGCCCAGGTGAGGGGCGTGGC
>NZ_JAEEAP010000292.1 GCF_016103465.1 Streptomyces sabulosicollis
CCCCCGACGCCTCCCCCGGCGCCTCCTCCACGATCACATGCGCGTTCGTCCCACTCACACCGAACGACGACACCCCACACCGCCGTGGCCGACCCACATCCGGCCACTCCACCGTCTTCGCCAACGGCACCACCCCACTCCCATCCCAGTCCACATAAGGCGACGGCGCCGAGAAATGCACCAACCCCGGAAGCACCCCATGCCGCAACGCCATCACCATCTTGATCACCCCAGCCACACCAGCAGCCGCCTGAGAATGACCAATGTTCGACTTCACACTCCCCACCCACAACGGACGCCCCACAGGACGATCAACCCCATACGTCGCGACAAGAGCCCCCGCCTCTGCCCGGTCACCCGCCCTGGTCCCCGACCCGTGGGCCTCCACCGCGTCCACCTCGGCAGGCGACAGACCGGCGTTGGCCAGCGCCCGGACAATCAGCCGTTCCTGCGCGGGAGCACTCGGCACGACCAAGCCCTCGGTGGCACCATCGGAGTTGACCGCAGAACCGCGGATCACCGCGAGGACCCGATGGCCGTTCGCCCGGGCGTCCGACAGCCGGGCGAGCGTGATCATGCCTGCCCCCTCGGACCAGACGGTGCCGTCCGCGTCGGCGGAGAAGGGCTTGGCCCGACCGTCCGGCGTGAGTCCCTGCTGCCGGGTGAACTCGGTGAAGAACCCCGGCGCGGGCATGACCGAGACACCACCGGCCAGCGCCAGGTCGCATTCCCCGGCCCGGAGCGCCTGCACCGCCAAGTGGATCGCGACCAGAGAGCCGGAAGAAGCGGTGTCTATCGTGATCGCCGGCCCGATGACTCCCAGTGTGTAGGCGATCCGGCCACTGATCGCGCTGGGTACGTTACCGGTGAGCATCAGCCCGGAGGAACCCTCCGGCGCCAGGTGCATGGGCGGCCCGTACTCGGTCGACAGCCGTGCGGCGAACACGCCCATGTTCATCCCGCTCACCGACAGCGGGTCCAGCATGGCGTGTTCACATGCTTCCCACGCCACTTCAAGCAGGATGCGCTGCTCGGGATGCATGGCGACCGCCTCGCGCGGCGATATGCCGAAGAACGCGGCGTCGAATTCGGCGGCGTCGAGGAACCCGCCCCGGTCCACCGAGCTGGAACCGGCCCGAGCGGGATCCGAGCGGAGACGATCGAGGTCCCAGCCCCGGTCGGCGGGAAATTCGGAGATGGCCTCGGAGCCCGCTGTGAGAAATTCCCACAGTTTTTCGGGAGATGTCAGACCTCCGGGGTACCGGCATGCCATTCCGATGATGGCGACCGGTTCTGTCGCTAAGTCAGGTGTTTGCAACGCCGCTAACCCGGACATTGTCCCCTCCCCGTTGAAGGCCAACCACAATAGGGCTGCCGACTACATCATTTAGCGTAGACAACTTAGGCTAAGCACGGCCGCTCCGGGGCGTCAACCTCAACACGAAGCAGGGCGGCACCCTTCAATGCCGGGACCGCATTTCTGTCGCCGCCTGCCTTTCCCGTCGCGGTTTTCAACCGCGGCTCGCAAAACCGCGGCGGCCGCGGTACTCCCGCGCTCACACGCCAACGGCGTCGTAGCCCTGTCCTCCCGGCAGCATTGCGGGCCGTCGTCCTTGACGGCTACGCCGCCGACTACGGCAGCGCCGAGATGACGACCTTCAGGCCGGTGCGGCGCCGGGCGGCGGCGAACGCGGCAGGCGCATCAGTCAGCGGGAACCGGGACGACACCAGGGGGTCGAGCGCCACCACGCCGCGCGCGGCCAGGTCGATGGCGCGCGGATAGACCTCGTTCATCCGGCGCACCATCGCGAACGTCAACTCCTTGCCACGCGCGAGCGAGGCACGGAACGTCGTCGTGTCCGAGCCCGGGATACCGCCGAGCACCACGTGTCCGCCAGGCCGTACGGACTCCATGGCGATGTGCACCGCGTCGTCGTTCCCGGCCATTTCGAACGCGACGTCAACGCCGTACGAGGAGAAGTCTGGGGCCGCCGCCCCCCGGGTGGGGGCGGACGTGGGCGCGGAGGCGGGAGTCGGGTCGAGGACCTCGTCGGCGCCCCACTTGGCAGCGGCCTCGCGGCGGTGTGGGAGCGGCTCGACCGCGATCAGGCGGGACACACCGGCGGCACGCAGCAGCTGGATCAGCAGCAGGCCGACCGGGCCGCAGCCTACGACCGCCGTCGTGCCCCCGAACGGCACGCGTCCCAAGTCCAGTGCCCACAGTGCGACGCCCAGGGGCTCCAGCATCGCGCCGGCCTCGTCGGACACCGTGTCAGGCAACGGGTGCAGCCGACTCGACGGCCACGGCATGACTTCGCGCAACATCCCGTCCGTCACCCCGTTCCCGGAGAACAGGATGTTGTAGCAGAGGTTCCGGCGCCCCTCCTGGCACGCCCGGCACGTCCCGCACGGGATCGCCGGATCGATCGCGACCCGCTCCCCGCGCCGTGGCCCCGCCACGATCACGCCGGCGCCCTCGTGTCCGGGCACCAGCGGCCGGTCCAGCCTCGCGTCGCCGATCGCGCCGTCTTCGTACCAGTGGATGTCCGACCCGCAAATCCCGACCGCGGTCACACGCACCAGGGTCTCACCCGGACCGGCCTCCGGTGCGGGCTCGTTTCCGACCCGTAAGTCCGTAATCCCGTGTAGCCTCGCTGTCCGCATTCACCCGACCATATTCGGGGAGTCAGGGAGTGTCCACCCTGATATTCGGGCTGCGCCGGAAACGACGAAGGCACAAATGCGGTCCTCGGCGTTTCCGGTTTCGTAGCGGGCGAAGCCCTAAACTGCCGATATGGCTGCTCCATCCACTGTGACCACTCCGACCGTCCGCCCCCGCCGTTTACGGGGAACGTGCACGACGCGGTCGGCACTCACCTACCGAGCCGTCGAGTTCGCCACGAGGTTGATCGAACGATGAGCAGGACCACAAGCAATGAGTCCCAGTTCGCCCGGGCGCAGAAGGTCATCTCGGGCGGGGTCAACTCGCCGGTGCGGGCATTCCGGTCGGTCGGCGGAGTCCCCCGCTTCATCGTCTCCGCCGTCGGCCCATACGTCACGGACGTCAAAGGACGCGAGTATGTCGACCTCGTCGCCTCCTGGGGACCCTTGATCCTCGGTCACGCCCGCCCTGAGGTCGTCGCCGCGGTTCAGGACGCCGCGTCCCGGGGCCTGTCGTTCGGCGCCACGACCCCGGCCGAGACAGAGCTGGCCGAGCTCGTCATCGAACGGCTCGGCGGCACACGGGCGGCCGGCGGCCTCGTCGACGAGCTGCGTCTCGTGTCCACCGGTACCGAGGCGACCATGACCGCGATCCGCCTGGCGCGCGGCTTCACCGGCAAGCCACTGTTGGTGAAGTTCGCCGGCCACTACCACGGCCACTCCGACGGTCTCCTGGCCGCCGCGGGCTCTGGCGTGGCCACCTTCGGCCTGCCCACGTCCGCCGGTGTGCCCGAGCCGATCGCCGCGCACACCATCGTCCTGCCCTACAACGACCTCGACGCGGTACGGGCCGCTTTCACGGCCCACCCGGGGCGCATCGCAGCGGTCATCGTCGAAGCGGCGGCCGCGAACATGGGGGTCGTCGCGCCCGACCGCGGATTCAACGCCGCTCTCGCCTCGGTCGCGCACGAGAACGACGCCTTGCTGATCCTCGACGAAGTCCTCACCGGGTTCAGGGTCGCACCGGACGGCTACTGGGGCCTGGAGAAGTCGCGCTCCGCAGAGTCCTACGACGTCGACCTGGCGACCTTCGGCAAGGTCATCGGCGGCGGCATGCCCCTGGCCGCAGTCGGCGGCCGAAGCGACATCATGGAATGCCTCGCCCCGAACGGCCCCGTGTACCAAGCCGGCACCCTGTCCGGGAACCCGCTGGCCGTCGCGGCCGGCCTGACCACACTCCGGCTCGCGGACCACGGGACATACGCCCGACTCGACCTGGCGAGCAGCACGATTCAGACAGCGGTGTCCGACGCGCTCACGGAAGTCGGCGTCGTCCACACGGTTCAGTCCGCCGGCAACCTGTTCTCCGTCTTGTTCGCTCCGGAGTCGGCTCGGGACTACGCAGCCGTACAGGCGCAGGAGACCTTCCGATTCCCGCCGTTCTTCCACGCCATGCTGGAACACGGTGTCGTCCTGCCGCCGAGCGTCTACGAAGCATGGTTCGTCACGGCCGCCCACGACGGCCGCGCGATGGCCAAGATCATCGATGCGCTACCGTACGCCGCCCGCGCCGCGGCCGAGGCCCGCCCCGACTGATCACGGCAGGGCTCGGCACGTCGGTCGTGCGTGCAGTAACTCCACCCGACCTGCCGCGAGCCACCCGGGAGCGCGGTCGGACCTGCGTGGGCGTGCTTCGCAGGACCGTCAGGTACGGCGCTCCAATTGCTCCGCGAATTCCAGCCACCGCTGGGCACAGCCCCGTGCCACCTGCACCACCGACGCGGTGCGGTGTCCGGGCACGGCATCGGCGCACTGCTGTGCCCTGTCACCCTGCAGAAGCAGCGGGACGCTCATCATCTGCAGCAGCGCCCTGCCCCCTTCCGTCAGCCGCAGCGACGGATCCCTGCGGAGTTGTGTCACCAGCAGCGCCATCCCCGCGTCCCCGGTCCCGGACGAGGTCTCCGCTGCCGTCCGCAGCATGAGACGACCGGTGTCGGTAGCCGCATCGGGGCCGAGGAACCTGCCGGGGACCGGATCCTCGCCGCGCCGCACGCGCTCCCTGACGTCGCGAGCCGTGGCCAAGGCGATGCCGGCGCCGACCGCGATCTGCCGCAGTGTGGCATCGGGTCGTTCGGCCAACAGCTGCCCGGCCCGTCTGCGGCCCTCGGCCGGGTCCACCGGCCGCACCCTGCCGTCCCGTCCCCTGCGCGTGTTCAACTGTTCGTCTTGGGCAGTTGAACGCTTCCGCACCGCTGCGACGGTGCCTGCGGTCACCCCGGCCGCCGAGGCGACAAGACGGTCCGACCACTGCGGGTGTGTGCCGAGAATCCGCTCGACGGCAGCCGCACGATCGGCCCTGGTCAGCGGCAGCCCACGCGAGGTGTTCAAACGCACCGCCTCGACGAAGGCGTCCTCGGCGGTGCCCTCGAAATAGCGCACGTTGATCCATTCGTCCCCGCGGAGCCGTGCCGCGTACACCCGGTGCACTCCGTCGATGACGCGGGCCGTGGGCCAGTGGACCAGGATGGGCGGCAGCGGTGTGGCGATCCGGGCGAGCTTCTGCACATGTGCCGCGTCCACGCCGGTCGTTCGCGGCGAGTCGGCGAGGTGCAACTCCTCGAGCGGCAGCGTCGTCGGCCCGAACTGGTCGTCCGGGCCATCCGGTTTCTGGTTCGCCGACTGGTTCGCGTTGTCCGCGCATCGAGCTGAGCCCACCGACACGACTGTTCCTTCCACTGAGGTGAAGGGGCCGAGAAGGGTCTGTTGCACACCGTGTCCGAGACGGAAAGCGACGTTAGGCAGCGGACGGCAGAGCGTCAATGCGTCCGCCACAGCGGATGGTGCCGCTCCGGCCACCGCGGCGCAACCCCTCCCAGGGTGTGCTGATGCGAGCTCCCATCGCCCCGGCCAGCGCTTCCGGCCAGGTCATCTGTCTCTCAACCGGTGCTCCGCTCGGCGCGGGCCACCTGCTTTCCCGCCACATGGCCCCGACTTCAACGTCCGGATTTCGGCCTGAAAACGCTCACCACACGACGTAAGGCGGTCCACACTGAAGGCGAGTGGGCTCCGTCCACTCCAGCGGACACGGCTACAGGCTCCCAGAGCCACCGCATGACCACGGCTTCGTTGCTCGAAAGGCGCCCTATGGACAGTGGTGAGTCAGCTCCCGACGAGATGGGCCGGCCGCTGCCGCTCAGCCTGGGCGAACGGCTCGGCGGTCTGATCGCTGCCCTCTATCCGGACGAGCGCAAGCGCCCCGGCTATGCCCGGCTCGCCCGTATGATCCGGGAGCAGACGGGCGGCACGATCTCGGCGACCTATCTGTGGGAGCTCGTCACCGGACGCAAGCGCAACGTGACCATGGAACAACTCGGCGTTCTCGCCGAGTTCTTCGGCGTCCCACTGGAGTACTTCGTCAACGACGAGGTTTCGCGCCGGGTCAACGCGCAGCTGGCACTCGCCGTCGCTTTGCGAGACGCCAAGGTGCGCAGCCTCGCGCTCCGCGCCGAGGGGCTGTCCCCCGAAAGCCTGGACGCCCTCCTCACCATCGTCGAGAAAGCCCGCCGCGTGGAGAACCTGGACGGGAGCGGAGAGGAGGAGCACGGCGTCGGCGAGCAGCCGGACCGCCCCGAAGCCCAGAGCCCCTGACCCCGCCAAGAAAGGTCCCCGACGCGGACGCTCATGTTGAATGGATACCTCAAGGCGCGCCGACGCTGTCAAGCAGTCATCGACCGGCTCGAGCTCCCCCACGCCCTGTCCGTTCAAGAACTGTGCCGCCATCTCGCCGCCCGGCGCGCGAGGCCGCTGCGCCTCCACGCACTACCACCCGAGGCGGCCACCCACGGCACCTGCGGGCTGTGGCTGGCGACCGACGCCGAAGACCACATCTTCTACGAACACCGCACCGTGCTGCTCCACCAGGAGCACATCGTCCTCCACGAGATCGGGCACCTGCTGTTCGACCACCACACCATGGCCTCGGGCGCCGAAGGCGGCTGGGCGGCGCTCCTGCCCGATCTCGACGTCCGCACGGTGCAGCGGCTCCTCCGCCGAACGAACTACGCCACGGAAGAGGAACAGGAAGCGGAGCTGTTCGCCAGTCTCCTCGGCAGCCGTATCAACAACTCGTACGGTCAGCGACCGGACGGCATCCTGGGCCGGCTGGAAGTGGCCATGGGAGTCGACCGGCCGCGTGACACACCGTGACCCACGAGGCGGCCGCCCTCGGCTCCTGGCTGGAACTGCCCTGCGTGCTGCTGCTGTGGATCGCCGTACTGCTGCGCGGCCCCGTCGGCCTGCGCTCGGCTCCCCAGCGTGCCGTGTGGATGGCCGTGGCCACCGCCGCCGCGGCGATGACGCTCGACCTGCCGTCCGTCATCGCCACGGCCACCCGGCACAGCGGGGCGAACGTGGTCGCCGTGATCCGGAACGTCCTCGGTGTGCTGTCCGCGGGAGCCGTGCTGTACTTCGTCGCCCAGGCCACCGCCTACGCCCGCCGGCTCAGGGCTGCCCTCGTCCTCGCGGTCGGTTCCGTCCTGGCCGTCCTGCTGTCACTGGACCTCGCGGCGATGCCGCACCTGCGGATCGGCATCCCCGCCACCGGACAACCGGCACCCTCGCCGTGCTACTGGCTCGTTCTCATCGGCACGCACCTGGTGGCCAACGCCCTCTGCGTCCTGTTGTGCCTGCGCTACGGCACGATTTCCGGAAACCGGTCCCTGACCATGAGCCTGCGCCTGTTCGGCCTTGGTGCGGGACTGGTGAACGCCTACTGGCTCGGGTATCTCGTCCGGGTCACCGCCGGCTGGCGATGGCCGCTGCCCTGGCTCGCGCTGCTGATGGATCTGCACGGTGTGCTGCGCGCCCTGGCCCTCCTGGTGCCGACCTTCGCCTTGCTCCGGCGGGTGCTGTCGAACATCGCCGTCACCTGGCGCCTGTGGCCGATGTGGAGAGATCTGGTCACCGCCGTCCCGCAGGTGGCCCTGGCCAAGCCGCGGCACCGCATATGCGACGTCCTGTGGCCCCGGCTCCCGTACGATGTCCTCTCCTACCGCAGGGTCATCGAGACCAGGGACGCGATTCTGACGCTCACCGATTACGTTTCGCCTGCCCAGGCCCCCTGGTCACACGGTGGGTCCCCGAGGCAGGGCGCAGTTGCGGACCTGGACGCCGAGGAACTGGCCGTCCTCCTCAAGGACGCCCGGAACGCCAAGCTCCAGGGTTCCGCCCCCGCGCGGCACAAGGTGAGTCTCGGTTCGTCCGGCAGCCCGGACCTCGCCGGCGAGACGGCCTTTCTGCTCCAGATGGCCAAGGCATACCGCTCGGCCTCCCCACATGTCGACACCCGGGCCGGGCGCCTGCCCGGCCCTCAACGGTCAACGGTCAGCGATCGCCGTCGAGGTCGCAGAGCAGGTCGACCGTGAGCGTGTCGATCGGGCGGTCCTTCCCCGCGGGCGGCTTGCTGGGAATGTTCGTCACCATCACCACCCGAAGGGTGTCAATACTCCGATCAGGCTGCTGAGCTGGGCGTTTCCTGTGGATGATGAGGCACTCGGGGTGACATGGCGTGGTACTCGTTGAGCAGCCCGCCAAGCACCTGGCGGCGCCTGACCGCGGCGGCGGGCCGGGGGAAGACATGTACGTGACCGCCGCGCCGCTGCTGTCCGTTGTGGAGGTTCCACGGGTCGGTGGGCTGCCGACACGGTTCCCACTGGCCGAAGGCGTTGCGCAGGCTGAAGTCATGCGACCGCCTCCTGGAGGGTGTCTTTATTGCCGTACGGTGGTTGACCTGGGGCTTTGTGCTCGCCCAAGTGTGGGCGTGATCGGTGATGGTGAGTCTGCGACTGCTCTACCTGATCTTCTGCTGCCTGCTGGGCTGCATCCTTTTGCTGGGCCGATCGACCGCCGCGAAGAACGCCGAGATCCTTGCCTTCGTCATGAGGTCGCCGTGCTTCGCCAGCAGGTCAAGCGGCCAAAGCTCTCATGGGCTGATCGTGCCGTGCTCTCCGCTCTCGCACGGCACCTGCCACCTGTCTTGCGTAGCCATCGGCTGATCACTCCGGGCACCCTGCTGAACTGGCACCGCCGTCTGGTGCACTGGAAGTGGCGCCAGACGACGGTCGGACCCGGTTGGTCACCGTTGCCGGAACAGACAGTCGCGCTCATCCCGATGCCGAGAGCATCCATAGCGGTGGTGACCGTGGTGGCCCGTGGTTGACAACGGCACGTAGGAGCGCGGTACGGCACTGTAGGTCTACCGGGATCAGGTGACGGACGAATCGGGCACCTTTGACACGTCTGCGAGTTGGGAGCGCGAGGGCTCCCAGGGGGCTCCCACTTGCTCCCAGCCCGGAAACGGTTAAGGCCGCCCCCGCTACCCGCGGAAACGGCCTCCGACCTGCGAAATCGCTGGTCGGGACGACAGGATTTGAACCTGCGACTCCTTGACCCCCAGTCAAGTCCAAACGCCGAATTCCCCCGAATTACGGCGCCTTCCACAGGCGAAATACGTGCGGTAACGCCTGAGTTGTGCGGGGTCGCGCACAGCGTGTGGTCCCCAAATGGTCCCCACGACAGTGCCTCCATAAGCCAGCTTCGCTTTCACCTCCATCATGCACCCCTTTGGCAACATCCAACAAGAACCCACCAGAGGAAAGAAACGCCGGAGAGCCGTCGGCATCGGGAATACCCGTGAACCATTTAGGAGTGCAGCTGCCTGCCGCGTGGCCGCGACGCGCTTCCCCGCCGAGGCATGAGCCAGGCACCATGCGGTACACCCCCGACCGCCCGGTCCCCTCTTCGCCCCATTGGCCGACCCTCGCTCCCCGATGGGGCCGGCCAACGACCCATCACCGCGCCTGGAGGGCGTGTGCCCCGTGACCACAGAAACCCCGCCCATGGCGCCCAGCGTGTTCGAGACCGAGGCCCTGATCGGCCAGTCCCACCTGAGCGCGTCCGAGCACCGGTTGATCCTTCAAGCTGCCGACCTGACCGGCATGTCCGCAGGATCTCGTCGTCCGTTGGCACCGGCCCGGCCGCCGATTCCTCAACGTCTACGGCCCGACCGAAGCGACCGCCACGGCGGTCTGGAGCCCACCTCGCCCCCGACCGTCCGGTGACGATCGGTGTCCGCTGCCGACGTACTCGGTCGCCGTCCTCGATCCGGATCGGGACACGGCGCTGCCCCGGGCACGATGGGAGAGATCGAGACCCGGCGGCATCGGGCTCGCCGACGGTTACCTCAATCGGCCCGAGGCGACCCGAACGTGCTTTCGTTCCGGACTTTCTCGGCATCCCCGGGAATCCGTCCGGAAGGATCTACCAGACCGGGGACCTGGGCAGGATCAACGCCCAGGGTGAGGTCGAGCATCACGGCCGCATCGACACCCAGGTCGCCACAACTACTTGGGCAACAACATCATCTACCCGGCGGGCGGCAGGACCGGCGACAACTGCCTGCTGGCCACCAAGGTCGTGATCCCCGTCAGCGGTCCGGTCAGGGAGAACACCGGACTGCTCGGCTCCCCCCATCGAGATCCCACGGTCAGTCGAACGCGACCACCGCTTCGACCACCTCATCACCGGCCCCGGACTCCGGCGCCGCCTCGCGGCCAAGAACCACCACAACGCCGGGACCATGGCCCTGTTCCTGACCGCGCGGTGCCTGTACGTCTACCGCCTCCTCCTCATCGCGATGTTCCTCCCTGGCCGGCAACGGCGGGCTGTACTGGCTGGAGGCTCGGCACCGCGCCCCTCGAACTCGCCTTCACGGTCGGGGCCTTCGTACTGGTCGAACGCGCCGTGCTGGGCTTCCGTACTCTGCGGCCACGGTTCTACTCCATCTACGAGCGGCCCTTCTGGCGGCACGAGCGCTACTGGAAGGTGCCGTCCATCCTCTACCTCGCCATCTTCAACGGAGCCCCCTTCAAACCCGCCATCTGGCAACTGCTCGGGTCCGCATGGGACACCGGGTCTTCGACGACGGCTGCCGGATCCTGGAACGGACCCTCACCCAGGTCGGCGACGGCAGCGCCCTCAACGCCGGCAGCATCTTGCAGGCACACTCCCTCGAAGAGGGCGTCTTCAAATCCGACCGCGTCACCATCGGCAACGGCTGCACGATCGGCACCAGCGCCTTCGTGCACTACGGCGTCGTCATCGACGACCACGCCCGCATCGACGCCGACTCCTTCCTCATGGGGCGAACACGTACCGGCACACGCCCAGTGGGGCGGCAATCCGGCAGCGGAACTGACCATCGATGCCTCCTGCCACGGAAAGCCGTAGTCGAATGTGCCCGGGCGTTCAGGCTGGCGTACCTGCCTTGATTGGTGGTAGGCGGGCCCGGTGCTTGGGGCCAGGTGGTAACGGGCACTGCCGCTGCCCCTGACGGGAGTTCCTGCTGAGTGGTCATGCACCGGGCGTGCCCCACTCTTGTGGGCTTCCTCGCCACCTCGGGCACGGTGGCCTCGCTGCCCGGATCCGTCTCTCAGGGCCGTCCGGGGCTGCGGCCGACGGGGATCTTCGCCTCCACTCATTTCTGCGAGCGCGGGGTGCGACAACCTTCGCCAAAGGTCATCGCGCGGGCGGACCGTCCCCGATCGTCACTCCGTTCACCGTTCCTGGGCCGCTGACCGGCTTACCGGGCGCCAACGGTTTCCAGTAGGAGATGGAGGTCGTGGGCGGCCTCGGCGGTGGACAGGGCGGTGATGGCGAGGAGCGTGGCTGTCGCGGCGGCGAGGGCGGGGTGGCGGCCGAAGGGGGGAGCGA
>NZ_JAEEAP010000293.1 GCF_016103465.1 Streptomyces sabulosicollis
CCGCGCACCCCCACCGGGCCCCGCTTCACCCCGCGTGACGTGCCCGGAGGGGACGTGGCCGCCTTCGTCACGAGCAGGTTCCAGGGCGCCGACGGCTCGGGGCGCCGGCCCTGCCGGGGCGAGGTCATCCTCGATCTCCCCGCCTCCGTCGTGTCCACCTACACCCGGGACGGAATCGTCGAAGAACTCGGCCCGGACCGCTGCCGGCTCGTCCTGGGCGCGTGGTCCTGGCCCGGACTGGCCGCCACCCTCGGCAGGTTCGACGCCGACATCGAGGTCATCGGGCCGCCCGAGCTGAGAGCCGCCTTCGCGCACCTGGCCCGCCGCTTCGCCGAGGCCGCGGCGGACGGATCCACCGCACCCACCACACCACCCCCGGCCGGCTGAGCGCCGCGTGCCGCGCCTCGCGCCTCAGGGGGCGGCGTCGAGATCCACCTCGAGGTTCTCGGTCTCGCTCCAGAACCCCTCGTCCGCGTCCTGCAGCCGGGACGCCGCGTGCTTCAGGTGGAGCAGCGCCGCGTCGCGGGCCGCCTCGGCGTCGCGGGCCTCGATGGCGGCCAGGATGGCGTGGTGCTCCTGCCGGACCGCTTCGAGGAAGTCGCCGCGGCGGGCCTCGTTCGCACGCGTGACGCGGATTCCGCCGCGCAGCACCTCGCCGAGGTAGCGCACCGTGGAGAGCATCACCGCGTTCCCGGTCGATTCGGCGATGGAGCGGTGGAAGGCGAGGTCCTCGTCCACGCCGTCACCGCCGGCCGCCACCGCCGCGTCGATGGCCTCCAGGGCCTGACGCATCCGGGCGAGGTCGGCCGGGGCGGCGCGGGTGGCCGCGAGGTACGCCGCCTCGCCCTCGATGGGGCGGCGCACCTCCACGATCTGCCGCACCTTGGACTTGGTGTCCTCGGCGGTCTCGGCCTCCAGGTCCAGCGGCCGGGTGCGGCGCGGCATCACGAACACGCCGAGCCCCTGACGGGGTTCGACCAGCCCCGCGTTGCGCAGCCGGGACACGGCCTCGCGTACGACGGTCCGGCTGACGCCCAGCTGCTTGACCAGCTCCACCTCGGTCGGAAGCTTGTCGCCCTCGGCCAGCCGCCCGGACTCGATCTCTTCCGAGAGTATCGCCGCGACCCGATCCGCGAGTCGCACCGGACCGCTCACCTTGGAGAACATGGTCTTCAGTTTATCGGCACCGCCCCGGTCGCCCCGGCCGCTAAGAGCGCGCACCGTCCACGACCGCGTCGGCGTGGTCCTCGAGGTAGGCGCGCACCACCGAGGCGAAGTCCGGGTCGGGGGCCAGCCCGAGCGCGGCGGCGCGGGCGTTGTCGAACACGGCGGGCCATGAGCCGACGATGGCCTCGACACCGGGGTCAGGTGCGATCGTCACCAGGTCGGCGACGGCGTCGCCGGCCACCTGTCGCAGCGTGCCCAGCATGTCGGCGACCGAGACCGTGAGCGCCGGAAGGTTGACCGGGATCCCGCCGTCGATCCGGCCCGGCCCGGCGCCGCGCTCGGCCTCCGCGACCCGGAGGATGCCCTCGACGGTGCGCCGTGGCGAGGCCAGGGCCACCGTCAGGTCGGGGCGGACCGGGCAGGTGGCCGGGAGGCCCGCGAGCGGCTCACGGATGATGCCGGACAGGAAGCCGGAGGCGGCCGCGTTCGGCTTGCCCGGCCGTACCGACACCGTCATCAGGCGGGCGACGCGCCCGTCGAGGAAACCACGGCGGGTGTAGTCCGCGATCAGCTGCTCGCAGACGAGCTTCTGGATCCCGTAACTCGACCGCGGTGTGGGCAGGGTGGACTCGCTGACGACGGGCGGCAGCGGCAGCGCGGGATCGGAACCGTAGACGGCGACGCTGCTGGAGAACACCACCCGTGGCAGCGGCCCGCCGGTGGCCGACTGGGCCCGCGCGGCCTCGAGCAGCGCGCGCGTGGTGTCCACATTGGCGCTCATCCCGAGGTCGAAGTCGGCCTCGCACTCGGCCGAGACCGCGGAGGCGAGATGGATCAGCACATCCACCGGCGCCGCGAACACCTCGTCCAGCCGGCCGGCCAGGTCGCCCCGGACGACCTCCACGAGGGGGTCGTCACCCGCCGAACCGGGCGGCACCACGCGGTCGGCGAGCACCAGCCGGCCGATCGGCGCACCACCGAACGTCCGTGACCTGAGCAGCGCGGCGGCGACCCGCTGTCCCAGGAAGCCGGAGCCACCCGTGATGACGATCCTCATGCGTTGTCTCCTCGGTAGTCGTGTCGCCAGCCGAGCCCCTCGCTCGTGCCGGCGCGGGGGATGTACTCGCAGCCGATCCACCCGTCGAAGCCCAGATCGTCGATGACGCCGAACAGGTGACGGATGTTGAGCTCGCCCCGGTCGGGCTCGTGGCGGTCGGGTACGCCCGCGATCTGCAGATGGCCGACCCGGCCGGTCGGCAGGTCACGGCGCAGGGTCGTGGTGAGGTCGCCCTCGACGATCTGGCAGTGGTAGAGGTCGAGCTGCACCTTGAGGTTCGGGGCCCCCACCTCCCGTACCACGGTGTGCGCTTCGGACTGCCGGTTCAGGAAGTAGCCGGGCATGTCGCGGCCGTTGATCGGCTCGATCAGGATGCCGACGCCCGCCGCGGCGGCCCGTTCCGCGGCCCCGGCGAGGTTGGCCAGATAGGTGTCGCGGTGCTTGGCCGGCTCCGGTGAGGATCCCACCAGCCCGGCCATCACATGCACCCGTGGGCAGCCGAGTTCCGCCGCGTACTCCAGGGCCCGGTCGATCCCGGAGCGCACCTCCGCCTCGCGGCCGGGCAGCGCCGCGATGCCGCGCTCCCCGGACTCCCAGGCGCCGGGAGGCGCGTTGAAGAGCACTTGCCGCAGACCGTGGTCGTCGAGCCTGCGGCGCAGCTCGGCGGCGTCGTACGCGTAGGGGAAGAGGTACTCGACGGCCTCGAAGCCGTCCGCCGACGCCGCGGCGAAGCGGTCGAGGAAGTCGTGTTCGGTGTACATCATGGACAGGTTCGCGGCGAACCTCGGCATGCTGGCTCCTGCGGTCGGGCCGGGACGTCCCGGTCAGCGGTTGACGACCTGCTTCTTGGTGGTGAGCACCGCGACGGCGCCCACGACAAGGGTGAACGCCAGGACGTACATCGGGATCGACGCGGAGCCGGTGGCGTCCTTGAGCGCGCCGATCATGTAGGGGCTGACGAAACCGGCCAGGTTGCCCACCGAGTTGATGATGGCGAGGCCCGCCGCGGCCGCGGTGCCGCCCAGGAACGCGGTGGGGAGCGACCAGAACAGCGGAGCACAGGTCAGCACCCCGGCCGCGGCCACGGACAGCGCGATCAGGGACAGCGCGGTCGACCCGTTCCACACGGCGGACAGCGAGAATCCGACGGCGCCCATGAGGCTCGGGATGACCAGGTGCCAGCGGCGCTCGCGGCGCTTGTCCGCCGAGCTGCCGAACAGGTTCATCGCGACGAGCGCGGCCAGGAACGGCACGGCGCTGAGCACGCCGATCGCCACGTTGCCGTCGATGCCGGTGGACTCGACGAACGTGGGCATCCAGAAGGTCAGGGCGTACTGGCCCATCACGAAGCAGAAGTAGATGAGGCACATCAGCCACACCCTGGGCTCACGGAAGGCGTCCCGGACCCGGCCGTGCACCGTCCGGTGCGCCGAGTCGTCGGCGATCGCCCGCTCGACGACGGCCTTCTCCTCATCGGTCAGCCACTTCGCGTCGCGTACGCCGTCGTCCAGGTAGAAGAGCGTGATGACACCGACGAGGAGCGCCGGGACCGCCTCCAGCAGGAACATCCACTGCCAGCCCTGCCAGCCGTTGACGCCCTGGAAACTGTCCATGATCCAGCCGGAGAGCGGGTTGCCGAAGATGCCCGCGACCGGGATGGCCGACATGAACATCGCGATCACCCGGGCCCGGCGGTACGAGGGGAACCAGTAGGTGCAGTAGAGGATCACCCCGGGGTAGAACCCCGCCTCCGCGGCACCGAGCAGGAACCTCAGCACGTAGAACGTCACCTCGTTGGTGACGAACATGAACGCGGCCGAGACCAGGCCCCAGCTGATCATGATGCGGGCGATCCAGGTGCGGGCTCCGACGCGTTGCAGCATCAGGTTGGAGGGCACCTCCAGGAGGAAGTAGCCGATGAAGAACAGGCCCGCCCCCAGGCCGTACGCCGCCTCGCTGAACCCGAGGTCATCGGACATCTGCAGCTTCGCGAAGCCGACGTTGACCCGGTCCAGGTAGGAGGCTACGTAGCACAGGATGAGGAAGGGGACGATGCGGCGTACGACCTTGCGGTAGACGGTGTTCTCGCGGGCAAGCGCGGGCGTCTCGGCCGCCATTGCGGGCATGGGCATGAGGTGAATCCTTTGTGCGGCTCAGGGGATTCTGCGGCGAGGGGGAGAGGGGTCACCAAGCGGCGCCGAACGCGGTCCGCAGTTCGTCGATGGCGTCGGTGGTGAGGGGCCCCGGTCGACGGTCGGTCAGGAGCCAGAGACGTGCCGTCTCCTCGAGTTCTTCGAGGACGGCGAGGGCGGCGGCCGCGTTCGGCCCCCAGACCACGGGGCCGAGCCGGTCGAGCAGGACGGCCCTGATCGGCGTGCGGCTCGCCCGATGGTCGGCGATCCGGGCGGTCACCAGGTCGGCCACGCGCGGGTCGCCGGGCCGGTGGTAGGGGATGAGCGGGACGTGCCCCACCTTCATCACGAAGTAGGGCGTGATGGGCGGGAGTACGTCGTCCTGGCTCCACACACCGGCCAGGGTGAGCGCGACCAGATGGGTGGAGTGGGTGTGGATGACGAACCGGGCCGTGGGGTCGGCCGCGCAGATACGCCGGTGGAGCGTCAGGGTCTTGCTCGCGCGGTCGCCCGCGCGCTGCTCACCCTGGGCGTCGACCAGCGCGAGGCGGTCGCGCTCGAGGAAACCCAGGGCGGCGTCGGTGGGCGTGATCAGATGTCCGTCGCCGACCCGGGCGCTGATGTTCCCGGCGCTGGCGTGCACATAGCCCCGGTTGAACAGGCTGGTGCCCACGCGGACGATCTCCTCCCGTGCCTCGTCCACGGCGGCGTCGAGGAACTCGGTCATGAGACCTCCCGGTCGAGCAGGGCGAACGAGTCGGTGAAGAACCCGGGGCCACCGAAGTTGCCGGACTTCAGCGTGATGTGGAGCGTGTCCCCGCCGGGCAGCGCCGCCGCGCACCAGGGCACACCGGGGTCGATCTGCGGTCCGATCCGCAGTCCGGTGATGCCGAGCGCCCGGACGACCGCTCCGGAGGTCTCGCCGCCCGCGACGACGAGTTGGCGCACACCGCGCTCCACCAGGCCCTCGGCCACGCGCGCCAGCGTCCGCTCCACCAGCTCACCGGCCTCGGCGGCGCCGAGCCGGCTCTGGACGGTGCGGACCGCCTCGGGCGCCCCCGTGGAGTAGAAGAGGACGGGCCCGTCGGCCAGCCGCGCCTCGGCGAAGGCGAGGGCCCGGCCGGACACGTCCTCACCGGCCGAGACCCGCAGCGGATCCACGCTGAACGCGGGCCGGCCGGTGCGCAGGAACTCCTGGACCTGCCGGTTGGTGGCGGCGGAGACCGAGCCGGAGATGACGGCCCGGTGGCCGCCGGGCGGTGGCAGCTGCGCGGCGGCGTGGGACGGTGTGAACCCCCAGTTCGCGGGCAGCCCGATGGCCAGGCCCGAGCCCGCGGTCACCAGGGGCATGCCCCGGACCGCCGCGCCGAGGCGCACCAGGTCGTCGTTGGAGACGGCGTCGGCGATGGCGATTCCGACGCCCCGCTCGCGCAGTTCGTCGACGCGGGCCCGGACCGCCTCGGCGTCGCGGCCGACGACCGTGTGGTCGAGGAGGCCGACCGCTCGTGTGGTCTGTGCGCCGAGGACCGAGACCAGATTGGGGTCGGTCATCGGGGTGAGCGGATGATGGCGCATACCGCTCTCGCTGAGCAGCACATCGCCGACGAAGAGATGGCCCTTGAAGACCGTGCGCCCGTTGTCGGGGAACGCGGGCGTCGCGATGGTGAAGTCGGTGCCGAGCGCGTCCATCAGGGCCTCGGTGACCGGCCCGATGTTGCCCGCCGGGGTCGAGTCGAAGGTGGAGCAGTACTTGAAGTAGATCTGCTCGGCACCGGCGGACCGCAGCCAGGCGAGGGCCCGCAGTGACGCGTCGACGGCGTCGGCGGCCGGAACGGTCCGCGACTTGAGCGCGATGACCACGGCGTCCGCGTCCACCGGCCGGTCGGCGCCGGGCGGCGGTACGTCGATCAGCTGGACCACGCGCATGCCGGCCCGCACCAGGTTGTTGGCCAGGTCCGTGGCGCCGGTGAAGTCGTCGGCGATGCAGCCGAGTCGGATGCCCATGTCAGGCCCCCATCGGCTGGGGCAGGTCGATCCCGGGGAAGATTTTGATGACCGCGCTGTCGTCCTCGGAGCCCAGACCGGAGGCCGACGCCTGGAGGAACATCTGGTGAGCGGTGGCGGCCAGGGGGAGCGGGAACCTCTCCGGCCTCGCCGCGTCGAGGACGAGCCCCAGGTCCTTGACGAAGATGTCGACCGCGGAGAGAGGCGTGTAGTCACCGGCGAGCACGTGCGCCATCCGGTTCTCGAACATCCATGAGTTGCCCGCGCTGTGCGTGATGACCTCATAGAGCGCCTCGGCCGGAACACCGGCCTTCAGGCCCAGGGCCATCGCCTCGGCCGCCGCGGCGATGTGCACACCCGCGAGCAGCTGGTTCACGATCTTGACCTTCGAACCGAGACCGGGCTGCTCACCCAGGCGGTAGACCGTGCCGCTCATGGCCTCGAGTACCGGGTCGGCGACCGCGTACGCCGCGGCGGGGCCCGACGTCATCATGGTCAGCTCACCGGTGGCCGCACGCGCGGCGCCACCGGAGATGGGGGCGTCCAGGTAGAGCACATCGCGTTCGGCCAGACGTCGTCCGAGCTCCGCCGACCGGCCCGGGTCGACCGTGGAGCACATCACGAAGACGGCCCCCGGGCGGAGGCGGTCGGCGGCACCGTCGGCACCGAACAGCACCGACTCGACCTGCGCCGCGTTGACCACGACACTGACCACGACGTCCACCGCGGCCGCCAGATCGCCGGGGGAGGCGTACGCCGTCCCGCCGTCGCGGGCGAAGTCCTCGGCCACCTCCGGCCGCAGATCGTGGACCCCGACGTCGTAGCCCGCCGTCCGCAGGCTGCGTGCCATGCCGAGTCCCATGGCCCCGAGCCCGACCACGCCCACGCGTGGCCGCGCCGGCCTGTCCTGGTCGCTCATGCCCCTCCTCGTCCTTGCCGTGCGTATGGGGGAGCGCCGCCGCGCTTGCTCCGGCGGCCGGGGCGCGATTCACCCCGGCCGCGTGCGGCGATCGGGTCATATGATGACCTGAAGACAAGGTCCCCGCATACGGTGACGTCCGTCACATGGGTGGGGGTGGACTCGGGTGGCGCGTAAGCCACCACTCCGAGCTGCGACGCGATCCTGATGGGGGCCGCCGTCGACGGCGCCACCACCAGCAACGGGAAACCGCCGACGGCTGGGGTCGGCGGAGCGATGAGGCCGTAGGGGACAGCCGTAGGCGGCGATGTGCCGGGTTCGGCATCTTCTGGGGGTGAATGGGGTGTATCCCGGGGGGAGATGCCAGGCATAAGCAATTCGAGGTTTTCCAGCGCGCTGTGCGGTCGCTAGCGTGAACCCCGACGTCGCGAAGGGTGAATAAACGAGCGGGCGAATCGGGGGAGTGGGATGCGGCTGCTGGTGAGGCGGTCATCCGATCGGGTCAAAGGGCAGATCGCCGTTCCCACATCGAAATACCACGCCCATCGCGCCTTGATACTGGCGTCGCTTGCCCCCGGGACCAGCCGCATCGTGGGCCTTTCGAACGCGGGGCATATCCGGCACACCATCACCGCGCTGCGCGGCCTCGGTACGCGGATCGACGTGGACGGGGACGACTTCCTCGTGCACGGAGGTCCCTACCGTCCGCTGCGGTCACAGGTCCCGGTGGGCAGTTCGGGCACGGCGCTGTATTTCCTCACCGGGCTCGCCTCGCTCGCGAGCGCACCGGTGACCATCGTGGGGCAGAAGCATTTCCAGCGGCGTTTGATAGGCCCGATGCTGCAGGCCCTGTCCGATCTCGGCATTGCCCTCGATTCGCCCACGGGCGGCCCGCCGATTTCCGTGCGGCCGCGCCGCCCGAAAGGGGGTCACGCGCGTATCGAGGGCATTCTTTCGCAGTGGATTTCCGGATTGCTCATGGTGGCGCCGTTCGCGACCGGGCCGAGCACCATCACCGTGGAGGGCGAGTTCAACGAACGCCCCTATGTGGAACTGACGGTCCGGATGATGCGGCGGTTCGGGCTGCGGGTCGAGGTCTCCCAGCACGGGCGGCGGTTCGACATCGAGCCAGGCCAATGCCCCACTCCGGCAACGGTGGTGCTGCCCCCGGATGTCGGCGCGGCGGCCTTCGGCCTGGCCGTGACGGCGTTGCACCCGGCCGATGTGCTGTTCCGGGGGCTGCCCGCGCTCCCCGTGGACCAGGTGGACCACCCCGAGGCGGATCTGCTGAACATCGTCGCCGGGATGGGCCTGCCGATGATGGCCGACCCGGCGACCGGCATGGTGCGCGTGCGCCACGACGGGATCAGGCTGAGCCCCGCCCGGGTCGACTGCCGGGAAGTGCCCGACATGCTGCCCGCGCTGTCCGTGCTCGGGGCGGTGGCGGACGGCACCACCGTGTTGGAGAACGTGGCCCACGTCAGGCTCAAGGAGTCCGACCGGGTGGCGGCGATGCTGCAGCTCACCAGGATGGGCGCGCGGATCGAACAGCACGGGCAGCGACTGCTCTGCCACGGTGCCGAGCGGCTGACCGGAGCCGAGCTGTCCTCGTTCAACGACCACCGGGTGCTGATGTCGCTGGCCGTCGCGGGCACGACGGCCGACGGTGAGACCCGGCTCACCTACCCGAACGCCTACCGCGGCTCCTATCCACGCTTCCTCGAGGAGATGAACGCCATCGGCCTGGACATGTCGGTGGAAGAGGCCCGGACGCCCCACCGGAGCCGCACCCGGACCCCCGCCCTCGCCGCGCCCGTGAACTGATCAGCCGTCGGGCCGTGCGCCCCGCGAAGAACCGGCGTCGTCGTGCGACCGGTCCGGAAGGTCGGTGGCGCACAGGCGCAGGACCTGCTCGCGCAGCCATCGGTGGGCGGGGTCGACGGTGTTCCGGGGATGCCAGTACATCGACTCGACGAGCCGCGGCAGCGGCACATCGAGCGCCACGGTCCGAAGGCCGATGCGCGGGCCGAGCTGGTCGAACAGGCGCCGCTGTATCACCGCGACCATGCGAGTGCCGGGGAGCAGACAGGCCGCGTTGGTGAAGTTGTCGGTGGCGGCGACGGCCCGCAGGGGCAGGCCGAGTCGAGTGAGCACGGTATCGGCGATCGTGGGCTGCGGCCCCCCGATCTGGACGTACGGCAGGGTGCAGAGCTGCTCGGAGGTCAGGACGTCACCGACCTCGGGGTGGTCCTCGTCCACCACGGCCACGAACTCGTCGGTGAACAACGTGGCGCTGGAGAACGTCTCCAGCTCCTTGTCCTGGATCATGGGCGGCCAGATGACCAGATCGCACTGGCCTCTGCGGAGCTGGTCGACCATGCCGTGGCTCAACGGGGCGACCTTGATCTGCACATGGGGGTAGGCGGTGTCGATCTCCCGCAGCAGCGGCCGCAGCAGGACGATGGCCACGTAGTCGCTTGCGGTGACGGTGAACACCCGGCGGTCGGTGGTCGGGTCGAAGGCCGCGTTGGCGCCCACCACCTCCCTGATCGCCTCCAGCATCTCCGTGACCGGCTGCACCAGCGACTCCGCGAAGGGAGTCAGCACCATGCGGCGGCCGTCCCTGACCAGCAGCGGCTCATTGAAGTGGCGGCGGAGCTTGGCGAGCGAGGTGCTCATCGAGGGCTGGGTGACCTCGACGCGCTCCGCCGCCTTGGTCACACTCCGTTCCATCAGCAGGGCATGCAGCGGGACCAGGAGGTCCATGTTGAAGTTGCTGAGGGACGGTGGCATCGCTCGTGGGTCCTCGTCGTGATCGGGCCGGCCTGGGGCAGTCGGGACGAGTCCTGTCTGAGCAGGACCCCGGTTCGCGGCGCGTGACGATTTGAACCGTACTACGGATGCAGCCCGGCGCGGAGGCGGGCGCCGGGGCCGCACGAGGAGTTGACGGTAGGTCGGGGCCTCAGGACGACAGGACCAGCTTGGCCTTGTGCCCGCTGACCGGCCGCACGCCGATGCTCAGGTTGTTGAGCCTGACGGTGCCGCCCGGGCTGGTGCTGCCGCTCAGGTGCGCGCCGCCGCGGTCGCGGTCCTCCGGCGCATACCGGTACTCATCAGTGGAACCTCCTGGGTCGGTCATGCGTGCGCGGCATGTCTCACCCGCGGGTCCCGGGACCGCTCCCGAGGACGCCCGCCCGGCTGCTCCACCCGGCGCCGCCTCACCCCAGGGCGATCCGGGCGGCGACGGGCAGATGGTCGCTGCCGGTGGCGGGCAGGGTGCGGATGTGGCCGACGGTCGCCGAACGGGCCATGACCTGGTCGATCCGGGCCAGCGGGAAGCCCGCGGGGAAGCTGAGGGCGAACCCCCGCTCCGCCACGTTCAAGCGCGAGGTCAGCGGGGCCAGCCCACGGTCGTCGACCGTGCCGTTGAGGTCGCCCAGCAGGATCACCCGCTCGCGCTTCTCGGCGGCGATGGCCTCGCCCAGCAGACCGGCGCTCTGATCACGCCAGGAGGAGGCCAGGCCACTCGCCCGTATGCGCACCGACGGCAGGTGTGCGACATAGGCCGCGATCTCGCCGTACGGCGTGTGGACGGCGGTCCGCAGGCCCCGGTTCCAGCCCTCCGGGATGCCCCGCGGTCTGATGTCCAACGGCCGGGTATCGGTGAGCGGATGCTTCGCCCAGAGGCCGACGGTGCCCCGGACGGCGTGGTACGGGTAGTCCGGGGCGAGGGCCTTCGCGTAGACCGGCAGCGCGGTGGGCACCAGCTCCTCCAGCGCGATCAGATCGGGCTCGGCGTCGGCCAGGGCACGGGCCGTACCCGCCGGATCGGCGTTCTCGTCGCTGACGTTGTGCTGCACCACCACCAGGTCACGCGGGCCGGGCCCGGCCCCGGGCAGCAACAGCCCGCCGAAGAGATACGTCCACGCCGCCACCGGCAGCAGCAGGGCCACCAGCGCGAGGGCCGAACGCCGCAGCAGCGCCAGGCCGAGCAGCACCACGACCACCACGCCGAGCCACGGCAGGAACGCCTCCAGCAGACTGCCCAGGTGACCCACGGAGTTGGGCACCGCGCGGTGGAACGCCAGCAGCCCGGCCGTCAGCACCGCCAGTACGGCGAGCACCCGCCCCCGTGCCCAGGGCGACCGCCC
>NZ_JAEEAP010000294.1 GCF_016103465.1 Streptomyces sabulosicollis
CGCCTGAAGGGGGAGTTGCGGTATGACGAAGCGCCGTACGGCGTGGGGTATTTCGTGGCGAGCTGGTCGTCGTAGGCCGCTCGCGGCCGTGGAGTGCGTGCTCCACGGCCGCGTACCGGCGGGGCGGACCGGTCCGGGCCCGGCGCCGCCCGCCACCGCCTTATGTGCCTTGTCGGCTTGGCCGGTCTTATGCGTCGCCCTTGTGCTTGGGCTTGCGCTCGTCCATCTGCGAGAGGCGGTTGAGAGCGTCCTTCGCCTTGCCCGTGCCAGTCTCGATCTTTCCGCTGTACTTGCCCTTGGTCCTGGTGTCGACCGTCTTGGCCGCCTTCTCCAGGCCCCGCTCGATCCTGGCCTCGTGCTGCTGCGCGAAGCTGCCGGCCCTGCCCTTCATCTGACCGGCCTTGGCCTTGAGATTGTCCATCAGGCCCATGTGCCACCTACCCTCGTCGGTTGCCTATGCGCGGGCGCTCTCACCGGTCTCGCTGTCGGCCGCCTCGGTCGCGGACTGCTGTGCGGGGATCCCGGCACCTTCACCCGCCGGGTTCCCCTTCCCGCTCCGCGCGGTCTCAGCCTCATCGGCGGTCCCGGACGCGGTCTCCGCCGTCATGGCGTCGACCGTGACCTGGGCGTCTCGCACGGACGGTGCCTCATCGGACGAACGGCTCGCCTCCTTCGACACATGACGAAACCTGGAAAACACGCCCATATCTACTCCATACCTTACTCGTGTGGGCGAAACTCGCGTGGGCGAAAACCCGTGCCGCCCGGAGTGCCCGTTGTGCGGCGCGCGGCGGCCGACCCCCCGAACCGGCCCTCGGAATCCCGCAGCGGGCAACGCACCCGGTGGTGCCGTCACCTCGCTCATTCGAGGAGCCCCCGGGGCATTTGCGAGACTGGCCCGGTGAATACTGCAGGCCACCCGCCGCGAGTCATCGCCGTCGTCGGCCCCACAGCGGCCGGAAAGTCCGACCTGGGCGTCGCGCTCGCCAGACACCTCGACGGCGAGGTCGTCAACGCCGACTCCATGCAGCTCTACCGGGGCATGGACATCGGCACCGCCAAGCTGACGGAGGACGAGCGGCAGGGGGTGCCACACCGGTTGCTGGACATCTGGGACGTCACCCAGACCGCGAGCGTCGCCGAGTACCAGCGGCTGGCCCGCGCCGAGATGGACCGGCTGCTCGACCAGGGCCGCATCCCCGTCCTGGTCGGCGGTTCCGGCCTCTACATCCGCGGGGCCATCGACGCCCTCGAGTTCCCGGGCACCGACCCCGTCGTCCGGGCCAGGCTCGAGGCCGAGCTGGAGGAGCGGGGCTCCGGAGCCCTGCACGCCCGGCTCGCCGACGCCGACCCTGAGGCGGCGCGCGCGATCCTGCCCAGCAACGGCCGCAGGGTGGTCCGGGCGCTGGAGGTCATCGAGATCACGGGCCGCCCGTTCACCGCCAATCTGCCCGGGCACGAGGCGGTCTACGACACGCTCCAGATCGGCGTCGACGTCGAGCGGCCCGAGCTGGACGAGCGGATCGCCCTGCGGGTGGATCGGATGTGGGACGCCGGTCTGGTCGAGGAGGTCCGCCGGCTGGAGGACGCCGGGCTGCGCTCCGGGCGTACCGCCTCCCGCGCGCTGGGCTATCAGCAAGTGCTCGCCGCGCTCGCGGGGGAGTGCGCCGAGGAGGAGGCGAGGGCCGAAACCGTGCGCGCCACCAAGCGGTTCGCACGCCGTCAGGACTCCTGGTTCCGCCGGGATCCCAGGGTCCACTGGCTCAGCGGAGCGGCCGACCGCAGAGGGGAACTCCTGGCGAGCGCGCTCGCGTTGGTTGAACGGGCGGTCACAGCCTGATCACGTCATGGCATCGGGACGCTCAGCTCGTCATGCGGGCCCCGGCGGGCATGCCATCATCAAGCTCCGATCGTGCCGTGGTGTCTGGAGTTGGGAGGGCGTGTGGCGATGGAGGCCGGCCCTCGCGACGCATCGCAGCAATCGCCGCACGGAGACGCGCGGCCGCTGACCCCGGACGGACCCGATGAGGCCGGGGGGCTCCACGAACCCGGCGCGCCGGTCCTCGAGGACGGCTCCGAGGGCACGGACGACGCGGGCTCGGTCTCCGGGGAGTCCTTCAGGGAGCTGCGCCCGCCGCGCCGGCTGCGCATCTGGCAGATCGCGCCGATCGTGGCCCTCGCCATCCTCGGCTCCCTGATGTTCGCCTTCCCGCTCGCCTTCGAGTTCGGCGACGGAGGAGCGGTCGTGGCCATGCTCGGCCTGCTGCTGAGCTGCTGTGCGGCGGGCTGGGGCCTGATGGCCGCCCGCCGGGTGGGCTACACCTGGCCGGGCCTGCCCCCCAGAGGCTCCGGACGCCGCCCGGACTGGCGCTTCGTCGTGCTCTATGTGGTGATCGTGGCGCTGCTGGCCGCCCTCACCTTCTGGCGGGTGGCCCGCCTTCGCTAGCCCCGTCCCGCCGATCCTCCCGGGCTCTGGCCGCCTGGGCGGCCCGCCCGGGGCCGACGGGCCGGGCACCGGGGGACGGCGCGCGCGGTGCCCCGTAGGATCGAGGAATGAGCACCGCACCACGGCTGGCCTTCCTGAAGGGGCACGGCACCGAGAACGACTTCGTCATCGTCCCCGACCTGGACGGCCGCCTGGAGCTGTCCGCGGCCACCGTCGCCCGGATCTGCGACCGCCGCGCCGGTATCGGCGGTGACGGCCTGATCCGCGTCGTGCGGTCCTCGGCACACCCCGAGGCGCGGGGCATGGCCGACCAGGCCGAGTGGTTCATGGACTACCGCAACAGCGACGGCAGCATCGCCGAGATGTGCGGCAACGGAGTCCGCGTCTTCGCCCGGTACCTTCAGCGCGCCGGGCTCGTGGAGGCGGGCGATCTCGCCATCGCCACCCGGGCCGGGGTGCGCCGGGCCCACATCGCCAAGGACGCCGGTGACGCCGCCCGGCCGGGCGAGGCCACGGCCGGGTCCGACGGCCCGATCACCGTGGTGATGGGCGAGGCCACACTGCCCGAGCCCGGCCCCGAAGGGGAGATCACGGTCACGGTCGGTGACCGCAGCTGGTCCGCGCGCAACGTGAACATGGGCAACCCGCACGCGGTCGCCTTCGTCGACGACCTCGACCAGGCCGGTGATCTCTTCACGGCCCCCGCCGTGCGCCCCGCCGCCGCGTACCCGCACGGCACCAACGTCGAGTTCGTCGTCGACCGCGGCCCGCGCCATGTCGCGATGCGCGTGCATGAGCGCGGCTCCGGTGAGACCCGCTCCTGCGGCACCGGCGCCTGCGCCGTGATGGTCGCCGCCGCACGCCGTGACGGGGCCGACCCGGCGGTCACCGGCCACCCCGTCACGTACACGGTGGACGTCCCCGGAGGGCGCCTTGTCATCAGCGAACGGCCGGACGGTACGGTGGAGATGACCGGCCCTGCCGTGATCGTGGCCGAGGGGGAGATAGATTCCTCTTGGCTGGGCACGGACCTCGGCTGACACTTACCTCGAATGGGTGATCCGTTTCACTCTGGGCGAGAGCCGGTCGGCCGTGCGTGATGGGCTCGATAGCATCAAGCACCGGCCCCGGGGGAGTACCCACGCCGGTTGACGCTCGACGCCGCCGGAGGTGCCCATGAGCGCAGAGGCCACCGACCAGGCCCCGTTCGGCCGCAGGCGCGGCCTCCCCCGCATCGACCTGCGCAATCTGCGCAGGTTCAGCCGGGCAGCCCTGCTGGGGTCGGCCTCCCGCGGCCGGCTGCCGGACGCGATCGAGCATGTGGCCAAGGTCCATCGCGCACACCACCCCGGAGCCGATCTGGATGTGCTCCGCAAGGCATACGTCCTGGCCGAGTCCTCCCACCGCGGCCAGATGCGCAAGAGCGGTGAGCCGTACATCACCCATCCGCTGGCCGTCACGCTGATCCTCGCCGAACTGGGCGCCGAGACCACGACGTTGACCGCCTCGCTGCTCCACGACACCGTCGAGGACACCGAGGTGACCCTGGATCAGGTGGGGGAGCAGTTCGGCGAGGAGGTCCGCTATCTCGTCGACGGTGTCACCAAGTTGGAGAAGGTCGACTACGGCGCGGCGGCCGAGCCCGAGACCTTCCGCAAGATGCTCGTCGCCACCGGGAACGACGTCCGGGTGATGTCGATCAAACTCGCCGACCGGCTGCACAACATGCGCACCCTGGGCGTGATGCGCCCCGAGAAACAGGCGCGCATCGCCAAGGTCACCCGCGATGTGCTGATCCCGCTCGCCGAGCGGCTCGGGGTGCAGGCGCTCAAGACCGAGCTCGAGGACCTGGTCTTCGCCATCCTCCACCCCGAGGAGTACGCGCGGACCCGCGAGCTCCTCCAGGCCCACGCCGGGCGCCCCGACCCGCTGGCCCGCGCCGCCGAGGACGTACGGGCCGTGCTGCACGAGGCGGGCATCACCGCCGAAGTCCTGGTCCGGCCGCGGCACTTCGTCTCCGTCCACCGGGTAGGGCTCAAGCGCGGCGAGCTGACCGGCACCGACCTCGGCCGCCTTCTCGTCCTCGTCTCCGACGACGCGGACTGCTACGCGGTCCTCGGTGAACTGCACACCTGCTTCACCCCGGTGATCTCGGAGTTCAAGGACTTCATCGCGGTCCCCAAGTTCAACCTCTACCAGTCGCTGCACACGGCCGTGGCCGGACGCGACGGCGAGGTCACCGAAGTCCTCATCCGCACCCATCAGATGCACCGGGTGGCGGAGGCCGGAGTGATCGCGCTCGGCAATCCGTACGCCCCGCCGGAGGGCGCCGACGCCCCCGAGGGCGAGCGGGCCGACCCCACCCGTCCCGGCTGGCTGTCCCGGCTGCTCGACTGGCAGAGCGCCACCCCCGACCCCGACCTCTTCTGGACCTCGCTCCGCGACGACCTCGCCCAGGACCGGGAGATCACTGTCTTCCGTTCCGACGGCGGGACGCTCGGCCTGCCCGCGGGCGCGAGCTGTGTGGACGCCGCGTACGCCCTGTACGGCGACGACGCGCACTCCTGTATCGGCGCCCGGGTCAACGGCCGGATCGCGACGCTGAGCACGGTGCTGCGCGACGGCGACACCCTGCAACTGCTGATGGCGAGCGACACCCGGGACGCCGCCTCCCACGGCCCCTCGCCGGAGTGGCTGGACCACGCCCGCACCCCGGCCGCCCGGATCGCCATCAACCGCTGGCTGGCCGCCCACCCGGCGTCGCAGGCGCCCCAGCACGGGCCCCGGGACGGGGCCGGGGAAGCGGAGTCCGCCTCCGAGCTCACCGGCCAGGAGGGCCAGGACGGGCCGGACGGGCAGGAGACGCGGGACGCGCAGGCCCCCCGGGGTCCGCAGGCTTCGCAGGGCGGCCGGACCGTCGCCCTAGCGCCCGGTGCGGGCCGCCCCGAGGCGGGCATCATCGTCGACCTGCCCGGCGCCACCGTACGGCTCGCCCGCTGCTGCACCCCCGTGCCGCCCGACGCGGTCACCGGGTTCGCGGTCCGCGGCGGGGCCGTCACCGTGCACCGCGAGCGGTGCCCCGGAGCGGCGCGGATGACCTCGGCCGGGCGCACGGCCGTCGGGGTGCGCTGGGCGGACGACGACCGGGACGGGGGCGGCGACTATCGCGTGACCCTCTTCGCGGAGGCGTTCAGCAGACCGCATCTGCTCGCGGATCTCACCGAGGCCATCGCCGCCGAGGGTGCCGAGGTGGTGGCGGCCGCCGTCGAACCGCCCCGTGAACAGCGGGTCCGGCACACCTACACGCTCCAGCTCCCCGACGCGGGCAGGCTGCCGACGCTGATGCGGGCCATGCGGAACGTCCCCGGGGTCTACGACGTGACGCGCGAGGGCCGCAGCGTGGCCGCGGCGCACTCCTGACGGGCGCACTCCTGCACGGCCCGCTCCTGACCACCGCCGGGCCGTCCCAGCTCCTTGGGCCGTCTGAACTCCTTTGGGTGGATCAAGGCCGGGAGCGACTGCGCGGGCGCCGGGGCGCTGGTAGCCGTAAGGCATGACGCTTTCTTCGGGGCGCCGCCCCTGGCCCCCGCGCACCGGGCGCCGCAGGACCGCGCCGGTGGCCGCCGCCATGGCCGCCGTCTTCCTCGCGGTCGGCCCCTCCTCCGCCGCGGGGCCGGTGTCCCCCGTCCACCCGAGTCCCCTCGGCATCGGCGACCCCCTGTTCCCGCAGCTCGGCAACCCCGGGTACGACGTCACGGCGTACGACATCGCGTTCACCTACCACCGGCAGGACCGGCCGCTCGACGCCGTCACCACCATCGACGCCCGCGCGACCGCTCCGCTGCGCACCGTCAACCTCGACTTCACCCAGGGCGTCGTGAGCTCGGTGCGGGTCGACGGAGCGGGGGCCCGGTTCGCGACGGCCGGTGAGGACCTGGTGATCACCCCGTCCGCCCCGATCCGTAAGGGCGCCGCCTTTCGGATCACCGTCCGCCACACCAGCGATCCGCAGGGCGGCACGAACGGCGGCTGGGTCCGCACCAGCGACGGGCTGGCCATGGCGAACCAGGCCAACGCCGCCCACCGGGTCTTCCCGTGCAACGACCACCCCGCCGACAAGGCCCGCTTCACCTTCCGGATCACCGCTCCCAAGAGCCTTACGGTCGTCGCGGGCGGTCTGCCCGGACAGCGCGTCCGCAAGGGAACGCGCACCACCTGGACGTATCGCCTCGCCCACCCCATGGCCACCGAGCTGGCGCAGGTCTCCATCGGCCGCTCCGCCGTGCCGCGCCGCACCGGGCCCCATGGGCTGCCGGTGCGCGACGTCGTCCCCGCCGCGGACCGCGCACGGCTGGAGAAGTGGCTCGCGCGCACCCCCGGGCAGCTGGCCTGGATGGAGAAGAAGGCCGGGCGCTACCCCTTCGAGACCTATGGTGTGCTGATCGCGCACGCCACCACGGGTTTCGAGCTGGAGACCCAGACGCTCTCCCTCTTCGAGCGCGATCTGTTCACCAGTGATCAGCTGCCCCGGTGGTACATCGAATCGATCATGGTGCATGAGCTGGCGCACCAGTGGTTCGGCGACAGCGTCAGCCCCCGCCGCTGGTCCGATCTGTGGCTCAACGAGGGCCACGCCACCTGGTACGAGGCGCTGTACGCCGATGAACGCGGTAAGGCGAGCCTGGAGCGGCGCATGCGCAAGGCGTACGGGCAGTCCGACGCCTGGCGGGCCGAGGGAGGGCCGCCCGCGGCACCCAAGGCCGCCGACCCCGGCCAGCCGATCGGCATCTTCCGCCCGGTCGTCTACGACGGCAGCGCGCTGGTGCTGTACGCGCTGCGGCAGCGGATCGGCCGGGCCGCCTTCGAGCGGCTGGAGCGGCAATGGGTCCTCCGCCACCGCGACGGTGTGGCATCGACCGCCGATTTCGTCCGGCTGGCCTCCACCGTGGCGGGGCGCGATCTGAGCGGATTCCTCCATCCGTGGCTCTACGGCAAGAAGACGCCGCCGATGCCGGGGCACCCCGACTGGAAGCAGACGGAGAAGCAGATCACGAAGGGCGCCGCGCTGCCCGGAGCGCGGGCGGGGCGGCACGCGGCGCGTTACGCGGTGCCATGGGCCGTGAAACCCGGGTGACGGCCCCGCCGCCGCGTGCGACCATCAAGGGGTCGGCGTCGCGGTCGGCCCCCGGCGGGGGAATCCCCCGGGCCCGCCACGCGTTGTCGACAGTGACGGTATTCCACGACGTAAGGATTCCTTTGACCCACTCCTCTTCCCTTCCGCAGGACCGGCAGCCGCTCGCCGAGAGCCTTCGGGCCGACGCCCTGATGGAAGAGGACGTCGCCTGGAGTCACGAGATCGACGAGGAGCGTGACGGCGACCAGTACGACCGCTCCGACCGTGCCGCGCTACGGCGTGTGGTGGGGCTGTCCACCGAGCTCGAGGACGTCACCGAGGTCGAGTACCGGCAGCTGCGCCTGGAGCGCGTGGTGCTGGTGGGCGTATGGACCTCCGGTACGGTCCGGGACGCGGAGAACTCCCTCGCGGAGCTCGCCGCGCTCGCCGAGACCGCCGGCGCCCTGGTGCTCGACGGCGTGATCCAGCGGCGCAACAAGCCGGATCCCGCCACCTACATCGGCTCCGGCAAGGCCGAGGAACTGCGCGACATCGTGATCGAGTCCGGCGCCGACACCGTGGTCTGCGACGGTGAGCTGAGCCCCGGACAGCTGATCCACCTCGAAGACGTCGTCAAGGTCAAGGTGGTCGACCGGACCGCCCTGATCCTGGACATCTTCGCCCAGCACGCCAAGTCCCGAGAGGGCAAGGCGCAGGTCTCGCTCGCCCAGATGCAGTACATGCTGCCGCGGCTGCGAGGCTGGGGTCAGTCGCTGTCCCGCCAGATGGGTGGCGGTGGCTCCGGTTCCTCGGGCGGCGGTATGGCCACCCGTGGTCCCGGTGAGACCAAGATCGAGACCGACCGGCGCCGCATCCGCGAGAAGATGGCGAAGATGCGGCGTGAGATCGCCGAGATGAAGACCGGCCGCGACATCAAGCGGCAGGAGCGCCGGCGCCACAAGGTCCCCTCGGTCGCCATCGCCGGATACACCAACGCGGGCAAGTCCTCGCTGCTCAACCGGCTCACCGGAGCCGGTGTCCTGGTGGAGAACGCGCTGTTCGCCACCCTCGACCCGACCGTGCGGCGGGCCGAGACCCCCAGCGGGCGGCTCTACACCCTGGCGGACACCGTCGGATTCGTCCGGCATCTGCCTCACCACCTGGTGGAGGCGTTCCGCTCCACGATGGAGGAGGTCGGCGACGCCGATCTGATCCTCCATGTGGTGGACGGTTCGCATCCGGCGCCGGAGGAGCAGCTGGCCGCCGTGCGCGAGGTGATCCGCGATGTGGGCGCGGTCGACGTGCCCGAGATCGTCGTGATCAACAAGGCGGACATGGCCGATCCGCTCGTCGTGCAGCGGCTGCTGCGCATGGAGCGGCGCGCCATGGCGGTGTCGGCCCGCAGCGGCCAGGGCATCGACGAGCTGCTCGCGGTGATCGACGAGGAGCTGCCCCGGCCCCAGGTCGAGATCGAGGTGCTGCTGCCGTACACCCACGGCAAGCTCGTCGCGCGCACCCACGCCGAGGGCGAGGTGCTCTCCGAGGAGCACACCCCCGAGGGCACGCTGCTCAAGGCGCGCGTGCACGAGGAGCTCGCGGCGGAGCTGCGGCGCTTCGTACCGGCCGGGGCCGCCGGACAGCGCTAGCCCCGACAGTCGCACCGCGTCGGGTGCGACACCTGCACGACGAGGGCCCGCCCCCGGATTCTCTTCCGGGGGCGGGCCCTCGCCATGGGATCGGATGGCTGCCTGACGGCTACCGGGTCAGCCGGTCACTGGTTCGCGAACTTCTTGCTCACCGCGTTGTAGACGCCCTTCGCCTCGGGGCCCAGGTGCGGGCCCGCCAGCCAGGTCGCGTCGGACGGGCCGATCGAGGTGTTGGACACCAGCGCCGGCTTGCCGTCCGCGCCATTGGCGACCCAGCCACCACCGGAGGAGCCCGCGGTCATGGTGCAGCCGATGCGGTACATCGTCGGCTGCTTGGCGTCCAGGGAGAGCCGGCCCGGCTTGTCCGCGCACTGGTTCATCTTCTGGCCGTCGAACGGCGGGGCAGCCGGGTAGCCGGTGGCCGTGATCTCGTCGATCGACTTCACCGCCGGGGCGTTGAAGTCGACCGGCAGCGCGCCGCCCACCGTCTCCTCGAGCGACTTGCCCCCGCTGACCTCCGGCTTCACATGCATCACCGCGAAGTCGTAGGGAGCGCCCTTGCCGCCCACGGCCGCGCCGTTGTCGATCCACTGCGAGGAGGTCTGCGCCCAGTCGGCCCACCAGACTCCCTTGGGGGCCAGCTCCTCCTTGGTGGCGTTCTCCAGCTCCGCCTGCGACTTGCCCGCGTCGTTGTAGGCGGGCACGAACATCAGGTTCTTGTACCAGCCGCCGCCCTTGCCCGCGTGGACGCAGTGGCCCGCCGTCCACACCAGGTTGGACTTCCCGGGGTGCGCCGGGTCCTCGACGACCGTCGCGGAGCAGACCATCGAGCCCTCGGGGCCGTCGAAGAAGACCTTGCCCGCGTAGGGGACGTTGGAGCTGTACGGGCTGGCGACCTCCTTGGCCGAGACGGGCTGCGGATCGGGGTCCGTCACACCCTGGTCGTCGGCGATGTCGCTGTCGTCCACCGGCTTGTCGGGCTCCTGCGCGTCCCGCATCCGGTCCGGCTTCCACAGGCCCTTGATGATCGGGTTGATGAAGTCACCGGCCTCGCGCAGCCAGTCGTCCTTGTCCCACTTGTTCCAGGCACCGTTCTTCCACTGGTCCAGATCGATGCCGAGGTTCTTCAACTTGTCGTTGAGGTTGTCGGGCAGCTTGATGTCGTCCACGCCCTGCTGCTCCGACGAAGCGGTCGGCTTGGCGTCGGCGTTGTCGTCCGACGAGTCGCACGCGGTGGCGGTGAGCGCCAGAACCGAGGCTATGGCGGCCACGGCCAGTGCGGGTCGGCGTTTGGATGGCATGGGCGGGACTCCCCCTGAGGTTCTGAGCTGCTCTACGGCCTGTGTGGAATTGTCATGCACCGCCCCGGCAATGGGGTGGTATCCCACTATGCCGGTGCCGCCTACGACGGCTGCGAGCGGGTCCTTGGTTCCCGGCCGCAAGGATCTTCGCCCAGCCCGTGATCCAGAGCGCCACGCGTCGTTGGTACGTACGGGGGACAGCCGGAGGGTGTTCAGCAGCAGGAGGACCGAGACGCGTGGCCGTGACCCAGCTCCCGCCGATGGCCCTGGCCGCCGTCTCCGACGACGGTGGCGCCGCCCAGGGCGTTCCGCGGCGCCGGGAGCTGCGTGAGTCCGCCACCCGCCTCTGTCGTGAGTCCGCCACCCGCCCCTGCGCCCGGTCGCTGCCCGCCGTTCCGGTGCACGCCCCGGGAATGACGGTCCAAGGGGGCCGCCGCGCTCGAGCTGGTGCGGACCGCCGCCGGGCGCGACGGCGCCTTCTCCGGGGCTCACCACGGTTGCTGGCCCGGCTCGCCGACGCCCTGGACGCGGCGATCCGCATCCGCCGGAACCCTCGCCCACCAGCCGCGCTCGCCGAGCGGGAGGCCCTGGCGCTCCCGCGAACCCCTGTCCACCGCTGCCCCGTTCGTCCCGCCGCTCGCCGGAGACCACCGGTGACGCGTCCCGCACCGTACGACCGCACCGCCATCGCACCACCGAAGGAGGCAGGCGCCGGGCCCAGGACATGAACGCCGAGACGCCCGCGCCGCACCCACCATGCCGCACATCCCCGGGGGAGCCCCCTTGTCTCCCCAACCGCAGCCTGTGCCCGGCGCCTGCCTCCTTCGGTGGTGCGATGGCGGTGCGGTCGTACGGTGC